>JBDSTA010000421.1:0-8978 GCA_039928475.1 Gemmatimonadaceae bacterium | reverse complement strand
GCTGCGCTGCCGGCCAGTGGCCGGCGTCCTGGCGGCGTGGATGACGCACGTCGTGCGCGGCGCCGCCGAACCGGAGCTGTCGTTCCAGGCGCTCGGCACCGACGGGGAGCTCGTCAGCATGCTTCGCGGCCATGTGGCCGTCGCCGACACGAGCCTCGTGTCGGTGGTCACCGACGCATCCGGACGGCGACGGCTGCGCGGCAAGGCGGCCGGCTCGACGGGGCTGACCATCGGCGTCGGTGATCGCGACGCGTACATGTCCGTGCACGTGTACGACCCGGCGAGCACGTTCGTCGGCATGAGACCAGGCCAGCATCTCGCCGTGCCCGTGACACTCCGCGGCGGTGCGATGCGTCGCTGGCGGTTGCCGCGATCGTCGGAGGTGTACTTCGTGACGATGGTGGGTGCTTCCGAGCATCGCCTTCCGATGCTCGCGATCGAGAATGCGAACTGCGTCCGATCGCCAAGCCCCCACGGGTTCATGTGCGCGGCGCCTGAGGGTGCCTCGGTGATCGCGTACTATCCGCGCGACGGCAACCAGGCGGAGGAGGTGCGCGGTACCGTGGCGGTTTGGCGGCAGTGACGCACGAGTGGGCAGTGCGTGCGGCCTTTGACCTGGAGGCGAGACGCTCCTAACTTCTCTGCGCGAAGACCCTCTCACGCGCTCATTCGCCCATGCCGACACACAGACGGCTCGCGGTTGCATCTGACGGCACCGTAGTGGCGAACGCGAATCCACGTCCGCGTGTCGTCTCCGTGAACGTCGGCGCCGTTCGCAGCGTGGAATGGCAGGGTGAGGTCGTCCAGACTGGCATCTGGAAGTCGTCGATCGGCGCGGGATCCGTGCGCGTCGAGGGCGTGAACCTCGTCGGCGACGACCAGGCCGATCGCACCGTGCACGGCGGCCCCGACAAGGCCGTGTATGCGTACGCCACTGAAGACTACGACCACTGGCGCGACGTCGAAGGCATCGCGACGGAGCCCGGCCTCTTCGGCGAGAACCTCACGGTCGAGGGCATCGCGCTCGGCGAGTGCGTCGTCGGCGAGCGCTGGCTCGTGGGTGACGTGCTGCTCGAAGTCGCGCAGCCCAGGCTCCCCTGCTACAAGCTCGGCATCCGGCTCGGCGATTCGCGCTTCACGCGACGCTTCATGCAGGTGTCGCGGCTCGGCGCATACTTGCGGATCGTTCGCGCCGGGTCGCTGCGCGCTGGTGATTCCGCCGAGGTCGTGGAGCGACCCACACATGGCGTGACGCTCGGCCTCATGGGCGCTGCTGTGCGCGATCCGACGCTGCGCGAACGCTTGCTCGCGGCTCCGCAGCTGCCTCCGTTCTGGCGCTGACCCTCACGCTTGACAAATCCCAAGATCTTCACAGGTTCGTACTATATCGTCTGTCGATATAACGACAGTCGTGCTAGTTGACCCGCGCGGGGATTGTGCCGATGACCAGGGCCTATGAGGAGGTCTGGAAGCACGAGATCCAGACGAAGCTTGCACGCCTGTCCTCGCGTGGAAGGCAACGCATCGTGCATAACAGTGGCCACGACATCCCGGATGAAGCGCCCGATTCCTTGATCGCAGCGATCACGGACGTGCTCGCGGAGCTACGGATGTCAGCGCCTTCTCCTATCGCAATCGTCGGCAAGCATTGATGCTGAAATCTTCTTCGAGGCCCGCTGTGGCTCCATCGCCCGAGTCCCTGCTCCCCCTGCCGACGGCGACCTTCCATGTCCTGCTGGCGCTCTCGGACGGGCAGCGTCACGGGTACGCGATCATGAAGGAGGTGGCCGAGCGAAGTGGGGACTCGGTCCGCCTAGGGCCCGGTACCCTGTACGGCACACTCAAGCGCCTGCTCGAGAACGGCATCGTTGAAGAGTGCGAGTCGCGCGACGACGCTGACGCGGGCGACGAGCGCCGCCGCTATTACAGGCTCACGAAGTTTGGCGTCAGGGTCGCGCGCGCCGAGGCTCGGCGACTCGAGGGTCTCGTTCGCGCGGCTCGACACAGCAAGTTGATCGGCCCGAGGACCGCATGAGCGCGGCCGAGAAGGTGTTTTCCGTCATGCTCAAGCTATTTCCCGCCGAATTCCGAAATGAGTACGGTCGCGAGGTCATGCTCGTGTTCCGCGACTACCATCGCGACAAGGGAGCGAACGTCGTCAGCTTCTGGTCCGAGATCACGTGGGATGTCCTGAAGAGTGCTCCGGCGCTCCGGCTCGAGGTGTGGCGCGCCCGGAGGCGCGCGAATGGCAGTGGCGTGCGCATGACCACCACCATGGCCACACTGGCAATCGTCATCGGCGCGATGCAGGTCGTGAATGCCACGGTGGAAGGCTGGGCAGGTGGCGTCGTGTCCGGCGCGCCCGAGTCATTCCTGGTTGGAATCCTCGGGATCGTGGCGGGCGCGATGTTGTTCACCGCGGGCTTCGCACTGTTAGGCCGCTCGACGCGCGCGTCGTCGCTCGCGACCCGGGCGGCGCTCACGTGCCTGGGAGTGTTCCTGTTCACCGGCTTCGTGATTCCGCGGATGTCCATCCTCGCGACGCTGCTGGGTACCGTCTTCCCTCTCGGCCTGCTGGCGTTCGTGCGCATCGCATCGAGGGGCATCGAAAATAGAGCGGCCTGACTCGCTCACTGCGAAAGACGCACGCGGAACCACTCGGCATTCCCGGACCCGGCTTCCTGCTCGATCACCTTCAGCAGTTCCGGCGTCGTGGTGATCTCCTCCACCATGTACCGCTGGATGATTCGCGACATGCGCTCCATCCCGACGTGCGCCTCCAACTGCGTGAGAAGGAACGGCGCCTTGCGGTAGGCCACCATCCCGCTGGGACGTCTCGTCAGCTGCGGCGTCCACACCGCGGGCTGGTTCTGCGCGACCCTGCGCCAGCTCTCCACGATGCTGTCATAGTCCCGCGTCCCGATGAGGGTGCGCACATACTGTGCAGCGACGAACTCGGCGATGCCTTCATTGAGCCAGTTGTCCGGGCCCTGCGAATTCGCGCGCAGGCTCCAGAAGTGCGCCAGCTCGTGGCACACGAAGCGCGCGACGCCGACCGCCGACGTATCGACCTGCGTGATGACGATGTAATTCTTCCTCGCGTAACCGGGCCCGCCACGCGGCGCGAGCACCATGGTACGGTGAGGAAGTGATTCGCGTGCGCCGTAGACTTCGTTCAGGTACTGCGCACAGGATTCGGTCGTTGCGAGCAGCACCCCCACCAGTGGCGTGCGCTGCTTCGTAAAGAGGACGCTTGTGCCCCCGGAGTCCGCGCGCATGAATGCCCGTGAGCCGGTGAACGCGACGTCCGGGAGCGGGATGGCGTTCGTCAGCACGAACACGCTGTCGCCGTCGCGAGCGAAGGAGCCGCTCGCGGCGAGTGTAAATCCATTGGGCACGATCAGGCGCACGCGCGCGACATCGCGATCGAGGTCCACCGATGGCTGCCAGTAGGAGTCGGCACCCAGTTCGATCCAGTCGTGCGACAATCCATTGATGCTGTCGCCGGGCGCCTCGAGGACACCGGCATAGGCGACGTGCACCGTCGTTGGACTCGCGCCGCTCGTCGCTTTCAGGTGAACCGTGACGCGCAGCACACCATCCTGTACTTCCGAGCTGTATCGCTCCACCAACGGACCGCGCAGGCCCGTCACGCGGAAGCCGGCGTTCAACGAGATGACCGCGCTGTCCCGCATCGCTGGGACGAACGAGATATCCCATTCTGCCATGATCTCGCGGGAGTCAGGCGTGATCGTCGCAGCGCCTTCGAGGACAGCGAGTCCGGGGCGCGCTGCCGGCATTGCTCCTGCTCCATCGACATTCGCACTCCCATGGCGAGCGCAGCTCACGCACGCGAGGAGCACGGCGACGAGCGCTCCCTTTCGTACGATGGTCGAGGTTCTACGTCGCGCGGTCCGGGAGGGTGCGGCCAACACGCGTCTACCTCGTCATCCTGTAGGTATGCCGGAAGGAAAACGTGCCACCGGCTGGGCGGACTTCCTTCACGACGACAAGTTCCCGCACCGTGATCGTGAACGTCTCGCGCAGCGTCGCTGGTGCGTCGTTGTCCGACCCATCGCGCTCGCCGACCATGCGAATGGTTCCGCCATCCTGTGTCACACTGATCATGCGGAAAACTTCAGGCACGGTGTCCTTCACGCCGGTCCAATCGAATGATCTCATATCATCCGCGATCACGAAGCGGTCGTCGCTCACGACCGTCTTCCCCGGGCCGTCATCGTACACGACATGCAGTGACGTTCCACCGGCCGAACGTGGCGTCACGTCGATGATCGTCGGAAGCGTGACGCGCTTCGTTGGATCGCGGTAGTCCTTGTACTCGAGCGTTCCCGACCAGTGTCCCACCAGGGCGGCGTGAACGCGCGCGGCTTCCACTGTCTGCGCAACGAGTGGCGCGACAGCGAGATGAAGCGTGACGATGGCGATGCGCAGCATTGGCATTTCAGGATCGGCCGAGGTGGTTGGAGTGCACTCGGCCGGTAGGACAGCAGCATCGGGGTGAAGGATGGAATAGAACTGCGGTTCCGAGTGCCGAGATGATCGACATCCATCAGCACCATCGTCACCCGCGACACGCGCTATCGCTGGATGATCAGTACCTCGAACGATCCCGGAAGCACCACGGGGCGCCGGCGTGGGTTTGACGGCGTGGCTTCAGCGGGCGCTGGCCCCATCTTCGCCGCCACCACGAACACCCGATGCGAGACGGTATCCAGTCCCATGTTGCGCGAGCCCGGCGCCGTCCGGAGTGTCTGGAGCACGCGATACGCGTCCGGCGTGTCCTGGTGAATGATGGTCAGCGTGCCGTCGGCATTCGAGGCGAAGGCGTCGTGCGTCGATGGATCGAACGCCGCGCCGTCGGTGCCGGCGCCGATCGGCACAGTCGCCACGACCACGCCGTTCGCAATGTCCGAGACCGCCATCACGCCGCTGCGACACCCGCTGAACAGCCGGCGATGCCCGAGGTCGATCGCCATGGCCACGGGCTGTTTGCACGCGCCCGTGGGCCAGCGGCGCACGACCTTCAGTTCCCGCGCGTCGATCTCCACGACCTCGCTGACGTCCGTGAGGTTGGCGTAGACCATCCCGTCGCCCGCCGCCACGCCGTACTCGGGCTTTCCACCGAGCGGAATGGTCGCCACGACCTTGCCCGTTGCGGGATCGACGACCGTGGACGAATGCGCATCGCCGTTGAACGAGAACACGCGCCGTGACGCCGCATCGAAGATGATGGCATCCGCATCCTCGGCTCCATGCGCCCGGCCGAGTGGCTCCAACGTCGCCAGGTCGAACATCACGATGCTGCTGTCATCGCCGGACGTCGCGAAGCCATGCCCGCTCGCCGCGTCGATTGCGGTGCCATGCGCTCCATGAATACCGGTGACCTCGCCGATGAGGCGGCCATCGTCCATGCCGACGACCATCACGCGATCCTGACGCCCGATGAAGATGCGATGCCCCGCCGCATCGGGGACGACATAGTCCCAACTCCCTGCACCCCCCACCGTGTACCGATGCGCGATGCTGTATTGCGCGGCGAGCACGACAGGCGATGACACGAGGGCGAGCACAGCCGCGAGGCGATACATGAGGACTCCGGTGCGGGACGAGAGGCGATGAGCACGAAAGTACGAGACCCACCTTACCGCAGGATAACTTCCGCTGCACATGACGCGTCCATCGCTTCGGCACCTTGCCTCCCTCGCATGGCGGGAGAGTCGCATGGCGCGCCGCCGGCTCCTGCTCTCCATGTCGTCCATCACGCTCGGCGTTGCGGGGCTCGTGGCCATCGACTCGCTCTCCGAGAATGCGACGAGCGGCGTCCACGACCAGGCCCGCAGCCTCGTGGGCGGCGACGTCGCCATGTCGCCGAGGGATTCGCTACCGCCCGACGTGGTGCACGTGATCGATTCCCTGCGGGCGCGCGGGACCGCCGTCGCATCGCAGACGAGCCTGATGTCAATGGCGAGCGGGGGCGGCGAGGCACTGCGCCTCGTGCAGGTTCGCGCTGTGACGAGCGAGTATCCATTCTTCGGTGCGGTGCGTACCGCGCCGGTCGCCGCGTGGTCGAAGCTGCAGTCCGGCCCTCACGCCGTGGTCGATCCGGCCGTGCTGTCGGGGCTCGGATTGCACGAGGGTGACTCGCTCTCGCTTGGCGGTGTGCGCTTCGCGATCATCGGCACCATCCGTGACGTCGCCAGCGACGTCGCGATCGCCACGACGTTGGGGCCGCGCGTCTACATCCCCGCGCGCTTCCTTCCCGCCACGCACCTGCTCGGCCTGGGGAGCCGCTCGCAGCAGGACATCGTGCTCCGTCTCGCACCGCCGCTCGACGAGGAGCTGTTCTCGTCGCGCTTCGCCCCGCGCTTCGCGCGAGGAGGCGTACGGGTTCGCACCGCCGAGCAGAATGCGAATCGCGTGAGCGAGACGATCGGCTACCTCCGCAATTTCCTCGCGATCGTCGGGCTCATCGCGCTGCTCCTCGGGGGCATCGGCGTCGCGAGCGGCGTGCGCGCCTTCGTGCTCCGCAAGATCGACACGGTGGCGGTGCTCCGCTGCCTGGGCGCGACGAGTGGCCAGGTGTTGCGTATCTACGTGACGCAGGCCGCGCTGCTCGGCTTCGTGGGCGCGACGGTGGGCGCGGCGCTCGGCGTAGGCCTCCAGTTCGCGCTCGGGTCTGCGGTCGGACGCTACCTCCCGGCGGGCATGACCGTCGTCCTCGCGCCCGGACCGATCTTCTATGGTATCGCCACCGGTGTGTGGGTGGCGCTCGTGTGCTCCCTCCAGCCGCTGCTGGCGCTGCGTCGTGTGTCGCCACTGCAGGCGCTGCGACGCGAGGACGACAGCGCCGCACTTGGGACGCGCGCCGATTGGCTCGCTCGATTCGTCGCGGTCGCCGCCGTTGCGAGCCTCCTCGTGGTGACCCTCGCGCGCGCGCGACGCTGGCAGGAGGGCGTGGCCTTCGCAATCGGGATCCTCGTCGTGATCGGTGCGCTCTGGGTGGCCGCCACCCTGCTCTCGCGTGGCGCGCGCCGGATCGTGCGACCGCGCTGGCCCTTTCCGATGCGGCATGGCATCGCCAGCCTGCACCGCCCCGGCAACCAGACGCGGGCCGTGGTCGTGTCGCTGGGATTTGGCGTGTTCCTCATCGGCACCCTCTACCAGACGCAGTCCACCCTCCTCGCGGTCATGGCCGCCCGCATCGCGCAGCTCGACGCGAACGTCGTGTTCTTCGATATCCAGTCCGATCAGGGTGCGGGCGTGGACTCGGTGCTCGCGCTGCATCACGCGAAGGTGCTCACGCGCATTCCCATCCTCACCGTGCGCATCGGCGCGATCAATGGTCGGCCGCTCGCGCAATTGATGGCGGACACGTCGAGCGACGCGCGCCCGCGCGACGCGCGTGGCGACCAGGGGCAGCCGAGGCGCGCCGTCGGGCGGGAATGGCGGGCGACGTATGCGGATACGATGAGCGCGACGGAGACCATCGTCGCGGGCCACTGGTTCGGCGGCGCGCCACGCGGCACGGGCGAGGTGTCACTCGACAGCGGCGCGGCGCGACGCCTGCGGGTGAAGGTCGGCGACATGGTGCAGTGGCAGCTGCAGGGAGTGCCGATCGCCACGCGCGTCACCAGCCTGCGCGCGGTGGATCGCACGCAGCTGCAGCCGAACTTCCAGGTCGTCTTCCCGACGGCGCTCGTGCGCGGTGCGCCGATGCAATTCGTCGTCCTGGCGAATGCGAAGCCGGACAGCGTGCCCGCTGTGCAGCGCGACGTCGTCGGGAGGTTCAGCAATGTGTCCACGGTGGACCTGAGCGTCGTCGAGGCAACGATCACCGCGGTGCTCGCGAAAGTGGACGCGGCGATCCGCGGCCTGACGGTCCTGTGCGTGCTGCTCGCCATTCCCGTGCTGTTCAGCGCAGTCGCGGCCACGCGGCGCGAACGACTCCGCGAGGCCGTGCTGCTCAAGGTGCTGGGCGCGACACGGCGGCAAGTCGGGCGCATGCTGGTGACGGAGTACCTGATCATCGGCGCGCTGGGGAGTCTCGCGGGTATCCTGCTGTCCGCGATCGCAGCGTGGTTGCTGACGCACTTCGTGTTCAAGGTGCCCTTTGCTGCGGCGCCGGCGCCGGCACTCGGCATCGCGGCTCTGATGACCAGCGTGGTGGTGACGATCGGCATCCTCACGGGGCGGGAGGTGTTCACGTCCACGCCGATGGCCGCGCTGCGCGAGTGAGGTAGCGAGCGTCCGCATGCATCTCGCGGACGTGGGTGAAAGGTCGTAACTCTACCGCGCATCCTTCCCACGGACTCCCTCATGCGCCTCACGTCATCGACTGCTCTCGCCCTCGCACTGGTCGCCGTTGCCAGCGCCGCGCCTGCCCAGGTCATTCGTCGCGATACGTCGGACAACTGGCGATGGCTCGAGGACATGACCGGCGACCGCGCCATGACGTGGGTCAGGGCGGAGAATTTCAAGACCGCGGCGGTGATCGAGAAGGATCCGCGCTACGCGCCCATCTATGGAGAGGCGCTGCGCATGGCGCAGGCGACGGACCGCATTCCCTACGTCATCTTCCACGCTGGGAAGCTCTACAACTTCTGGCAGGACTCGGCGCACGTGCGCGGCATCTGGCGCACGACGTCCGTCGACAGCTACCGCACGACGTCGCCCGATTGGGTCACGGTGCTGGACCTCGATTCACTGGCGAAGACCGAGAACGCGAACTGGGTGTGGAAGGGGGCGGAATGCCAGGCACCCGCGGAACGCCGGTGCCTGCTTCGCCTGTCGGACGGCGGCGAGGACGCGGTGACGGTGCGCGAGTTCGACCTCACGACGCGCGCGTTCGTGCCTGACGGATTCTCCCTGCCCAAGGGCAAGCAGTGGGTGTCGTGGGTTGGCGAGGACACATTGCTCGTCACGCGCGAATGGAATGCCGGCGAGCTCACGACGTCCGG
>JBDSTA010000420.1:0-8684 GCA_039928475.1 Gemmatimonadaceae bacterium | reverse complement strand
CGCATCGAGGCCGTCGGCGCAGTGGAGTTCGACGCCACCACCTTCGACGACCGCATCACCGCCGCGCTCCGCTCGGTGCGCCGGGGCAACGTGCCGCTCGACGACCTTCGCGCGGCGCTCGCCACCTACCGTGGACATTTCATGGACGGCGAATCCGCCGGCGACTGGCATCTCGAGATTCGCGACCGGCTCTGCCGCCTGCACGCCGAGGGGCTCGAGGCGCTCGGCGCCGCGCAGCTCGACGCGGACCAGTTCGAGGACGCGGCGCAGACGTTCGAGCGCCTGGTGCAGCAGGAGGAGCTGCACGAGGAGGGCTACCGCGCCCTCATGACCTGCCGTGCGCGGGCAGGCGATCGCATGGCAGCGTTGCGCGAGTATCGTCGCCTGGAGTCCGTGCTCCAACGCGAGGTGGGCTCGAAGCCGGAGCGCGCGACGGAAGAACTATTGCGCCGCATCCAGCGCGGCGAGCGCGTCTGACCGGTTTTCGCCCTTACGAAGCTCGCTGGCGATGACCTAGTTTTCGACAGCGAATCACCGACTGCCGAGGGCATTCTGGAGACCGACCTCCTCGATCAACTGAAGACCGCCCTCGCCAGCAGCTATCGCATCGTTCGCGAGCTGGGCGGGGGCGGGATGTCCCGCGTCTTCCTTGCCGACGACCTCGCCCTCGAGCGGGCCGTCGTGATCAAGGTGCTGCACCCCGAGCTCGCGGCCGGCGTGAACGCCGAGCGCTTCAAGCGTGAGGTGTTCCTCTCCGCGCGCCTCCAGCATCCGCACATCGTGCCCGTCCTCACGGCGGGCGACGTGGATGGGCTGCCGTATTACGTGATGCCGTTCGTGAAGGGGGACAGCCTTCGCGCTCGCATCGCGCAGGGTCCGCTGCCCATATCGGATGCCATCGGCATCATCGGCGACGTCGCGAAGGCGCTGAGCTACGCGCATTCCGAGGGCGTCGTGCACCGCGACATCAAGCCGGACAACATCCTTCTCTCCGGCGGTGCGGCCACCGTCGCGGACTTCGGCATTGCGAAGGCACTGTCGTCGGCACGGCGCGATGCTGGCGATGGGGCGCTCACGTCGCTCGGCACCTCGCTCGGCACTCCGGCCTACATGGCGCCGGAGCAGGTCGCCGGCGACCCCGACACCGATCACCGCGCGGACATCTATTCGCTCGGCTGCGTCGCGTACGAGATGCTCACGGGCAAGTCGCCCTTCGCGGGCAAGTCGCCGCAGCAGATGCTCGCCGCACAGGTGATGGAGAAGCCTGTGCCGATGGAGACGCTGCGGCCCGGCATCCCGCGCGCGCTGTCGGCGCTCGTGATGCGCTGCCTCGAGAAGGAGCCGTCGAAGCGGCCGCAGAACGCGGCGGAGATCGCTGCACCGCTCGAGACGACCGAGAGCCTGCCGACTTTCGTGTCGCCGAGCGCGTCGCGCCGCGGTTTGTGGATGGGGCTCGCTGCGGTCGTCCTGTTCGCGGCGATTGCGGTTCCGCTCTATCGCCGCACGCAGAAGGCGCCCGTGTCGGACGGCTCGTTGAACCTCGCCGTCGCCCCATTCGAGGTGCTCGACCCGCAGCTCGGCCTGTGGAAGGAGGGCATCGTCGACGTGCTCTCGCGCAACCTCGATGGCGCGGGGCCGATCAAGTCGATGTCGCCGAGCGTGACGATCAAGAGCTGGGACGGCCATTCCGACCGTGCGTCGGCCGTGGCGTTCGGCAGGAAGATCGGCGCGCAGCTCGTGGTCTATGGCCAGCTCCAGACGGCGGGCGCCGGCCTCGTGAACGCAAAGCTCTGGGTGGTGGACGCCGAGCGCGACGTCGCACCGGTGGAGGTGGAGGTGCGCGATTCGGTGGCGCGCATGGATCGCGTCACGGATTCGTTGAGCGTTCGCTCCCTCGCGGCGATCAGCCGGTTGCGGACGATCGGCGCGGCGCAGCTCGCGTCGCTCGGCTCGAGCTCACTGCCGGCCATCCGGGCATTCCTCCAGGGCGCGCAGTACTTCCGTCGCACGCAGTGGGATTCGGCGACGACGATGCTCCGCCAGGCGGTGACGATCGATTCGTCGTTCGGGATCGCGTATGCGATGCTCGGCGAGACGTACGGCTGGATCGGCGAGGCCGGCAACGACCTGCGGGACCAGGCGTTCGAGAGCGCCAGCGGCCTCATTCGCGCGGGGCTCTCGCCGCACGACTCGCTGACGCTCACGGCGATCAAGCACTATGCGGCGGCGAACCGGCGCGGGCCGCAGCGCTCGCGCGAGTTGCGCGACGCATACGCCGCAGCCGAGGCGGTGACGGCGCGCTATCCCGACGACGCGTCCGCGTGGTACCTGCTCGCGGACATGAAGTTTCACAACGATCGCGACTTCACGGAGCGCGAGGCGCTGGCCGGGTTCGATCGCGCCATCCGCGCGGACTCGGACTTCGCGCCCGCGTACATCCATGCCATCGAGCTTGCGTATCGCGAAGGCCCCGAGCTGGGACGCCGGTACACCGACGCGTACCTGAAGCGCCGGCAGAGCGCCCTTCAGCGCAACGCGGTGAGCTTCGCGATGCGCATGGCGGACGGCGACCTTGGCGGGGACAAGCTGCGCAGCGTGCTGGACACGGTCGACCAGGACATTGCGCGCAATGGGTTGAGCTACCTTCGCCGGCTCGCCGACACGGGCGAGGTGGCGATCGACATCGTGCGCGCGGGCGTGAAGCGCGTGCCGCAACGCGGGCAGCTCAACCTCAAGCACCAGCTCGCGGAGATGCTCGCGTATCGCGGCCACATCCCCGAGGCGTTCAAGCTTGCGCTGGAGGAGCCGCATTACACCGCGGCGGAGATCGTCGCGCTCGGCCTCGTGCCGGCGGACAGCGCGGCGAAGCTGATGGGTCCCTGGATCAACCGGCAGGATGATGCCTCCATCGCCGTGTTGCCGGTGTATGGCGCAGCGCGCGACACCGCGATGCTGAAGCGCTTCGTCGTCGGCGCGGAGAAGCGCGCGGCGTCGGACACGAACGCGCAGCGCAAGTTGATGATGGGCTACTTCGCGCGCTCGGCGCACGCCTACGAGATGCTCGCGAAGGGCGACTCCACGGAGGCGACGAAGCTGTTCGATGCGCTCCCCGACTCCATCTTCCTGCTGCCCATCGACCAGTACGTGCGCGCGAAGCTGGTGGCGCGGAGTGACCCCCGTCGCGGGCTCAAGCTGTTCGAGCGCATTACGAGCGTGAGCGATCTGATGTACGCCGCGCGCCAGCTCGAGATCGGGCGGCTGGCGGAGAAGCTCGGTGAGCGCGCGCGCGCCGTTGACGCCTACGCGTTCGTCACGAACGTGTGGCGCAACACCGACTCGGCGCCATTGAAGGATGCGGTGAAGGAGGCGGGCGCCGCCCTTCAGCGGCTGGACGCCGACGGCAAGCTGCGGAGCGCGCGACTGCGATCGTAGCCGCGCGCTACGGCTTGGCCTTCGCTCCGGCGAGCGAGCGGTAATACTCCTCCACGGCGGCGCGATACTCCGGGGGCACGGGTGCACGTGCGCCGAGTGTGGGCGCCTTGTCGCCGCCGAGCCCGAGCTTCCGGTAGAGTGAGAACTCGACCGTCTTGAGGCCCTCGATCACCTGCGCCTGCAGCTGCTCGAGTCCGCGTGGGTCGCCACCCGCGCGCGAGGTCTCGAGCGTGCGCATCTGCTCGATGACCTTGTCGATGTCGTCGACGGAGATGCCCTGCTGCTGAAGATCGCGGCGCAGTGCCTCGGCGTTCTCACGGCGCAGGCCCATCTCGCGCGAGAACTGCCGTGCGTCGCCGCCGTTGGCGTTCCCGCCCGGCGTGCCGCGACCATTCCGCTGGCCACCCTGCCCCTGTTGTCCCTGCCCCTGTCCTTGCCCCTGTCCTTGCCCCTGTCCTTGCCCCTGTCCTTGCCCCTGTCCTTGCCCCTGTCCTTGCCCCTGTCCTTGCCCCTGACCCTGTCCTTGCCCCTCACCCTGTTGTCCCTGTCCTTGCCCCTGACCCTGTTGTCCCTGTCCCTGTCCTTGCTGCCCTGACTTGCCCTGCTGACCATTCTGCGCGGTCTGCTGCTGCCCCGCCTTACCCTGCTGCCCGCTTTGCTGTCCCGACTGTCCCGACTGTCCCGACTGTCCCGACTGAGCTGCCAGCCGATCACGCAACGACTCCATCCCGCGCACCAGCTCGCGCGCGCGGTCCAGCGCGCGCTCCTGCCCCGCCGACGCACCCTCCTTCCCGAGCGCACCGGCCGCCGCGCGCATCCGCTCGCCGACGTCCTTGATCTTCTCGCCGATCTGGTTCTCGTACGCGTTCGCATACTCGCTCGAGCCGCTCCGCATCACGCTCTTCGAGTAGGAGATCTGGTCCTTGAGCCGCTGGTCGCGAATCGCATCCGCGGCCTCGCCCAGCTTCGCCGCAGCGCCGGGCTGGTCGCGCTTCGCCTCGCGCGCGACGCGCTCCGCACCCGACTCCAGCTTCTCCACCGCGCTCGCGAGCTCGTCCTTCTTCGCGCTCAGCTTCTGGATCTGCGCGCTCACCTGGTCCGGCGCCGTCTGGCCCAGCCCCTTCACGCCGTCCGCGATCTCCTGCTGCTTGTCCTGGAGGTCCTTCGCTTGCTCCGCGAGCTTGCGCACGCCGTCGGCGAGGCCCGCCGAGCGCGCGCCCTCCATGCCACTCGCTGCCTTGCGCAGCTGCTCCACCGCCTGGCTCCCCATCGCGGGCGATCCCGTCGCCGCGCGCTTCATCGCATCGGCCGCCTGCTGCGCGCGCTGCGCCGCCTCCGCCATCTCCGGCGAGTTCTGCTCGCGCGCGAGACGCTCGAGGCGACGCGCCTCCTCCTCCGCCTGCCGCGCGAGCTCGCGCTGCGAGCCGCCACCACCACCGCCGCCGCTCGCGTCGCGGCCGAGCTTCTCGCGCATGGCGTCCGCCATTCGCTGCATGCGCTCGTTCTCCTGCTGCTGGCGCGCCGCGAGCTGCTTGAGCCGCTCGAGCGTCGCGTCGGCCTCCCGCTGCGACTGCTGTTGCTGGTTCGACTGCTGCTGCACCGCCTCGTACTGGTTGCGCAGCTTGTCCGTCTGGAGCTCGAACAGGTCGGCGAGGTCCTCGGCCTTCTGCTGGGCGCCGCCGCCACCACCGCCGCCACCCTGCTGCTGGCCCATCTGCACCTGCACGTCGCGGAACAGCGCCTCGGCGCGCTGCAGCTTCTGCAGTGCAACCTGCTCTGGTGGCAGTGCCTCGCCACCCTTCGCCTTCGCCAGCTTCTCCTCCGACGTCTGCAGCGCGACGACCGCCGCTTCCAGCTCCTTCGAGATCGCGATGAACGCCGTGTCCGTCTTCTTCGCGCCGCGGTCCTCGATCTTCTTCACCAGCGCCGAGACGTCCTCCTTCAGGCGCCCTTCCGCGATGTTGAGCGTCGTCATGTCCTGCACGCGCTTCCGCGCCTGCGTCCGCGCGCTGTCGCGCATCCAGTTGAACGTGCCGGCGACGACCTCGCGCTGCCGGGCGACGAATCCCTCCGGCGATTCCTGGCCCCCACCGCCACCGCCGCCACCCTGCTGCTCGGCCTGGCGATAGTTCTTCCCGAATGGACGCACTTCGAGGAAGTAGACGTCCGTCGATCCCTGGTTGCCTGCGCCATCCTTCGCGATCGCGCTGTAGGCGACGAGGTCGCCCGGCGCGAGCTTCATCTCCTCGAGGAAGAGCGTGTGCGCCGCGCGCGGCTCCTTCGAGCGCTTCACGGTGCTGTTGGCGAGCACGATGCGCTGCTCGTCGCCGCCGTTCACGCGATAGCGCAGCTCGAGCGACTCCACGCCGTAGTCGTCGGACGCGCGGATCGCGATCCGCACCTCATCGACGTTCGTCACCTTCGTGTCGCGACCGGGCTCCTCGATGAACACCGTGGGCGCGTGGTCGGGCAGCGCCTCCACGGCGTACTGCACCGAGCCCGGCACCGCGGCGCCGTCCGGCGCCACGAGGTCGATGCGGTAGAAGCTGTTCGTCTTCACGCGGAACGACGCGGCCATGCGCCCGTCGCTCGCGATCACGAGCGGCACGGTCGAGCCGTCGTCGAAGCGCACCGTTCCGCTCCTGGCTGGCTTCGTGATCGTCGCGCGGATGGTCACGCTCGTCCCCACCACCGCCGCGATGTCGCCGCCCTCCTCCGTGTGCTCCGCGGGCATGCCAGTGTACGCGGGAAAGCGCAGGTCCACCGCGAGCTTCTTGAGCGCGGGGAGGTCGGACACGGCGAGCATGTACGTCGGCGAGCGAACGCCATTCGCGTCGACGTAGTACTCCGTCGCCCGCGTGAGGTCGAACATGCGCGACGTGAACTCCGCCGCGGACGAATCGCGCGACATCGGCAGGCGAATCCACTCCGTCGACGAATCGGTGCGGAACACCAGCTCCGCCGCATCCGTCGCGAAGCCGACGAGCGCGGCGCGGATGTCCACCGCCGCCCCACGCGGGATCGTCGCGTTGCCCGGCTTCACCATCACCGCCATCACGGGCGTCGCCGCCTCGGCGACGGACCACGGCGCAAAGATCATCTTCGCGGTGTTGCGGAGCGCTGCGGGTCCCACCCCGAACAGCAGCGCGCCACCGATCATCAGCGCGGCGAGCGTCTGGCCCGCGCGGATCATGCGCGGACGTTCGAGGCTCGCACCCTGCTGGAGGGGGCGCATCACCGACACGGTTCGCTCGATCAGCCGCGCCGTCAGCGACGGCGATGCTCGCTCGGCCTCGGGTGCGCGCAGCTCATGCACGGCGGAGAGCAGCGACTGCCGGAGCTGCGGCGCGCGCTCCTCCACGTACAGTGCGAATCGTTCGTCGGTCGAGCGGCGCACGAGCGGCAGCACCGTCCACTTCACGATCGCCGCGGCGATCAGCAGGTAGGCGAGGCCGCGCGCGAACATGACGTTCGACGACGTGGGCCCGAGCACCGCCGTGATGAAATGCGCCGCGAGCACGGCGGCGAGCGCCGCACCGGCCACCCACACCGCCGACTCGAGGAGGACGCGTTGCCGCCACTGCCGGCGAAGGATGGCGAGCGAGTCCAGCAACTGATTGGCCGGTGTCATGGTGTGCTCCGCTCCGATGGCGCGACGGTGAGCAGGCTTCCCGTACCACGCCTGCCCCGGTTCGCGACGAACGTCTCTGCCAGCAGGAGGATCGCAACGGCGGCGAGCAGCAGGCGCCACAGCCGTTGACGGCCCTCCACTTCCTCAGGTGTCGGTACATCATTGGATGCGCTCGCGCTCGCCGCGCTCTGCTTGACGCCGAGCAGCAGCTCGCGCGCATCCACTGGAGTCAGGTCCGATTCGTTCGTCGGGGCGTTCACAGCGAGCAGCGAAACCGGCTCGCCCTGCACGCGGCCTTCGTACAAGGCATATATGCCGGATTCGCGAAGCGCCACAGTGGAGCCGACCGTATCGAGCACCGGCCTCACGATCGAGCCTCCCGGCGTGGACACGGCGGGCTCCTTCATGGTTCCCGGAAGGAGCCAGCTCTGCCCAGTCGCGCGCCAGAGCGTGGTCGCATCGCGCCCCGACGTGTAGAGCACGAGGCGCTGGAGGAACGGCAGGTATGCGGACTGGAGGGGGAAGTCGCCCGAGCGGGTGTCGAGCGGCATGCCCACGAGCACGACGCGACCACGTCCCTCCCGGTGCTCCATCACGGCAGGACTGCCGTCGTCGAACCGCGCGAGCACCTCGGAGCCGACAGCGGGCTCGAAGCGCGGATAGCGCAGGAAGCGGGCGGCGTTCAGCGACGCCGGCGCATCGCGGAACGCGACGAAGAGCGGATGATCGAGCCGCACGTCGCCGAGCGTGCCGCCGCGATCGGTGAGACGGTCCGCGCTGCCGTTCACCGCCGCGGGCATCAGCGGCGATGACGCCACCTTCGCCGGGTAGCGACGACCCGCGAGCGCGACGACTCCGCCACCACGCCGCACCCACTCCAGCAGTTCCGCCGACGCGCTCGACGGCGGCACGTCCCACAGCACGACGAGCGACGCACTCGCCAGCGCGCGCGCATCGAGCCGCGCGCTGCGCACGCGCTCGATCTTCACGTTCGGCGCGCGACCGACGCCGAGCGCGCGCTCGAAGAAGAGCGTCTCGTCGCCGATGGCGTCATCAGGGGCGACGAGCAACACCTTCACCGCGTCGTCGGCCGTGAAGGCGAAGTTGAGGGTGTCATCCGCGGCGAGGGCATCGTTGTCGATGGACACCGTGCCGCGCACCTGCCCCGCGGGAAGGAGCACGGGCTCGAACGCGACGGGTATGTCGCCAGTTCCGGACACGTTCACGTCGCGCATGCCGGACACGCGCCCGTTGATCATGAGCGTTGCGCGCACGCGCCGCGCGGCGGGCAGCTCGCGCGCCATCACGCGCGCCTGCACGGAGAGCTGCGTGTGCTGCGGCGTCACGATGCGATGGACGTCCACCGAGGCGACCGACGTGTTCGCAACGCTCGCGGGATGCACGTACACCGTGCGGACCGTCAGCCCTTCCGGCAGGTCGAGCCCCGCCACGCCCGAGACGCCGCTCCTTTGAAGGTCAGTGACGATCACGACTTCGCTCTTCGCATCGCCGAGCCGTACGACGAGCTGTCGCGCCGCCCGCAGCGCCGCAGCGTAGCGCGTTCCGCGCGAGGTGGGATGCGCCCTGGCCAGTGCGCCGAGCGCGGCCGGCTTGTCCACCG
>JBDSTA010000419.1:0-2155 GCA_039928475.1 Gemmatimonadaceae bacterium | reverse complement strand
CCAGCAGGCCGAGGCCATCAAGGGCGAGCGCCTGCCGACGATCGGCGTGTTCGCGGACGAAGGCCTCAGCCAGCGCAACGGCCGCAGCTACCTGCCTACCTATGATTGGGGCATCCAGCTCTCGCTGCCGATCTTCGACGGCTTCCGGCGCGAAGGGCGCGTCGCCGAGCAGGTGTCGGCGGCGCGCGACCTCGAGATCCGCGCGAAGGACCTCCGCGCGCAGGTGGACGCCGACGTCCGCGTCGCCACGCTGAACCTGCGGTCGTCGCAGGAGTCAGTGGCCGCCGCACGCGAGCGGCTGTCGCTTGCCGAGCAGGAAGTGACGCAGGCACGCGAGCGCTTCCAGGCGGGCGTGTCCGGCAACGCGGACGTCATCACCGCGTCGCTCACGTTGAATTCCGCGCGCACCCAGCTCGTGGACGCGCTCACGTCGTACCAGGCATCGCGCGTCGCACTGGCGCGCGCACAGGGCTCCATCGTCTCGATCGACTGATCGCACCTCTTCATCCATCGCACGTCGTCATCACCCGCACGCTCGAATCGAACATGTCTACCGCTACACAGCCGCAGAGCAGCACACCACGCCTTGCCGTCGAGGAAGCACCGCCGGCGAGCAATCGCGGGCGCATCGTCCTCGGCCTCGTCATCATCGCCGCCATCATCGGGCTCGGCTGGTTCGCGAAGCAGTGGCTGTATGGCCGCTCGCACGAATCGACCGACAACGCGCAGGTGGACGGGCATCTCGTCCCCGTGCTCGCCAAGGTGAGCGGCTACGTCACGGCCGTCACCGTCGGAGAGAACGATCGCGTCCGCTCCGACTCGACGCTCGTCCGCATCGACGAGCGCGAGTACGCGGTCAAGGTCGCGTCGGCCGAGGCGGACCTCGCCGCGGCGGTTGCCACGGCAGGTGGCCGTGGTGTGGAGGGGCAGGCGCAGGCGATGGTGCAGAACGCATCAGGCCAGCGTGCCGCGCTCGACGCGAACATCGGCGCCGCACAGGCGAACGCCACGCGAGCCGAGGCGGACCTCGCACGCGTTCGTGAGCTGGTGGCGAAGCAGATCGTTTCGCGCCAGCAGCTCGATGCGGCGCAGGCCGCGTCGGATGCCGCGCGCGCACAGCTCTCTGCCGCCCAGCGCCAGGCCGGCGCAGCGGGTGCGGGCGTCGCGAATGCGCAGGCCGGTGTTCGGCTCGCGCAGGCGCGGCTTGGCGCAGCGCAGGCAGCACGTGACAATGCGCAACTCCAGCTCTCGTACACGAAGATCACGGCGCCCGTCGCCGGCATCATCTCACGCAAGCAGGTGGAAGTCGGCCAGCTGGTGCAGGCCGGACAGCCGCTGCTCACCGTGGTGTCCGACACCGGCGTCTGGGTCACGGCGAACTTCAAGGAGACGCAGCTCGCCGACCTGAAGGTCGGCCAGGCGGTGGAGCTCGACATCGATGCGTACGGCGGCTGCCAGGCGAAGGGCAAGGTGGCGAGCCTGAGCGCGGCGACCGGCGCGAAGTTCGCGCTGCTGCCGCCGGACAACGCGACCGGCAACTTCACGAAGGTTGTGCAGCGCGTTCCCGCGCGCATCAACATCACGGAGGGTTGCGGCGCGGAGCATCCGCTGCGGCCGGGGATGTCGGTCAACGCACACGTGGCGACGAAGTAACTCCCGATGAGTGACAGCACGACCATCATCTCATCGGGACCACGCGGAACCGCGCGCGCATACGTCGCGCCGGTCGCCGCGCTGGCCGAGGACAAATACAAGTACAAGTACCTGATCGCGATCGCCGTCACGCTTGCGGCGGTGCTCGAGCTCATCGACACGTCGATCGTCAACGTCGCGATTCCGCACCTGATGGGGAACCTCGGCGCGACGCTCGACGAGATCTCGTGGGTGAGCACGGGCTACATCATCGCGAACGTGATCGTGATCCCCCTGTCGAGCTGGCTCTCGGGCTACTTCGGCCGCAAGCGCTATCTCACGTGGTCCATCCTGCTGTTCGTCGCGGCGTCGTTCTTCTGCGGCGCCGCGGGCTCCCTCGGTGGGCTGATCTTCTGGCGCGTGGTGCAGGGGCTTGGCGGCGGCGCGCTGCTGTCCACGGCGCAGGCGACGCTCTTCGAGGCGTTTCCGCCGAAGGAAGTGGGCATCGGGCAGGCGATGTTCG
>JBDSTA010000418.1:0-4937 GCA_039928475.1 Gemmatimonadaceae bacterium | reverse complement strand
TCGCGAATGATGCTCGAGGGGGGCTTGAGGAAGATGAGCGGCTCCTTCGGAACCTCGTTGCCGAGCTCCTTGGCGTGCGCCGCGTAGTTGCGGCCGACGCAGACGATCTTCGACGGTGCGGGAATGGGCATGTCGAAAGGTAATGACACCTAAGTCGGAGGGCGCCCTCCATAAAACGCCCTCACGGTCTCGACGATGGAATTCCACCTCCCGATCTCGCGCCGCGCCGGCGGCAGCGCCTCGAGCAGCCCGCGGCCGTAGCCCTTCGTCACGATGCGCGAGTCCGCGATCACGACGACGCCGCGGTCCGTGCCCGTGCGAATGAGGCGCCCGAAGCCCTGCTTCAACCGGAGCGATGCGTGCGGTAGCATGTATTCGGCGAACGCATTCCCCCCGCGCGCCTCGATGGCCTCGCACTGTGCCGCCGTGACGGGCTCGGTCGGAACCCGGAAGGGCAGCTTCGCGATGACGAGCCCGCGCAACGCGTCGCCGGGCACATCCACGCCCTCCCAGAAGGATGCGGTGCCGAGGAGGATGCCCTTCCCTGAATCACGGAAGCGGGTGAGCAGCGCATCGCGGCTCTCCTCGCCGTGGATGAGCAATGGCCACCTCCGCTCCACGCCGCGCGCGCGCAGCTCGGCGGCGAGCTGGCGCACTTCGCGATGGCTCGTGAACAGCACGAAGAGCCCGCCGTCGGACGCCTCGGCGACGTCGAGCACGATGCGCGTGATCGCACGGCGATGCGCATCGGCGTCCACGTTCGGCGCGGGCACGTCCGAGGGAATCGCGAGCAGTGATTGCTCCTCGAAGTGGAACGGCGACGAGAACACC
The DNA here is from genome assembly GCA_039928475.1 of Gemmatimonadaceae bacterium. Taxonomy (GTDB): domain Bacteria; phylum Gemmatimonadota; class Gemmatimonadetes; order Gemmatimonadales; family Gemmatimonadaceae; genus AG11. The sequence continues at coordinate 4,106 of JBDSTA010000418.1, read as the reverse complement.
GCCGTCGTCGGTGCGAGGTCTGGCTCGTCGAGCCCGAGACGATGGACGAGGAAGTCGAAGCGCCCCGCGTCCTCCGCGACGTCACCCGACGATGCGGTGAGCGTCGCGCTCGTGACGATCGTGCTGTCGAGCCGCTTGAAGAGATCCTCGCGGAGGATCGGCGCGAGGTCGAGCGGCACGCTCGCCACGGCGACCGACTTCTCGCGGCCGCGCACCTCGATCCATCGCACGCTGTCGTCGTCCGGCGGCGGCGCGAGCGCGCGACGCAGCCCATCGCCCGCGCCCTGCAGGCGACGCGTCACGGCGCGCAGCTCTGCCATCACCGGTGCGAGCTCTTCGTCGAGCTTCGCGCTGCCCTCGATGCGCTCGCGCACGAGCTTGAGTCCTTCCTGCAGCATCGCGATCTCGCCGAGCGTGTCCTCCAGCGCAAGCGTGAGGCCCGACTTCCAGATGCGGTGCGACGCAAACTCCTTCGTGAGCCGCACCACCGGTTGTCCCGCCTCCTCGATGAACGTGTCGAGCAGGTCGAACAGCAGCCCGCTCTTCTCGTTGAGCGCGCGCGCTGCCGGGTACAGCTTCGCGTCGATGAGGTCGAGGCTCGCGGTACTCAGCAGGTCCTTCGACATGACGAGCTTGTTCGTGATCGATGGCAGCAGGCCCTTGCCGCGCCGCTCGAGACGCCCGACGAGGCGCGCCATCGTGCGCCGCGTGACCGTGATGCCCAGGTGCGTCGCCGCAGCATCCTCGAGGTGATGTCCTTCGTCCACGACGAGGCGTCCGTACGCGGGGAGCACGGCCGCGTCGTCCCAGTTCTGCGCGGCACGACGCACCGCCAGGTCCGCCAGCAGCAGGTGATGGTTGACGACGATGACGTCCGCCGCCGCCGCCGCCTTCCGCGCCTTGAACACGAAGCAGCTCTCGAAGTGCTCGCACTTCATGCGCGTGCAGACGTCAGGCTCCGCGGACACCTCGTCCCACACCTCGGGGCGTGGCGGCACCGGGAGGTCGGCGAGCGAGCCGTCCGTCGTGCGCTCCGCCCACGCGGCGATGCGCGCGAGGTCGCCGGCGGTGCCGTCGTCGAACAGTTGCGCCGCGCCGCCCGTTGCCTGCTCGAGCCGCAGCTTGCAGAGGTAGTTGCGCCACCCCTTGAGCAGGACGAAGCGCACCTTCTGGTCGCTCAGCGCCTTCGCGAGGAACGGCAGGTCCTTCCCGACGAGCTGCTCCTGGAGGTTGATCGTGTTCGTCGACACGATCGTGCGCTCGCCATTCGCCGCCGCCCAGCGCAACGCGGGCACGAGATAGCCCAGCGACTTGCCGACGCCCGTGCCTGCCTCGAGCAGCCCGACACCGCCCTCGTTGTACACGCGCGCGATCGTCGCCGCCATCTGCCGCTGGCTCGCGCGATCCTCGTAGCGCGTGTGCTGCTTCGCGATCGCACCGTCGGGGCCGAGGTCGTGGGCGACCGCGTTCGGGTCGAGCCGCGTATGCGTGTTGGCGCGCGGCACCTCGACGACGACGTAGAGCAGCTTCGCCTCGTTGTCGATGATGCCGAAGCCGACACCGTCGTCGTGCATGCGCGCGGCGACGTCGTAGTCGGGCCCCGATGGCTCGAGCACGCCGGACGGATGATTGTGCAGCAGCATCTCGCCCTTCCGCGCGAAGCCCGGCAGGGCGAGCACGCTCGAGACGTCACCCCGCGCGACGACGCGCGCGCTCGTGACCATGCCCTCGTCGTCCACGTTGCAGACGAAGCACACCTCGTTGCCACCGGCCATGCGGATGGACGCACGCATGGCGGCGGCGGCCGACTTCGCCAGCCGGTTCGCGATTGGGGGCTTGGGAGCTGGGCGCGGCACCCCTGAAGATAACCCGAAAGTGGGCGCGGCGCGCCCGTCAGGTCTTCAGGGGCTTCTTCTTCGCCGCCGGGAACAGCACGTTGTTGAGGATGAGCCGGTACCCGGGACTGCTCTTGTGCAGCGAGAGGTCTGTCGGCGGGTTGCCGATGGCATGCTGCGGATCCTCGGGGTCGTGTCCGCCGAGGTAGGTCCACGTCCCCTTGCCGTAGTCACCGTGGATGTACTTCACCCACGGCGCGCCCTCCTCCGTGGCGAGGATGATGTCGCCGGGCTTGAGCGTCGCCTTCGTGAAGCTCGTCGTCACCCCGTAGTAGTCGTTCACCACGGCGCGATGGTTCTGCACCAGCATGCTCGGCACGGGATCGAACTTCGCCGAGAAGTTGAAGAGCGTGAAGGTGCCGAGCGGCTGGCGGCGTCCCGGCACGTTGACCTGGTGGCCGTCGATGTCGCTCATCGAGTTGACGAACGGTGAGTGCTCGAGGTGCGCGTCCTTGAAGGCGAGCGAGCGCTTCCAGTTCATGCGCGAATCGGCGTCCGGGTCCATCGGGCTGCCGTCCGAGAACTCGCTCGCGATGTCGACGTCGTGTCCCGCGATCGCCAGCTCCAGTGTCTCGGTCGCGCCGCACATCGCGAACAGGAACCCGCCGCGCTCCACGAAGGCGCGAATGCGCTCGGCGACGTCCTTCTTCAGTCCCGGTACGCTGGCAAAGCCGAGCCGCTTCGCGGCCGCGGCATTCTTCGCGACGAGATCCCGGAACCAGGGTGCGTCGCGATAGCCGAGCTGGAACTTGTTGAACTGGCCGGTGAAGTCCTCGTGATGCAGGTGCAGCCAGTCGTACTTCGACAGGTCCCCCTGCTCCACCTGCTCGTCGTAGATGGACGTGAAGTCGATCCCCGCGTACTTCAGCGCGAGCGTGACCGCGTCGTCCCACGGCTGCGCCTCGGACGGCGTGTACACCGCGATGCGCGGTGCCTTCTCGAGCGGCACGCTTTCCATGTTGCCCGCGGCGATCTCGCGCCTGAGCGACGACAGCTGCCCGTCCGTGATGGTCTCCACCGAGATGCCATCGAGCGCGGCGCGTCGCCGCAGCTCCGGCGCATCCGGCAGCAGGAACGAGCCGCCGCGATAGTTCAGCAGCCACTCCGCCTGCACGCCGGTCTTCATCGCGTTGTACGTGAGGCCGTAGGCCTTCAGGTGATTCGTCTGCCCGTCATCCATGGGGATGAGCAGCCGCTGAGCGCGAAGCGGCAGCGCACTCGCCAGCAGGCACGCCGCCGCGAGTGCGGTACGTCGGAGGAATTGGATTGCCACGTTTCAGCCCGGAGGAACGGTACCGCGTGCGAGCTCGAGCTCGCGTCGCGCCTGTGGGAGCAGCGCACTTTGCGGCGCGCTGAGAATGAGGTGTTCGAGGTGCGACACGGCCGCGGCCGCGTCACCCTGCCGTCGGAGGAGGCGCGCCCATTCGAGCTCGCTCTCAACCGCTTCCGGCGTGCCGGCGTACTCCGCGATGATCCGCTGCCAGAGAGGGATAGCCGTGTCGGCCTTTCCGGAGAGTGCACGCGCGCCGATGAGCAGCAGCGCGGGCGCGACCTCGGGATGGCGCGTCACCGCGTTGACGAACTTCATCGACGCCGCTGCGCTGTCGCCGCGCGCGAGGGCCAGGAAGGCGAGGCCGAGCTCCCTGGCCTCGTCCCCCTTCACGCGTGCGACGATCCCCATCGCAGCCGCCAGCTCCGCGTTCGGTGTGCGCGAAGCCTTGAGCAGGAGGCGCGCGGCGGCGAGGCGCCCTTCGTACAGCGCAATCCATCCCGCCGCCTCACTCGAGTCGGCGTCGGGTCCCGCGGCGGTGAGCGCCGCGCGCGCCCTGGTGAGGTCGCCGCCGCGCACCCACGCCATCGCGACCATCTGGGCCAGTCGCATGCGCTGCGCGGGCACGAGCTTCGTGTCGAAGCGCGACACGAGTGCGTCCGCCTCCTTCGCCTTGCCCTGCGCGACGAGCGCACCGACGTGCAGCGCGAGCGGTTCACGCCCGATGCGCGCGGGGTCGTTCTCCCACTGCGACATCGGCACGAGGATGAACACTTCGTCGGGATGGCCGGCCTTCAATGACGCGGACGCCGCACGCAGGGCGAGCTGCGGCGTGTGACGCACGCCGGATGCTGCACGCAGCGCCTCGCGCGCGAGCGACCAGCGCTCCTCGGCGTATGCGCGCTCGCCGAAATCCTCCCACATCGCCGCCGCGCTCGTGT
>JBDSTA010000417.1:0-8586 GCA_039928475.1 Gemmatimonadaceae bacterium | reverse complement strand
CCGCCGGCGCCTGGCACGCCGGCCCAGCTGTTCCAGCGACGGGGCCGCGCGGTGCGCCGCCGCGTCCACCGACACCTCCCGCGCCGCGTGCCGCAGGTGCGATGGCGAACTCCTGGTTCAGCGCGGTGAGTGCCTGTGCGCGCTCAGCCGCCGCGGTGGGATCGCACTTCACGTAGCTGCGGAAGGCGACGAGCTGCACCACGCCGCCGTTCCGGCCGAGCGCACGGAGCGCCTCGTCGTCGAGGTTGCGGGAGTGGTTGCAGAGCGCGCGCGCGCCGGAATGCGACGCCATGATCGGAGCCTTCGAGAGCGCGATGGACTGCATCATCGACTCCTTCGACGGATGCGACACGTCGATCATGATGCCGAGGCGGTTCATCTCGGCGATGACCTGCCGGCCAAGGGGCGAGAGACCGTTCCACATCCACTTGCCATCGGCCTCGCCGGTGTTCGAGTCCGACAGCTGGCTGTGGCCATTGTGCGAGAGGGACATGTACCGCGCACCGCGATCATAGAACTCCTTCACGCGCGAGACGTCGGTTCCGATGCCATAGCCGTTCTCGACGCCCATGAACGCCACCTTCATGCCGCTCCTGTAGATCCGCTCCGCGTCCGCTGCCGTGTACGCGATCTCGATCCGGCTCGGCGCGATGCCCTCGGCCAGCCGATGTACGGCGTTGAACTTCGCCGTGTCCGTTGCGTAGGCGCGGGCGTATCCACCCGAGTCCAGGGTTCCCTGTCCCACGTAAATGGAGAAGAACACGGCGTCGAGCCCGCCTTCCTCCATCTTGGTGAGGTCCACCTGGGTGGCGAGGCGCTGCGAGTAGTTGAGCTGCCCGGGCTGGAAGTTGCCGGGCTCGATGTCGACGTGCGTGTCGAGCGCCATGACGCGCTTGTGAATGGCCTGCGCCTGCGCGGTGACGGCGTCCTCGTTGAGGGAGGCCGTGCTTCCCGACGACGTGCTGACCGCCGGCCCGGAGGCGCATGCGGCGGAGAGGAGAGTGAGCGAGGCGGCGAGGGAGCGAACGGGGCGGCGCATGGAATCTCCGAGGGAGCGTAGGTGGCAGAATATGTCTGTCCCGCGCTCGCGTGCGCTACGCTTCGCAAGGGGATTCTCGCGGATTGGGAACAGCGATTCGGCGGCGCGGATGGGTTCACCTGTTGGAGGATATCCACCCGCGGAACTCGGGCTTTGCTCCAAAGTTCAACAGCAGGCCCACCTCCAGCTTCGTGCCCGCGAGGTAGCTGTCGAGCTGCTCGAGGGCGGAGAACGGGAGCGTCCTCTTGGCCTGGAAGAAGGGGACGGGAGCGACAGCCGCTCCCATCCCCCGAAACAAAATCCGCGTAAATCGCCGTTCAAGATCCGCGAGAATCTGGCGCGCAGCGCCGCCCCTAGTATCCGGCCGCCCCCGCATCCGAATCACGACGATCCGCCGCACCCTGCCGCATCCCGTCAGCGCCGATCATGATCGAGTGTGCCGTGCCCTGCACGCCACCCACGCGCACCTTGTACCCCAACTTCTCCAGCGCCGAGATCGTCTCCGGCGAGTAGCCGTTGCGCTCCACCGTGATCACGTCCGGCAGCCACTGATGATGGAGCCGCGGCGTCGCCACCGCGTCGGCGATGCTCATCTGCCCATCGATGATGTTCAGGATCACCTCGAGCACAGTGTTGATGATCGTGCGCCCGCCCGGGCTGCCCACCACGGCGACGAGCTTCCCGTCCTTCGCGATGATCGACGGGCTCATGCTCGACAGCATCCGCCTGCCGGGCCGCGCGAGGTTCGGGTCCGTCCCGATGAGACCCGTGCTGTCCGTGAGGCCGGGCTTCCCGTTGAAGTCGCCCATCTCGTTGTTCAGCAGGAAGCCAGCGCCGGGAACCACCGCACCGAGTCCGTAGCCGCCCTCGAGCGTGAACGTCACGGACACCGCCATGCCGTCCTTGTCCACCACCGAGAAATGTGTCGTCTCGTCACTCTCGGCGCGCTCGGCAATCTGAGACGGCGCCGAGGGCGTGGCCGCGTCGCCGATGCTCGCGCGGAGCTGTGCCGCATACGCCTTGCTCGTGAGGCGCTCGATGGGTGCCGACGTGAAGTCCGGATCGCCCATGAAGCGCGCGCGGTCGAGGAAGGCGCGACGCATGGACTCCACGAGGAGGTGCACGTACTGCGGCGAATCGTGCGGCATCTTCGAGAGGTCGTAACCCTCGAGGATGTTCAGCATCTCCACGATCGCGACGCCGCCAGAGCTCGGTGGCGGCATCGAGATGATGTCGTAGCCGCGATAGGTGCCGTGAATCGCGGGGCGTTCCTTCGCGACGTATCCCGCGAGGTCCTCCTCCGTGATCAACCCGCCCGACTTGCGCATGTCGTCCGCGATGAGGCGCGCAGTCTCGCCCTTGTAGAACCCGTCACGCCCCTGGTCCCGGATGCGCCCCAGCGTGCGCGCGAGGTCCGGCAGGACGATCGTCTCGCCGACCTTGTACGGAACGCCACTCATCGTGTACGCGGCGACGCTCGCCGGATATTGCGTGGCGCCCTTCGTGAACGACTCGAGCGAGCGCGCGAGCCCCGCCGGTGCTGGGAACCCGAAGTGAGCGAGGGCCACGGCGGGGTCGATGAGCCGCGACCACGGCAGCTTGCCGTACTTCTTCGCGGCGAGCTCGAAGCCGGCCACCGTACCGGGCACGCCCACCGACTTGTGGCTCGAGTGATGGATCTTCGCCGAGTATGCGCCGGTCGCATCGACGAACATCTCCGGCGTCGCGGCCCTGGGCGCCATCTCGCGGAAGTCGATCGTCGTCGCCCGGCCATCGGGCATGCGGATCACCATGAAGCCGCCACCGCCGATGTTGCCGGCGACAGGATACGTGACCGAGAGTGCGAAGCCCGTGGCGATCGCCGCGTCCACGGCGTTGCCGCCGTCGGCGAGCACGTCGCGTCCCTTCTGGCTCGCGAGCGCGCTCGCCGACACGACCATGCCATTGCGCGCGTTCGCCGCGCTTCCCGTGATGCCGACGACGGTGCCCGGCGGGCGCGGCGTCGAGGTCGTCGTCGAGCAGGCAGCGAGGAGCAGCGCCGCAGCGAGCTGCGGGATGCGGAACGAGACGCGCATGTCCACCTCAGTTGATGTTGCGGAGAAGCTACCGGATTCCGTCCTGCACCGCACGCCTGAGCGCTGCCGCCTCGTCGCGGCGGCCCAGCTTGTCGAGCAGTGCCGCGCGGCGACGCTGTACCTCGGGGAGGTACGCGACGTTGAACCCGAAGTTCTCGGGCACGGCCTGAAGGCGCGCGAGTGCCTCTGCCACGCGTCCTTCGTCCTCGAGCACCTTCGCAAGCGCGAGGTGATAGCGAGCACGCGGCGCGACGACCGTCTGGATGGCGTAGTGCGAACCGTACAGCGTGTCGAGCACTGCGACGTCCTTGAGCGCCGCGACGCGCGCGTCGTGCGTGGTGGCGAGCACGAGGCGCATCTCGGTGGTCATGGCCCGGTTGAGCGTGCCGGTTGGCGCGACGTCGAGCGCAACGCGCCGTGCGAGCGACGAGTCGCCGCGCGCCAGCCGAACGAAGGCGAGGGCCTGTACCGCCTGCTCGGCGACGCTGTCCGGGTGCGGATATCCGGAGTAGAGCGTCCGCGGCTTGACGTAGCGCGGAAATGGCGACGCATCCGCATTGGCGCGCGCGAGCCACGCTGCGCGGTCGGCCGCCGGCAGGCCCGGGTGCACGGCGAACAGCAGGCGCGTCACGGCCGTGGTCTGCGGTGCGTGAAGCGCCGCGGAGTCGAGATGCATCCCGGCGCGTGTGAAGTCACCGCGTCCTGCCGCCACGTGCGCGAGAAAGAGATGCAGCCCATCGCGTATCTCGCTAGTCGGTGCGCGCCGCGTGAGCGAGTCGGCAATCTCGTAGGCCATCGCCAGGTTGCCCGTGAACTCGACGGTGCGCCACAGCGCGTCGATCTCCTCGATCGTCGCGGGCAGGGCGAGGAAGCGGCTGCGGTCGCCCGCGTCGCGCAACGCGAGCGCGCGCAGCAGGACAATCTCGCCGCGCTGCGCACCGTCGGGGTTCGAGTCGAGTGCGGTCTTCGACAGGCTGTCGAGCGCGACCCGATCGCCGTTCACCGCGGCGATGCGTGCGAGGTGGATCGCGGCGGAAAAATTGTGCGGATCCAGGCGAAGCGCCGTCTCGAATGCCGTGCGCGCCTCCGTCAGCGAACGACCCTGCGCCGGATTCGAATGAAAGAGCACCTCGCCCAGCTCGTACCACGCCTCCGTCGACGACGGTTGCTCCGCGAGCACGGTGCGCAGCACCTGGCCCGCATGCGCATAGGCGCCGAGCCGCTGGTCGAGGAAAGCCTGGAGCACGAGCCGCGTGGAGGGACTCAGGCGGTTCGATAGCGCGACGGCGCGCTTCGCCTCCTCGTCCACCACCTTCGGCAGGGCGGCCCAGTTCGCGGCCACGGCGAGGCGGAAATGCGCCACGGCGAAGTTGCTGTCGAGCGCGATGGCCTCGCGCAGCGGCACCATCGCTGCGGCATAGCGCCCCGCGGTGATGGCCGCTTCCCCCGCGAGCCACGCCTTGAGCGCGGGCAGCGACGACGTCGTGCGCGCCGCCGTCTCGGAGATGTTGCCGCCCACCTCGCGGAAGCGCGCGGCGAGCAGCTCGCTCGCGAGGCGGTCCACGACGTGAACCAGCTCCGTCTCCGTGCCGCTCACCTCCGTGTGCGCCACGGGATCGGAGCCGTGCGCGCGATCGTAGAGCGAGGCACTGAAACGCAGCGAGTCGCCCACGGCCACGATGCTGCCGAGCACGTACAGCTGCGCGCCGAAGCGGGTGGCCACTTCCCTCGCGCGCTTCGCGTCCACCGACTCACGGTCCTCGTCCGCGAGGTGGAGCAGCAGCGCGCGCGCATCCACGGTGCGCAGCGACCCCGCGCCATCGAGCCGCGTGCCGAGGAGGATCGGGAGGCCGTCCTCGAGATAGCGCAACGTCGCGGGTCCGCGCACGACGAACGGGAGCACCGCCATGCGATTCGCTTCGCTCGCCACATCCGCGCGGCCGAGGTCCGGCCTGAACAGCGCGACGGAGGCGATTCCGACGATGGCGACCGTTGCGGCGACGAACGCGGGAATGCGTCGGCGCACGCGCTGCCGCGGAGCTGGGCGCACTGACACTTGCGCGGCCGCAGGCTCGGCGCGCGGCGGCAGCACAGTCACCCGCTCGGCAGCCGAGGGTGGCGGCGCCGTCTCGAGCGCCGCGAGGAGTGCGCGCGTCTCCGGCGACGGCGCGACGCCGTACTCCTTCGCCATCTGGGACGCGAAGTCCTGGTAGACGGCCAGCGCGCCGGCGCGGTCCCCACTGCCCGCGAGGAGGGAGATGAAGCGGCGCACGGCGGTTTCGTCGTTCGCCGAGAGCGCGAGGGCGCGCTCACCCATCTGGCGTGCCCCGGTGGCGTCGCCGGCGCGGGCGCACGCCTCCGACGCCAACCATGCCGAGTCTGCGGCGCGCTTCCGGAGTCGCGCGCGCTCGGTCTCCACCCACCGCTCGAAGGTGGGTGCGCCCTTCACATAGAAGCCGTCCAGGAAGTCGCCGCCGTGCAGCGAGGCGGCCTCCGCGTGCCGGCCGGCAGACTCGAACTCCTCCATCGAGCTGGCGTCCATATGGACGGCGCCCACGGCGAGCCCCAGCTCGTCCGCGCCGCGCGAGACGACGACCTCGCTCCCCGCCGCTGCCTTGATGAAGTGGATGGCCTGGCGGAGCGCACCGCGCGCGCGCTCGGCGTCCGACTCCGGCCAGAACATCGCCAGGAGTGAATCGCGCCGCACCATCCGACCGCCGGCGGACGCCAGGTACACCAGGATGGCGAGGCGCTTCGGCTGCGTGAGCAGGCTGCGAAGCTCCACGCCGGCGTCGTCGCGCAGGTGGATCTGGCCGAGCGTTCGAAGGTGTACGGTCATCCTGCGACGCGGGTTCTGTGGGTCGGTGTCGCCCGTGTGGAGGAGACGGCCCAATGGTACGGTAGAATCCGCTCACAAACAACAGCTGTTTTGGGCCCGGTAACGGCTGGGTAACGGGGGATGAACGCGCGTAACCCCTTATGTAGTCACCAATTCGGCGGCCACGCGGTGGCCGCCCCCCCATCCTGTAGCCTGTCGAGGATTCGCCGAATGTTGAACCGCTTTGCCCAAGTGCGACGCCGCACCCTTCGTGGCATGTCCTATTGCCTGGTCGCAGCCGCGATCAGCGGATGCTCCAGCGGCAGTGACGCCGTGGTCGATGCGGGGTCTATGACGATCACCCTGCCGTCCGCATCCGGGACCATCACCGCCGGCGCGTCCACCAGCTTCACCATCGCCATCGCCCGCACCGGGAGCTTCGCCGGCGCGGTGGACCTGTCCGTTGAAGGCCTGCCCAGCGGCGTGACCGCGACCGTGACCCCGACGCAGCTCACGAGCGCGGCGACGTCCGCCACGGTGAACGTGTCGTCCACGGCAGCCGCGGTCGCAGGCACCTCGACCCTGACCATTCGCGCCAAGGCCACCGGCCAGGCCGACAAGACCGCGACGTTCTCACTCACCGTCCAGGCCCCGGCCGCAACGGGTGCATTCACGCTGTCGCTGGCGCCCACGACGCTGTCCGTCGTCGCCGGCGGGAACGGCACCAGCACAATCACGATCGCGCGCACCGGCACCTTCAGCGGCGCGGTGAACCTCGCCGTGAGCGGCGCGCCAGCCGGCGTGACGGCGACGCTGTCCGCCCCGAGCGTCACCGGCACCACGGCCACGCTGACGGTGGCCGTTGCCGCCGGCACCGCCGCGAGCTCCGGCACGATCACCATCACGGGTTCGGGCACGGGCGTCGCGAACGCCACCACGTCACTCGGCGTGAACACCACGGTCGCGGCAACGGGCTCGTTCGCGCTCTCGCTCGCGCCGACGTCGCTCTCCCTCGCGGCGGGCGCGAACAACACGAGCACGATCACCATCGCGCGCACGGCGCCCTTCACCGGCACCGTGAACCTCGCGGTGAGCGGCGCGCCGGCTGGCGTGACGGCCACACTGTCGAGCGCCAGCGTCGCGGGCAACACCGCCACGCTGACCGTTGCCGTTGCGGCAGGGACCGCGGCGACCACGGGCACCATCACGGTGACGGGCAGCGCGACGGGCGTGAGCAACGCCACGGCGGCGCTCGCCCTCACGACGACCGCGACCGGTTCGCCGGGCACGGGCAACATCGTGTTCCGCTTCTGCGAGGCGCCCTTCCCGGTGTGGTTCGCCTTCCAGGACGGCACGGGCGCGTGGACGAAGGTCACGGGCGTGAACAACACGTTCAGCTTCGACATCAACTCGGCCACGGGCGGCATCGCATTCGCCGCGCAGTCGGGCACGGCGGTGAACACGAACGTCTACTACGGCACCAAGACGGAGATCACGGCGCGCGGCGTGAATGCCTGCCAGACCGCGGCCACGAAGACGATCACCGGCACGACGACCGGCTTGAGCGGTCAGGACCAGGCCTTCGTTACGCTGGGCAACAAGTCCACGACCATCATCCCGCTCGCGGGAACGTCGTACACGCTGAACGGCGTGCCGGATGGCGCGCACGACCTCGTCGCGGCGCGCAGCACGCTCGCGATCAACGGCACGAGCGTCAGCTCCACGCTGGCGCGCATCATCCTCCGTCGCGCGCTCAACCCGGCGAACAACGCCGCGCTGCCCGCGCTCGACTTCAACACCGAGGGCTTCGTCCCGGGCACCGCGACGGCGACGATCAACAACATCGGCAGCGATGCGAGCATCATGACGGCGCTCTTCACGACGGCCAACGGCACGAACGGGCTGCTCTACGCCGACATCGGCACGGGCGCCGCGTCGCGCACCTTCTACGGAGTGCCCGCGTCCCAGACCATCGCCGGTGACGTCGCCTACATCCAGGCCACGGCGCTGCCCGCCGGTTACCTCACCGATCCGATCCTCGCGGCCACCAGCCGCTCGGCCGGTATCTTCTACTCGACGCTCGGCAACCAGACGCTCACGCTCGGACCGGCGCTCTCCACGCCGGCCGTGACGACGGCGTCGACGACGCCGTACGTGCGCCTCCGCAGCGTGCTTGCGCGCCAGACGGAGTACAACCAGTTCTTCTACGTGAACTTCCAGCAGCAGGGCTCGACGCCGCGCAGCATCGTGATCGAGTCCACGGTGGGTTACATCGGCACGGGTGCGTTCGACGTGACGATCCCGGACTTCATCGCGGCGGGCTACGACGCGACGTGGGGTCTCAAGGTGGGTGTGAGCACGATGTGGATCGAGAACGTGTCCGGCTGGTCGGCGGGCGCGGGCGTCGTGAACCCGACGTCGGGTGTCACGGTGCAGAACGGCGCGAAGGCGGGCCAGCTCACGCCGTGATGCCGTTGCAGGTGAATGAGTGAACACGCCGGCCATGTCGAAGGTATACTTCGGCATGGCCGGTCTCTTTTCCCGTCTCCGTTCCGCGCTGCTCGGCGATGCCGTGCCGCGCGTGGAATTCCAGGTGCGCGGGTTCAGCGTGGTCGTCGAGAATTCGCGCAGCGACATCGACACCAGCACCGTCG
>JBDSTA010000416.1:0-15802 GCA_039928475.1 Gemmatimonadaceae bacterium | reverse complement strand
GGCGAGGATCTGCATCTGCGAGAGGTCGTTCGCGATCAGGAACAGTCGCGGCGCCGAGAGACTCGCGGCGACGGTCTGGCCCACGTCCATCGCGCGCTCGACGACGACGCCGTCGATGGGCGAATAGATGTTCGTGTACGAGAGGTTCTGGCGCGCCTTCTCGAGGTTGATCTGTGCCGACGTCAGGTTCGCCTTCGCGATCGCGAAGGAAGAGACGGCCGCGTTGTACTCGGCGTCGGTGACGATCTTCTGGTCGTGCAGCGCCTTGCTGCGATCGTACTCGAGGCGCGTCTGCGTGACGGGCGCTTCGGCGCGTGCGACGCCGGCCTGCGCATCCTGTACGGCCTGGCGCTGGAGGACGGGGTCGATCGTCGCGATGAGCTGTCCCTTGCGGACGACGGCATTGTAGTCGACGAGGACCGAAGCGATCTGGCCGGACACCTGGGTGCCGACTTCGACGGTGCGTACGGCGGTGAGTGTGCCGGTGGCGGATACCGTGGCCTTGACGCTGGCGCGCTCGACCTTGCCGAGGCGATAGCTCGGCGTGGCGCTCGCATCAGCCCGCTGGTGGACCCAGAAGGCTCCGCCGAGCGCGCTCAAGGTCAACGCTGCGGTCGTGATCCTGATTTTTCTGTTCATGATGAGCTCCTGACGTCCCATGTGTGGTGGCGTGCTGCCTCACACACATTACGCGGGGCTCATGGGCGATATTCGGGGTATGTGCTGAGCCGCTCTTCCGTGTCATGAACGGCTGGTTTCGCGGCATGAATGGTCAGACCACCCCGAGCCAACGTTCCAGCGCCTCTCGTCGCGACCGGCTCACGCGCAGGCGGCCGCCGCCCTTCAGTTGCAGCTCGTACTCGCCGCCAGCGGCGCGGTGCAGCATCTCGACCAGGTCGAGGCGCACGATCACCGACCGGTGCACGCGCATGAACTTCGACGGGTCGAGCCGCTCCTCCAGCGCCTGCATCGACTCGCGGATCACCATCTTCCGCCCCGCCACGTGCAGCTCGGCGTACGGGCCATCCGACGTGATGTAGTCGATCTCCGCCACCGGCACCGGGCGCACCTTGCCCTTCACCTCCACCGCGATGCGCTCGAGGTAGTGCGCCGGCGCGACCGGTATCACGGGCGGCGCAACGGGCACGCGCTCGAGCATCGACATGAGCTGCCCGCGTAGTCGCTCCACGCCCTCGAGCGCGAGCCGACGCCGCGCGCGATTGAAGGCCTCCTCGAAACGCTCGTCGTCGTACGGCTTGAGCAGGTAGTCGACCGCGGCGACGTCGAATGCGCGAATTGCGTACTGGTCGTACGCCGTGCAGAAGATCGTCGCGGGCATCGCCGACGCGCCGATCTCCTCCACGACCTCGAGGCCCGTCATGCCCGGCATCTGCACGTCGAGGAAGACGATGTCCGGCGCGAGCTCGCGAATCTTCGCAACGGCGTCGTCGCCGCTCGTGGCCATGCCGACGAGGGTGACGTCCGCCTCCTTCTGCAGGAGATCCTCGAGACGCATGCGCGCGGGCGCCTCGTCATCGGCGATCAGCACGCGAATGGCGCTCACAGCGTGTCCACCCATGCGCGGCTCGCCGCAGCGATCTCCTGCATCACCTGCGCATCGGTCTTCCCGGATGACTTGAGCACGTGAAAGCTGTGATCGGCACTCTCGACCCACCGCATGTCCCACGTCGTCCTCACGGTCTTCAACGCGTCCTCCATCAACGACCGCGAGCAGAGCGAGTCGCGTGTGCCGCTGAACGCGAGCACGGGCATGCTGATGCTCGGCAGGTGCGCGACGCGGAGCTTCTCGGGCTGCCCGGCCGGATGCAGCGGATACGCCAGCAGCAGCAATCCATTCGCATCGAAGCCCTCGGCGGCCATCATCGATGCGGCGCGACCACCCATCGAGCGCCCGCCGATCACGAGCTTCTTCGGCTTCAGGTCGTCGCGCACGCGGGCGACGACGGCGGAGAAGGTGTCGATCAGCTTCGGCATCGCGTCGGGACGACCGCTCTTCTTTTCCTTGTAGAGGAAGTTGAAGCGCACGATGCTCACGCCTGCGTCGACGAATGCCTTCGCGGTGGCGGACATGGACTTGTCGGCCATGTTGCCGCCGGCGCCATGCGCGCAGAGGAAGACGGTGTCGGAGCCCGCGTCGTCGTAAATCGCGGAGACGCTCTCGCTGCCGACGCTCACCGGCGAGTGCAGCTTCCTGGCTCCGCCCGGAATGACAGTCATTTCAACCCCATCTCATCGAGAAATTGTGTGCCGCGGCTCGGCTTGCCGTTCCGCATCGCGACACGCGTCATCACCAGGCGATCCTTCGTCCGCGTCATGCCCACGTACAGGAGACGCCGCGCCTCCTCCACCTCGACCGGCTTCGGGCCGCTCGTGGGCGCGCCGCCCGGAAGCTGCGCATCCTCCACGCCA
This sequence comes from Gemmatimonadaceae bacterium, assembly GCA_039928475.1. Taxonomy (GTDB): domain Bacteria; phylum Gemmatimonadota; class Gemmatimonadetes; order Gemmatimonadales; family Gemmatimonadaceae; genus AG11. The sequence goes on along the minus strand of JBDSTA010000416.1, from coordinate 13,372 downwards.
ACCACGTACACACGCGAGAACTCGAGCCCCTTCGTGGAGTGCAGGGTCAGCAGGTTCACGCGCGCGTCGTCGGAGTCGTGGCCGTCCCACTTCGACAGCACCGCACGCTCCAGGAACGTCACGAGCTGCTCGGCGAGCGTTCCCTCGGGGAGCTCCGTGATGAGCCGGCGCAGGCGCAGCATCGCCACGGGGTAGCGTTCGTCGGCGGTCTTCTCCATGCGGATCTTCACCATGCGCTCGACGCCGCCCAGCGCGATGATGATTTCGTCCACCGACGGAAGCGTCTCGTCGCCGGCCTGCTCGCGCTCGTAGTACTCGAGGCAGGTGCTGTAGCGGCCCAGCGCCCACGGCACAGTGATGTCGCGGAACATGAGCGCCTCGGGGCACAGCGTTCCCTGGTCGGAGAGCGCGAGCGCGACGCCGAGATGGTCCATGAGGTTGACGAGCGCCGTCTTTCGCGCGCGCGACACCTTCACCTTGTCGAGCTCCACCATCACCAGCGCGAGTGCGCGCGTGTCGTCGAGCGCGCGGTGGGAGTTGCCGGGATCGATGTGGAACTGCCGCGCGAGGTCCACGAGCTTGCGGCTCGTGGGGAAGAGGTCGCGTGCGAGGGGCAGCGAATCGTACATCGACAGGTCGAGCTTCGTGCGCACCATGCGCGTGAGCACGCGGAAGTCGAAGTCGTAGCCGTTGTGCGCGACGACGATGTCGCCGCCGAGGAAGGCGCGCACCTCGGGCCATATCTCGGCGAACGTGCGCTCGTGCGCGACGTCCGAGTCGCGGATGCCGTGCACGGCGGTGGACGCCGCCGGGATGTGCCCGCGCGGCTTCACGAGGAACGACAGCTCGGCGACCGGCACCCCGTTGCGCACGCGCACGGCCGCGATCTCGATGATGTCGGCGCGCGTGGTGTCCTTGTCGGTGGTCTCGAGGTCGAGCGCGGTGAAGTCGCCGAAGCCGGTGCCGAGCTCGCGCGTCTCGAGGAGCTGCGCCGCCTTGAACATGCCGAGCGCGATGCCGACGGAGGGCACGTGCCCGATGGTGGACTCGCCGCCGAGCTCCACGCGGTTGATGCCGATGCCGGCGAGCATCCCCTTGAGCGCGATCTCCACGCCGCCCATGCGCGGGATGACGACCGTGTGGCCGAAGTCGCGCGCGTCGCGCAGCACCTCCGACAGCGCCACGACGTCCGGCAGCGACGCCGGATCGGCGATCTCGTCGTGCCGCTCGTCGAGCACGGAGCGCAGCCGGCCCACCCGGCGCGACAGGAGCTCCTGCACCAGTGCGGACAGGCTCGTGTGGCGCTTGCCGAGCGCGGCAAGGTTGCCGAGGTCGCTCAGCGCCCGTCGGATCTGGCGACGGCTGTCGTCGGCCTTGGGCAGGACCTTGGCGCGATGGTCGAGGAAGCGGAGGAGGTCGTGGCCAGCCACCTGCGCCTGCGCCCGGGCCGCGTCGAAGAGCGCCTTCGGCAGCATGACGCCGAGGAAGTCGTCGCGGTAGATGGTGTCGGCGGGGTTGGCGATGACGCGCGCCGCGGCGATCACGTAGGCGACGACGGGATCCTCGGCGAGCGCCCGACCCTGGGCGAGGCGGCAGGGGATGCCGGCGTTGAGGAACGCGGCCTCGAGCGCGTTGCCCATCTCGTTCGTGCGGTAGAGGAGGGCGACGTCGCCCCACTTGTGGGCGAAGTCGTCGCGGTCGCGACGGACGTCATCCACGATCCACTCGCGTTCCTGCTCGTCGGACTCGAAGCGCTGGACGGTGATGGGGAAGGTGGGCTCGCGGTCGGCGAGGCGCGTGCGGACCTCGTCGAAGATGGACGGGTTGATCGATACGAACCGGTGCGCGAGCTCGAAGACGTCCCTGGGGCAGCGGCGATTTTCCTCGAGGTGGACCTTGCCAGCCTGCTCGAAATCGTTGAGGAAGCTGCGAAAGACCTGCGGGTCCGCGCCGGCCCAGGAGTAGATGGACTGCTCGTCGTCGCCTACGGCGAAAACGTGATTATGGCCAGATGATAGCGCCTTGATGACTCGATACTGTGCGGGATTCAGGTCCTGGAACTCGTCAACGAGGACGACATCCCAACGCGCCCTGATCGCCGCCGAGGCCTCCTTGTCCTCCAGAAGCTCGGCGGCCTTGATCACGAGTGTGTCGTAATCGACCACGTGCTGCTTCTGGAGGAAGTGCTCGTAGCTGTGATAGAGCGGGACGTCGTTCTGGTGCAGGGGCGTCCCGCGGAAGCGGTACGCGGAGAAGCGGGTGAGGGTGCTCTTGCACCACTCGGTCTTCACCTTGAGGCGGCGGAGGACGCTGACCTGATAGTCCTCGTCCGCGATGCCGAAGCCCTGCTCGAGCCCCACGCGTGTGCCCGCCTCGCGCAGCACCTCGGCGCAGAAGGCATGGATCGTCCCGCGCTTGATCTTCGAGGCGGCGTCGCCGAGTCGTGATTCGAGGCGGTGGGAGATCTCGCCGGCGGCCTTGTTGGTGAACGTGAAGGCGCAGATGCGCGCCGGGTCCACGTGCAGTTCCTCGACGAGGTAGCGGATGCGCTCGATGAGGCAGAAGGTCTTGCCCGCACCTGGGCCCGCCAGCACGAGCAGCGCGCGCGGCTCTGCCTCGATGGCCTCGCGCTGCGAGGCCGAGGGAGCGAGCGCGATCTCGAGGGTGTCCATCGCTTCCAATATGGTGGCTTGCGGGCGCGTTCCCCAAGGCGCAACATCCTCCATGACCGTCTATTCAGACGCGAGCAACCCAAGGCACTACCACAAGGTCGTGGACTGCCAGTACGCGTGCCCGGCACATACCAACGTGCCCGAGTACCTGCGACTCATCGCGCAGGGACGCTACACGGAGTCCTACCTCCTCAACCGCGAGTCGAACGTCTTCCCGGGCATCCTGGGTCGAACGTGCGACCGGCCCTGCGAGCCCGCGTGCAGGCGCGGGCGCATCGACGGGAAGCCCGTCGCGATCTGCCGGCTCAAGCGCGTGGCCGCGGACCTGCGCGACGACGTGTCCGCCTACATCCCGAAAGCGCCCCCGGTACGAAACGGCAAGCGCATCGCGCTCATCGGCGCGGGCCCCGCGTCGCTCACGGTCGCCAACGACCTCCTGCCCATGGGGTACGAGGTCGTCATCTATGAAAAGCAGCCGCAGGCGGGCGGGTTGATGCGCTTCAACATCCCCGCCTTTCGCTTGCCGGCGAGCGTGCTCGACGAGGAGACGAACGTCATCATCGACATGGGCGCGGAGGTGCGCTACTCCACGCCGGTCGCGAGCATGAAGTCGCTGCTCGACGAGAAGTTCGACGCGGTGTTCGTCGGTTCCGGCGCGCCGAAGGGGAAGGAGCTCAACATCCCCGGCCGCTGGGACGACGGCGCGCGCGAGCACATCCACATCGGCATCGAGTGGCTGGGCTCCGTGCACTTCGGGCACATCGAATCGATCGCACCGCGCGTGCTCATCATCGGTGTCGGGAACACGGCGATGGACTGCTGCCGCACCTCGCGCCGCCTGGGCGGCACGGATACGAAGGTCGTCGCGCGCCGCTCGCGCGAGCACTTCAAGGCGTCGCCGTGGGAGCTCGAGGATGCGATGGAGGAAGGCATCCAGATCATCGAGAACCACTCGCCGAAGCGCTTCGTCGTCGAGGGCGGGAAGCTCACGGGCATGGAGTTCGACACGGCCGCGGGCGCGGTGATCATTCCCTGCGACGAGGTCATCCTCGCCATCGGGCAGGACAACGCTTTCCAGTGGATCGAGCGCGACGTCGGCATCAACTTCGACGAGCACGACATGCCCGTCGTGGAGAAGACGAGCTTCCAGTCCACGCAGCCCGGCGTGTTCTTCGGTGGCGACGCCGCGTGGGGCCCGCAGAACATCATCTGGGCGGTGGAGCACGGGCATCAGGCGGCAATTTCCATCGACCGCCACTGCAACGGGCTCTCGGTGTTCGACCGTCCCGCCGACGGCATGCACCTCGAGAGCACGAAGATGGGCATGCACTCGTGGGCGTACTCGAACGACTTCAATCCCTCGCCGCGCGCGCAGATGAAGCACGCGGAGCTCGTGGAGCGTTTCTCGAAGCTGAGCGCCGAGGTGGAGCTGGGCTTCACGCCGGAGCAGACGGCGACGGAGGTGGAGCGCTGCCTCAACTGCGACATCGAGACGCACTTCGAGTCGACGCTCTGCATCGAATGCGACGCGTGCGTGGACGTCTGCCCGGTGAGCTGCCTGACGATCACGCCGCCCGTCGCCGAGGAGATGGACCTGCGACGCATGCTCACCGCGCCCGCGCTGAATCTCTCGCAGGACCTCTACGTCTCGCCGTCGCTGCCGCAGACGCAGCGCGTGATGGTGAAGGACGAGGATCTCTGCCTCCACTGCGGGCTCTGTGCGGAGCGCTGCCCGACGGCCGCGTGGGACATGAAGAAGTTCGAGCTGGTGCTGCCGTACGCGTCGGCGCAGGTGACAGCGGTGGCGATCGCATGAGCGGCGTGAACGACTTCGCCTTCAAGATGGCGACCGTGAACGGCACCGGCTCCGCGTCGGCGAACTCGCTGCTGATGCAGGCGATCTTCCGCATGGGCATCCCCGTCACGGGGAAGAACCTCTTCCCGTCGAACATCCAGGGGCTGCCCACCTTCTACGAGATCCGCGTGAGCGGCGCGGGCTACACCGCACGGCCCAGCGAGGTGGATCTCGTCGTGGCACTGAATCCGGCGACGTATGCGAAGGACGTCGCGAGCGTGCGGCCCGGCGGGTACCTGCTCTACGATTCGTCGTGGCCGCTGGAGCCCGAGCTCGTGCGCGAGGGCATCACGATCCTCGGCATCCCGTTCGGCAAGCTGTGCATCGAGAACTTCCAGGGCGACCGCAATCGCACGCTGCTGCGCAACATCGTCTATGCGGGCGCGCTCGCCGCGTTCCTCGAGATGGACATGGACGTCGTGCGGCAGATGCTCGTGGAGAAGTTCTCGAAGAAGAAGTCGCTGCTCGACGCCAACAACACCGCGATCCGGCTCGGCTTCGACTACGCGCGGACGCACTTCGAGTGTCCCCTGCCGTTTCACCTCGCGAAGATGGATGCGACGAGCGGCCACATCATCATCGACGGCAACACCGCCGCGGCGCTGGGTGCGGTCTACGCCGGTGCGACGGTGGGCGCGTGGTATCCCATCACGCCGTCGACGTCGCTGATGGAGGCGTTCACGGGCTTCTGCAGGAAGTTCAGGACCGACAAGGAGACCGGCCTCGCGAAGTACTGCATCATCCAGGCGGAGGACGAGCTGTCCGCGGCGGGGATCACGATCGGTGCGGGATGGGCGGGTGCGCGCGCGTTCACGAATACGTCGGGCCCGGGCATCTCGCTGATGCAGGAATTCATTGGATTAGCCTACTACACAGAAATTCCTGCCGTCTTCTTCGACATCCAGCGCACGGGCCCGAGCACGGGCATGCCGACGCGGACGCAGCAGGCCGACCTGTTGTCGATGGCGTATGCGTCGCACGGCGACACGAAGCACATCATCCTCTTCCCGTCGAATCCCGAGGAGTGCTTCTACATGAGCACCACGGCGTTCGACCTCGCGGACCGCTTCCAGACGCCGGTGTTCGTCGCGAGCGATCTCGACATCGGGATGAACGACTGGATGTGCAAGCGCCTCGAGTGGGACGACGCGTACGTGCCGGACCGCGGCAAGTGCCTGAGTGCGACCGACCTCGAGTCGATCAAGAAGTTCTCGCGCTATCTCGACGCGGAGGGCGACGGCATCGCCGCGCGCTCACTGCCGGGCGTGCACGCGAGCGGTGCGTACTTCGTGCGCGGCTCGGGCCATGACAAGCACGGCGCGTATACGGAAGACTCGGATTCATATCAGGAGGTCGTGGACCGCCTGAAGCGGAAGCTGATGCTCGCGGCGACGAAGGTGCCGCAGCCGGTGGTGCAGGGTGCGGGCGCGAGCATCGGCATCACGAGCATCGGCGGCTGCGACGCCGCGATCCGCGAGGCGATGGACATACTCGCCGCGCATGGCATCCAGGCCGACTACATGCGCATCCGCGCGTTCCCATTCAGCGATGCGGTGCGCGAGTTCATGGATGCGCACGAGGTGAACTTCGTCGTGGAGCAGAACCGCGACGCGCAGCTCCGGTCGCTCATCGCGATCGAGACGGGCAAGCCGCGCGACGAGATGATCCCGGTGCTCGATTATGGGGGGATGCCGCTGACGGCCAACAAGGTCGTGGGGGCGGTGCTCGAAAGGGCACATCCCTCCCTTCAGGCTACGAGGGAGTCCCGGGTTGCGCTGTGATTGAACCTCAGAGGACACGGAGTACACACAGAGGACACAGAGGAGAGCAAAAAGCAAAGACAGCAGCCATGTGCTCACGCGTGGCAGGAAGCGACACCGGAATGTCGTTCACGCGACCTGTGTGTCCTCCGTGTGCACTCTGTGTCCTCTGTGGTTAACCGAGAGATCCTGAATTGACCTCCATCGCAAAACCGCCAGTACGGCACCCGAACCTCAAGCTGAACGCCCTTGGTCTCAGCACACGAGACTACGAGGGCGCCATGTCCACGCTCTGCGCGGGCTGCGGTCACGACTCCGTCACCGCTGCGCTCGTGCAGGCGTGCTGGGAGCTGTCCATGCCCCCGCATCGCGCCGCGAAGATGAGCGGAATCGGCTGCTCATCGAAGACCACCGCGTACTTCATGAAGTCGTCGCACGGATTCAATTCCGTGCATGGCCGCATGCCGAGCGTGACGTCGGGCGCCAACGCGGCGAATCGCGACCTCACGTACATCGGCATCTCCGGCGACGGTGACTCCCTCTCCATCGGGCTGGGCCAGCTCTGCCACGCCATTCGTCGCAACGTGCGCATGCTGTACGTCATCGACAACAACGGCGTCTACGGGCTCACGAAGGGGCAGTTCTCCGCATCGAGCGACATCGGCTCCACGTCGAAGAAGGGCGAGGCCAACGTCCAGCCGCCCATCGACCCCGTGCTGCTCGCCCTCACGCTCGGCGCCACCTTCGTTGCGCGCAGCTTCTCCGGCGACAAGGCGCAGCTCGTGCCCATCCTCAAGGCGGGCATCTCGCACAACGGGCTCGCGCTCGTGGACATCATCTCGCCATGCGTGACCTTCAACGATCACGAGGGTTCGACGAAGAGCTACAAGTTCACGCGCGAGCACGAGATGGAGATCTCGGCGGCGGACTTCGTGCCGCTCAGGCGCGAGATCACGGCACCGGAGTCAGGGGAGGCGGTCACGTCGATCACGATGCACGACGGATCGACGGTACGCTTCCGCAAGACGCACGAGGGTTACGACCCGGGCGATCGCGAGGCGGCGTACAGCCACGTGCGCGCGTGCCAGGCGCGCGGCGAGATCGCGACGGGGCTGCTGTTCCTCGATGAGACGGGGTCGGACATGCATGCGGTCGCGAAGACGGTGGCGACGCCGCTCGTCGACATTCCCTACGCGGAGCTCTGCCCGGGGAGCTCGGCGCTGGCGGAGCTCATGGAGCGGTACCGATAACGTTGTCGCCCCGAGCGAAGCGAGGTGCATGCCCCTCGCTTCGCTCGGGGTGACAGCTAGCGCGGACTGGGCTTCGTCGCGGTCTTCTTGCCGGTGGCCGCTTCGACGATCGTCTTGCCCACCGACTCCATCACGCCACCGCCGCTCGAGCCCTTCGCGGTGTTGTCCTTCGACGCCGAGCCGGCCTTCTGCGTCTCGCCCGGGTAGGCGGGTGAGGCGAGCGACGTCCGCGCCTCCGTGCCCGACGGATCCTGATGCATCACCGGAACCGTGGGCGCATAGTACGCGAGGAGCGACTTCCCGGTGGGCGCCTTGCGATAGTAGCCGTAGCCGAAGCCCCAGCCGATACCGTTCGGGCCATAGCCGAGCCCACGACCGTAGCGGTTGCTCGATGTTGCCGTGAGTCCAACGACAGTGCCGTCAACGGCCGAGTTGTACACGCGGTCGCCGAAGGGGCCATAGCCGAAGCCCCACGGGTCGTACATCGGACGATCGCTGCCGACGAGGCGCATGCCCGTGCCCTGGTCCCAGAACTCCTCCGTGCCGCGCGCGTACGGCGAGCGGATGTAGTCGCCCTGCCAGGGATGCGAGCCGGACGAATGCTCCGACGACGCGAGCACCGCATCAGTGACGTTCGGCGTGACGCCCGCGCGAGCGAGATCCTGCAGGGCGTCCTTGTTCGTCGCGAACTGCTCGCCGCTCTCGTACACCCACGCTTCGACGACGTCGGGGTGCACCATGCGCGACGCATCGATGACCGCGCTCGTACCACTCGGCGAAGCGCTCGCGATGCGTGCGGTTTCCTCACGCGGCGGCGCCGCGCGCAACCGCGCCGCGATGTCCGACGGCACTGCTCCCGTGACCGGCGCGGCGCGATAGCGCGCGACGCGAAGATCCTTGCCCTCGCCTGCCGCGATGCGGCGGACGTCGAGCCACTCGCCCTTGTCCGTCATGGCGAGGATGGCCGAGGTGCTGGTGCGGAGGCCGTCGCAGTCGACGACCGACTTGAGGTAGACGCGGCGCTGGTCGGTGGACCATGTCGCGCTGCGCTGGCCACTGCATCCGATGGCCGTGACCGCGATCGCCCGGCCGCTCGCATCGATGGTGTCACGCGAGATGACGGCGCTGTCGGCGATGGCGACGAACTCCACCGCGTCGGGCGAGGCCATGGGTACGATGCAGACGAGGCGACGTCCGGGCAGGGGCTCGACCTGGTCGAGCGTGACCGACCAGCAGCCCGTGAAGGCGCGCCACCTGGGCCCTTGCGCGGACGCAGGGGCAAGTGGCGCGAGAAGCGCGAGGGCGAGTGCAACGCGGGTGAGGTTCTTCATGGCTCTCGCTCGGTTACGGCTTCGGGTGCGCCGTGCGGCCGGACGACTCCGCGGCCGGCTGGCTCGTGGAGGACGTCGACGGCGAGCTGTTGTTCGAGCCGGAGTTCGTGGAGCTGGAGGACGTGCGCTCGTTGCCGGTGCTCGTCGCGCGGCCGGAGTTCTGGCCGCTCGCGCCCTGCTGGTACCCGCCGCCCTTCACCACCTGGCCGCGCGTGACCGTGGCGCCGGGCGAGACGACGATGATCGGTGCGCCGCCGTAGTACCCGCCGTAACCGCTGCCATAGTAGTACGGGTTGCCGTAGCCATAGCCGTAACCGTAGCCGTAGCCATATCCGTAGCCGTAGGGCGAGTAGCCCCAACGCGGGTTGTACGGATCCATGAAGACGACGTGGCGGCGACGGCCGTCGGAGTTGTCCGCGGCATCGTCAGCGCGCGCCATGCGGAACTCGTTCGGGTTGCTCACGGCGATCATCGCGTCCGTCACGGAGCCGGGGGTTCCGGCGTCGGCGAGGGCGACGAGGTTGGCGGTGCTCAGCGAGAACTTCTGCCCGCGCTCGAGGATCCACGAGGCGACGACGAGCGAGTCCGTGGCCTTGAGGGCTTCCGTGACGGCGGCGACGCTCACCGGCGCACCGGCCGCGATGCGCGCGCCCTGCGACGAGATCGCGCGGCCCGAGAGCGCCGCGGCGATGTCCGCCGGGATGGCGGTCGTGATGCCCATGTCGCGGTACTTCGCGACGCGGACGCTGTTGCCCTCGCCCGCGCTCACGTTGCGGACGTCGATCCATTCGCCCTGCGGCGTCATGGAGAGGACGGCGTTCGTGGCGGTGCGCGTGCCTTCGCAGTTGCTGGCCGCTTTCAGGTAGATGCGGCGCTCGTCGGCCGACCACACGGCGCGCTGCGTCCCGGTGCAGCCCTTGGTCTGGATGGCGCGCTCGGTGCCGCTCGCGTCGATGACGTCTTCCTGCACGACCTTCGCGTCGACGACGGTGCTCACCTTCACGGCGTTGGCGTCACCCGTGGGCGTGATGCAGACGATGGGCGGTGCGAACTGCATGGTGCCGTAGTCGCCGCCGGGCTGCACGGCCTGCCAGCACCCGAGCCACGCGCTCCAGCGCGGGCCCATGCTGGACTGCGCGCCGGCTGAGGCGCCGAGGAGGGCGGTGGCCGCGAGGGCGGCGATAGCGACACGCTTGATGGATCCGGACATGATGTAGTTCCTCATGGATGTCTCTTACAGACGGAAAGAGAGGCCGATCGTCGCGTTCACACTGGAGAGGTCGATCTTGTCGAAGCCCACGAAGTCGTGCGTGAGCGGGCCCTTCGCCCAGATGCCCTGGACCGCCGTGCGGAGGGCCATGAGGGGCGAGAGGCTGAAGTCCACGCCGGCCGACCCCTGTGCCGTTGGCGTCCATGCCGCCGACTCATAGTAGGACGAGAAGACGTTGAGGGTATTGAAGTCTACGAAATCCCCTTCCTGGCGGAAGCGATACCACATGGTGCCGACTCCGCCACTCACCCAGGGGGTCACCTTGGAGGGGATCCAGGCGAGGGTGCCGATGCTCCGGCCCGGCGGGGTGAGGAAGAAGCGGACGTTCGCCATGACAGGGACGCGCTGGAAGGTCGTCGTCTGCTCGATGGGGAGGTTGTTGTTGTCCTCGAAGTGGCGGAAGTCCGAGCCTTTTCGGACGCCGGAGTAGCCGACGTCGACGCCGACCTCGAAGCGCGAGGTGACGGGGAGGGAGACCTCCGCGCCGGCGGTGAGGCTGGAGAAGTCGCCCTTGTTGATGCTGAGGTCCGTGGTGACCTGCTTGAACAGGTCGCTGTTCGCGTTCGCGTGGTCGTACCCGCCTCGCACGGTGAATCGTGCGTCGGGGCGGTGGAAGAGGTATCCGCCCTGCGCGGCGAGGGGCGAGGAGGCCGCGAGCGTGAGTGCTGCGGCGAGAGCGAGACGCGAGAGACCTTGGAGTGTCATGCGAGGACTACCCAAGTTGGAAGGTGTGAGTTCCGTCACGGAGCATTGTCTGCAAATTAGTATACAGTCGCCGGCGAGGGCGTCAAGGGCCGGCTTCCCCTACCTCTACAACGGCGGGTTTCGGGGCGTCGTTGCGGCGAGCTCGACGGATCGCCCCCGAATTCGCCTCTGCGTACCCACGCGACCCACGGATTTTGATAGCGCCCGGAAGCAGGGTGTATACAATGCTGCATGCAGCATCCTGACGGCAAGGAAACCACCGAAAACCCTGGGGCAACTGGATGATTCGCAAATGCGGGGCGCAGTTCTGCGCGGCAATGATGATCGCGGCGCCGCTCCTCGCGGGACGCAGCGCTGATGCGCAGGAGCGCGCGCGCGGGGCACGAAGCGTTGTGGTCGCGCCAGGTGTGTCACTGAACGTTGTGGACGTTGGCGAGAGACAGCCCAAGGCGCCGACCGTCGTGCTCATCCCCGGCTGGAGCATGGGTGCCGCCGTCTGGCAGGACGTCATCACGGACCTGCAGCGCACACGACGCGTCGTCGCCCTGGACCCGCGCTCGCAGGGACAATCGACGATCACGCCGTATGGGAACACGCCCGAACAGCGGGCCAGGGACCTTCATGTACTGCTCGATAGCCTGCACGTCGTGCGGCCTGTGCTCGTCGGCTGGTCCCAGGGCGCGCAGGACGTTGGGGCCTTCGTCGCCGAGTTCGGCGACACGAGTGTCAGCGCGCTCGTGTTGGTGGACTCTCCCGTTTCCGATGGGGCGGCAGCAGTCGCCACTCGCCCCGCGGAGGCGGAGGCGCTCTTTCGACGACTCACCCTCTACGAGAAATACCAGCGTGAATATCTCGACGGCATGATCAGCGCGATCACGACGCACCCAAGCGCGGAGCAGCGCCGCATGCTGATCGAGACGGGGATGCGGACTCCTACGTCCATTGGAATCGCGCAGCTGGTGGCCGATTTCTACGGACCCGATCGCCTGGCCGCGCTCGCGAAGACCAGGGTGCCGACGCTGGTCATGGCATCCGCGCAGTCACCGGAGCTCGATCGCCAGCGCGACATGGCAGGCCGCATCGCCGGCGCGCGATTCGAGAGCGTGGCCGATGCACGCCACGCGGTGTTCATCGACCAGCTGTCGCGGTTCAACGCCCTGCTCGCGAGCTTCCTCCCCTAGGGAGCCCGATCCGACTGGTTGGCGACTCGCAACCTTCCGGGGATCGTGTATTGTTCCATTATCGAACAATCCCGGGATTCCCTATGAAGCGCCTCGTCGCCCTCCTCCTGCTCGCCACAGCGAGCGCAGCCCCGCACTCGGCCGCCGCACAGGACCGCCGGACCGTCACGGAGCCGGTCACTCCGCCGGCGTGCACCACGTTGACGGCCGGACTCGTCGCCGTCGGTGATTCCACCGTCGCCGAGGGGGATGAGCAGAAGCTCGATACGCGGCGGATCCAGGCGGCGATAGATGGATGCGGCGCGGGGAAGGCAGTCGTCCTCGCGCCCGGCGATGGTGAGCGGCGCGCCTTCCTCACCGGCCCGCTGCAGCTGCGCGCGGGGGTGACGCTCGTCATCGGCGCGCGGGCAATGCTCGTCGCCTCGCGCGACCCGCTGCTCTACGACGTGGAAGCGGGGCGCTGCGGCACGGTGGCCAAGGTCGGGAAGGGTTGCCTCCCGCTCATCAGCGGCGATCGCGTGAAAGGGGCGGGACTCATGGGACCCGGCACGCTCGAGGGGCGGGGCTGGGCCAAGCTGCTCGGCAAGGACGTCTCGTGGTGGGACCTCGCGCAGCAGGCCAAGGTGGAGAAGCTCAACCAGAGCTGCCCGCGCCTCGTGCAGCTCACGCGCGCCGACGACTTCACCCTGTATCGCATCACGATCCGCAACTCGCCCAACTTCCACGTGGTCTACGACCGCGGGAACGGCTTCACGGCGTGGGGCGTGGTGATCAACACGGCGGACCCGAAGGCGCGCAACACGGACGGCATCGATCCCATGAGCGCGACGAACGTCACGATCACGCGCAGCTTCATCAACACGGGTGACGACGACGTCGCGATCAAGGCGGGGAGCACGGGCGCGAGCACGAACATGACCATCTCGCACAATCACTTCTATCGCGGGCACGGCGTGTCGATCGGCTCCGAGACGGATGGTGGCGCGTCCGCTATTCGGGTATTCGACCTATCAATAGACGGCGCCGACAACGGGCTCCGCATCAAGTCGAACGCCTCGCGCGGTGGGCTCGTGCACGACATCTCGTACACGGACGTCTGCCTGCGCCGAGTGAAGAACCCGATCGAGATGGACACGCACTACTCGGCGTCGGAGGAGACCGAGGGGACGAAGATCCCGGAGTTCCGCGATATCCGGTTGGCGAACGTGCGGGTGGAGGGCGGAGGGAACGTGATCCTCGAGGGCTACGATGCCGCGCGTCCGCTGCGCATGGTGTGGGACAACGTGACGTTCGACGACCGGGCGAAGTACAAGCTGCGTACGGCGCACGTGGACGTCGCCGTTGGGCC
>JBDSTA010000415.1:0-5023 GCA_039928475.1 Gemmatimonadaceae bacterium | reverse complement strand
AGCCGGCGGGCGACAGCCTCTACGTCCAGCGCGTACCGCTGCAGCGCGAGACGTTCGCCGCGAGCTCTCACATCGTCGTCGAGGACGGTGGCCGGACGACGGCGCTGCGCATCGGGGCAGACGTGGTGCCGCTGATCAACCTCGGACCGGGGGTGCCGCCGGCCAAGCGGGCAGCCTCGGGCGACCTCGTGTTCGTCGGATACGGGACGCCAATCGCGAAGCTCAAGCGTGACGATCTCGCCGGACTCGATCTCGAGGGGAAGGTGGTCGTCGTGGTAAACGGCGCGCCGGCCGCGGCAGACAGCGCCACGCGCGCGACGCTGGAGGCCGAGACGGCGATCAGCGATCGCCTCGCGAGGATCCTTCCGCAGCGCCCGGCGGCGGTGGTGATCCTCATGGCCGGCAACAACGGCGAGCTGTTCGCGAAGCTGGCGCCGGAGCTCGAGCGCGGCGTGTCGCAGCGCTCGACGATGACGGAGATTCCGGACAGCGACCGTCCGCTCCCGATGATCCTCCTCGGCGCCGTGCAGGCGGGCTCACCCCTGCTGCCCGTCGCGTGGCCGCGCGATGACCGGCCGCAGGTGCTCGCGGGACGGCACTTCAGCGCGAACGTGGCGCAGGAGCGTACCCTGTTCACCGGTTACAACGTCGTCGCGGTCGTGCGCGGGAGCGATCCCACGCTGAGCCGCACGTACGTGGCGATCGGCGCACACTACGATCACATCGGCGTGCTGCCGGCGGTGAATGGCGACTCGATTGCGAATGGCGCCGACGACGATGGGTCGGGCACGGTGGCACTGCTCGCGATCGCGCGCTCACTGCGCCAGGCGGAGGTGAAGCCAAAGCGCTCGACGATCTTCGTGTGGCATGTCGGCGAGGAGAAGGGGTTGCTGGGGTCGACGTGGTTCGTCGAGCACCCCACGGTGCCGATCGATTCGGTCGTCGCGCAGCTCAACGCGGACATGATCGGCCGCAACGAGCCGTCACTGCTCTACACGGTGGGGCCGCGCTCGGCGCCCAATGGATCGAGCCGCCGGCTTGGCGCGATCGTGGACAGCGTGAATGCGTTGCAGCCCGCGCCGTTCGCGATCAACCGTGAGTGGGATTCGCCGACGCATCCGGAGCACATCTACGAGCGGAGCGATCACTTCAATTACGCACGCAAGGGCATCCCGATCGTGTTCTTCACGACGGGCATGCATCCGGAGTATCACAAGGCGGGCGACGAGGCTGCGAAGATCGACTACGACAAGCTCGCGCGCGTGACGCGCTTGCTGCGCGATGTGCTGGTGACGGTCGGCAACGGGGAGAAGCGTCCGCGCTGAGGGCGTACCGTGTCAGCACTGACGGATCGCGAGTGCCAATCTTGTACACGGCGGCTCATTCGATCGTCACGCGTGTAGGACCACGTGACGGAGGCGGATGTGATTCTCGCAAACACCCGGCACCAGCTCACCAGGAACGATGCTGCGCTCGCGGCGCGGTTGCTCGCGCGCGACTCGTCCCTCGATGTGGAAGAGGTCGAGCATCGCATCGCCGACGAGGGCATCGACGTCGTGCTCGATGACCCCCTCATGCCGGCAGCGTTGCTGCGGCCGGGGAAGGGCATCAACGCGTCACTGCCACTCTTCGCGTACGTGATGGTGCGCCATGCGCTCCAGCGCCTCGGCGAAGGTGATCGCGCGCTCGCGGACTACGTTGCCGCCGTGTTCCTGCACTTCGGCATGCGCGACCGCGCGCACCGCGTGGGAGAGGCGGACGACCAGGTGTACTCGACGCTCGCGGACATTGCCGCCGACCTCGACGATCCCGATGGGCAGCGCAGCTTCCTGGTGCGCACGCATCTCGGCAATTACGCGCTGTGGTTGAGCGGGCTGTATCCGGATTACATCGAGCATCGCCGCTGGCGGCGCGGAGGGCCGGACCTCGACTACTACGAGGAGATGGGGCGACGCGGGTATCGTCTCGCGGCGGATCACCGGCTCGCGGAGAACCACGGCCTGGCGACGCTCTATGCCACGGCGGCGGAGCGCTTCGGCCTGTTGCGCGCGGCACTGAACGACGTGAGCGACGCGCTGCTGTTTCCGGATCGGTACTCGCCGGAGCGGCTCATGCGGCAGGTGCAGAGCGAGGCGCGGTGGAGGCGGATGAGCTGACGCAGGCTGCGCGAAGGGTCAGGTTCCACGACTCCGCGCTTCGCGCTACGCCCCAAGTGACAACCGATGCGCGAAGGCGGCGAACAGGTTGCGGTCCCAGTCCTCCGGAGTGCGCGTGAGTTCCTCCGGGTGCCATTGAGCGGCAACCAGCCACCAGTCGTCGCGCCTCCACTCGGCGCCCTCGATGATGCCGTCCGGCGCTCGTGCGACGACCGTCAGTCCGTCTGCGACGCGATCGAGCGCCTGGTGGTGAAAGGAATTCACCGTGAGCGTCTCCGCGCCCAGCGCGCCGGCGAGCATCGAGCCGTGCGTGACACTGACCTCGTGCACGCGCGCGCTCCGTGGCCAGTCGCCGTCATGCGCGGCAGCGCCCGGGCGCTCGGATGGGATGTCCTGGATCAGCGTGCCGCCCAAGGCGACGTTGGCGACCTGGATGCCACGACAGATGGCGAGCGTGGGCAAGCGGCGACGCTGGGCGGCGCGCACCAGTGCGATCTCGAACGCGTCGCGCGGCGCATGGACATCCCCGAGCCGGGGATGGCGCTCCGCACCGAAATGCGCCGGATCGATATCCTCGCCGCCCGTGAGAAGCAGGCCGTCCATACCCTCGAGCATGGCGTCCGCGTCCGCCGGATCGAGCACCGGAAGAATGTAGGGCCGAAGGCCGGCCGAACGCACGGCATCGGTGTACGAGGCGTTCGCCCGGACACGCACGACGCCGCGAATGGGCTCCGTGGTGGCGGTGATGGCGACGGCGGGCAGGGTCGTCACGTGATCGTCGGGTTGCGAGGGTGAGAGCGTAATCTGTATCCTAATCAACATGTTCGATTCCTTCCGCCAATCGCTCGAGGACCTGATGGACCGCGCGACGCCCCCCGAGGAGCGTCGCGCTGGCCTCGCGCGCATGAAACAGACGCTGGTGCAGGCCCGCATGGGGCTCGACGACCTCAAGGGCGGCGTCACGCTCACCCGCCAGCGTCTATCGGCGGAGGAGAAGGAGCTGGAGACGATGCGCCGCCGGAAGGGCGCCGCGACGGGCATCAACGACACGGAAACCGTGAGCCTCGCCGAGAAGTACGAGGCCATTCACGCCGAGCGCGCGGACATCCTGCGCCGGAAGCTCGAGGCGCAGGAGGCGGAGCTCGCGCTCGTCGAGCGCGAGGTCGCCGAGATGACGACGGAGCTCAAGAACGCCGTTTCGGGCGTGGGAGCCACGGCGGGCACGCTGCGTGACTCGGCGGCGGACTCTGTGCTGAACGACGGCGCCAACGTCGCCGAGGAGATCGACTCGCTCGGCCGTGCCGGTGCGCGCTCGGCGCGAGAGGCCGATGCGGAGCGCCAGCTCGCGGAGCTGAAGCGGCGCATGGGGAAGTAGCGCCTGGTGCGCAGGCGATTCGTGCCGCGGGCCATGGCGCTCGCGGCAATTCCGATAGCGGCCGCCCACGGACAGCAGTCCGCGTCGACGCGTCCCGCGGTGGCGCCCTCGGGACGCCCGACCGTGACGTGCTCGGGCCAGCGCATCGACGACATCGTCGTGTTCTCCGAGGCGCCGTCCGTCGCGAACCTCCAGCGCGTGCCGCTCATCGCGAACATCGCGCGCACGATGCACGCGACGACGAAGTCGGAGGTGATCCGCCGGTTCATGCTGCTCGACCAGACGGAGCCGTGCTCGGAGCTGCGACGCGCGGAATCCGAGCGCATCCTGCGCGCGCAGCCGTTCATCGCGGATGCCGACATCTACGTCATTGCGAACGATCACGGCGGCGTGGACCTCGAGGTCCGCACGAGCGATGAAGTCTCCATCGTGCTCGGTGGGAGTGTGCGCGCGCAATCGCCGAACGTGTCGTTCCTGCTGCTGGGCAACGCGAACCTGGGCGGGCAGGGCGTGTTCCTCTCGGGCGCATGGCGCGACGGAAACGGCCTGCGCGACGCGTTCACCCTGCGCGCGGAGGACCATCAATTCCTCGGGCGTCCCTGGGTGTTCTCGTCAGAATTCGAGCGCGCGACGCTCGGCGGATCGTTCCGCGTGGAGAGCGCGCAGCCGTTCCTCACGGATCTCCAGCGCGTCGCGTGGCGCGTGCGCACGGGAATGTCGAAGCTCTTCGTCGAGCTTCGCCAGCCAAATGAGGACACGCCGACGCTCGCGGCCGAGCGAACCTACTTCGACGTCGGCGGCATCATTCGCGTGGGGCCGCCAGGGCGTCTGAGCGTGTTCGGCGCGTCGGTCACGGGCGACGATGAGCGAACGGGCAGCCGGCTGCTGTTGCCGGATGGAGACGTGTTGCGCGACCTCGGGGAGAGTCCGCGGCTGTACTCACCGCACCGACTGGCACGCGCAAATGTTCTCTGGGGCGTGCGCGACATCACCTTCGTGCGCCGCGAGGGGCTGGATGCGCTCACCGCGACGCAGGACGTGCCGCTCGGATTCCAGCTCGGCACACTCTTCGGGCGCAGCATGTCGTTCCTCGGCGCGAAGGAGGACGACATCTTCATGGCCGGCGACCTGTACATCGGTGCGGCGTCGGGGATCGCCACGCTGCGCGTGCAGGCGCAGGGCGAGGGGCGTCGCGCGTCGGGCGTATCGCAGTGGGACGGCGTGCTGACGACGGGACGTGCGACGCACTACCTGCAGTTCTCGCCGCGCAACCTCAACACGATGACGGTGGAGTGGGCGGGCGGCTACCGTCAGCGCACGCCGTTCCAGTTGCTCATCGGTGTGCCGGAGGGTGGCGTGCGCGGCTACGAGGAGTCGCGCCTCGCGGGTGGACAGCGGCTCGTCGCGCGGATCGACGAACGTTACCTGCTCGGCAAGGTGTTCAACATCGCCGATGCGGGCCTCGCAATCTTCGCGGACGCGGGCCGCCAGT
>JBDSTA010000414.1:0-10608 GCA_039928475.1 Gemmatimonadaceae bacterium | reverse complement strand
CGACGAGATCGAGCAGCTTGCGGACGACTTCCTCCTCCCCATCACGGGCGAGACGCTGCGCTCGAACCTCGCCGCGCCCGGCACCTATGCCGGCCTGGAGCTCGTCGGCGGCGGATTGAAGTTCAGCGCTGCGATGCCGTCGCAGCAGGCTGGCTGGATCACGCTGCGCTGCGTGAACGCCAGCGATACGGAAGTGCGCGGTGAATGGCGCGTCGGCCGTGCGATCACGGAGGCGAACACCACGCGCCTCGACGAGACCATCCTCGCGCCGTGCGTCGTGAGCGGGAACATCATCCACTTCACCGCCGCCCCGAAGGAGCTCGTCACGATTCTCGCGCGGGAGTGAGGTCCCGGCGAATCCGCACCCTGGGCGAGCGGGAGCGCTATCCCTCACCCGCTAACCGATCCCGCAGCCCGTCACCCAGCACCGTTGTCGCGAGCACCGTCGCCACCAGCGCGAGCCCCGGCGCGAGCGACACCCACGGCGCCACCACGAGCAGGTCCCGCCCCCCCGAGATCATGTTCCCCCAGCTCGGCGCCGGCGGCTGGATGCCCAGCCCGAGAAATGACAGTCCGCTCTCGAGCAGGATCGCGTTTCCCACGCCAAGCGTCGTCGCGACGATCGCCGGCCCGATCGCGTTCGGGATCACGTGACGCAGCAGCACGCGCGCCGACGTCGCACCGAGCGCCGTCGCCGCTGGCACATACGGACGATGCCGAACGGAGATCACCTCGCCGCGCACGAGCCGCGCGATACCCATCCATCCCGTCAGCGCGAGCACGACGAGGATCGTCTCGACCCCGGGCTGCCAGAGTGCTACGCCCACGAGCAGCAGCACCAGCCGCGGCAAGGCGAGCAACAGGTCAGCCATCGCCGTCACGCTACGATCGACCACGCCTCCGCTCCAACCCGCGATCGCGCCGAGCAGCGTGCCCAGCGCCCCCGCGAACAGCGAGCCTGCCACGCCGACGACCAACGAGAGTCGCCCCGCGAGCATCATGCGCACGAACAGGTCGCGCCCGAACCGGTCCGTGCCGAGCAGGTGCCAGCCTCCATGCGCGTCCCGGCCAAGCGGCGCGATGAGGCGCCGCGCGAGCACGTCGTCGATGCGCAGCGGGTCGCGGGACGCCATCGCGGGCACGAGGATCACCGCGACCGTCAGCAGCACCAGCGCCGCCGCGGCGATCCGCTCACCACGTCCAGGTGAGCGCATCACGACCGCACTCGCGGATCCGCCCACGGCAGCAACGCCTCGGCGGCGAGGTTCGCGATGATCACGATGGCGCCGAACGTCGCCGCGCAGCCCATCACCACGGGATAGTCGCGCGCCACGATCGACGTCACCATGAGACGCCCCATGCCGGGCCACGCGAAGATCGTCTCGACGAACACCGAGCCGGCGACGGTGCCGGGCAACGCGAGCGCGAAGAGCGTGAGCAGCGGCGCGCGCAGGTTCGCGAGGAGATGGTGCGCGAACACGCGACGCTCACCCGCACCCTTCGCGCGCGCCGTGCGCATCCAGTCGGCGTTCATCGCGTCGAGCGCACCCGTGCGCACGTAGCGCGCGACGCCCCCCGCGCCGATCGCTGAGAGCAGTGCGACGGGCAGGATGGAATGCCGCACCAGGTCGGCAAGGTGCGACATGCCCTGCAGCTCGGCGCCTGGCGTCGCGAGCCCGATCGCGGGAAGACGCAGGTAGAGCGGGAGGCTCCACGACGACGCGAGGTACGTGAAGCACGCGATGGCCCCCAGCCCGAGCCAGTACGCCGGCGACGCCACGAGCACGACGCTCGCCACCGTCAATGATGTGTCGAGCTTCGTGCCGCGACGCGCGGACTGCATCAGCCCGATCGCCATGCCGATCGCGAACGAGAACAGCAGCGATGCGCCGCCCAGCGCCACGGACACCGGCAGCGCATCGCCGATCACGAGACGAACCGGTCGTCGGTCCACGAAGCTGTCACCCAGGTGACCGCTGAGCGTTTCACGGAACCACCGTGCATATTGCACCGCCATGGAACGATCGAGCCCCAACTCTCCCCGCAGTTGCACCGCATCGGCCGCCGTGGCGCCGGGCGGCAGCAGGAACGTGGCGGGATCGCCGGGTGCGAGGCGCAGCAGCGCGAACGTGAGCGACAGGACGCTCAGGTACAGCAGCGCGGCGCGAGCGGCGGCGCGCATGAGGGCAGGGGAACGCACGCGGTGATATCGCATCGCGCGCGAGGCTCGTCAATGTCGCGCCGCGCCGCTCGCGGATTGGTCGTCGCCGTCTTTGCGGGGCTCGCCGGCTGCATCGCACCACAGCGCAGCGCTGACGTGCTCGTCATGGCGTCGGGCGCGGACCTCGAGTCCGCGAACCCGCTGGTCACGGTGCACCCGCTGTCGCGCCAGGTGCAGCGCTACGCACTGTTCGTCACGTTGCTCCGCTACGATTCGGTGCTCGTGCCGCAACCGTACTTCGCGACGCACTGGGAATTCAGCCCGGACAGCGCCGCGCTCACGCTGCACCTCGTGCGCGATCTCCGCTGGCACGATGGAGCGAGCGTTACCGCGCGCGACGCGGCGTTCACGTTCCTCGTCGCGCGTGATCCCGCCACGGGCTTCGCCCGCGCGTCGGAGCTTTCCGTCCTCGACACGGCGCTCGCGACGGACGACACCACGCTCGTGCTCCGCTACCGCACGCCACAGTCGCGCCTCCCTGCGCTCCTCGCCGAGCTGCCCATCGTCCCGGCGCACCTGCTCGGCGCCGTCGCGCGAAAGGAGATGCGCCGCGCCCCGTATAATGATGCGCCGGTGGGCAATGGCCCGTTCCGCTTCGTCCGCCGCGACCGCGGTGCGCGCTGGACCTTCGCGCGCAACGACGCATTCCCCGCGTCGCTCGGCGGTCCGCCGAAGCTGCGTGGGTTCGTCGTTGCCGTAGTGGACGAGGCGACGACGAAATTCGCCGGGCTCGCGAGCGGCGAGCTCGACGTCGCCGGCATCTCGCCCACCATGGCGAGCCTCGCCCAGCACGACGCAACGTTGCAGCTGGTCACCTATCCCGTCCTCTTCGGCACCGCGCTCTGCTTCAACGTGAGCCGCGCGCCGTTCGACGACGTCCGCGTGCGCCGCGCTGTGGCGCGCTCCATCGAGCGCGCTCGCATCGTGGACATCGCGCTCGCCGGCTTCGGGCGTCCGTCGTCATCTCCGTTGCCGCCCGACAGCCCCCTATCGTGGACGCCCCCAGTGATGCGCGACACGGCGTCGGCGGATTCGCTGCTCGATGCGGCCGGCTGGCGCCGCGGCGCGGGTGGCGTGCGTGCACGGAACGGCCGGAGTCTCGCCGTCGAGCTCCTCACGGTGGGCAGCGGCGACAACGTCGCGGAACAGCTCGTCCAGGGCGACCTTGCCGCGCGAGGCTTTACCGTCACTGTTCGTCAGACGGAAATGGGCGCGTTCCTCACCGCGGCACGCGCAACCACCAGGAATTTCGACATGCTGATTGCGGGCATTCCGGGCGACCTCTCCTACTCCTACGTCTCGGCGCTCTTTCACGGCGCACAGCGCGGTGGGACGCTCGACTACACCGGCTTCCACCAACCCGCGCTGGACGCGCTGCTCGACCGCGCGAACGCCGCACCCGAAGGCGCCTCGCGCGTCGCAGCCTGGCGCGACGTGCAGGTCGCACTGGACTCGCTCGCGCCCGCGACGTGGCTCTATCATTCGCGCGGCGTGCAGGGACTGTCCCGGCGGGTGCGCGGCGTGCGAATGGACCTGCGCGGCGAGCTCGTCACGCTTCATGATTGGTATTTTGCCACTGGAGCGAACGAATGAGCCTGCTCGTCACCGCCGAGCAGTTACAGGAGCGCTGCGCCATTGCGCGCGGCGAGCTGGCGCCGCTCGCGGATGGGATGCGTCGCGAGCTCGCGCCGTTGGTCGACGCGCCTCCCCCGGTCCCGCGCGAGAAGGCGCTGCTCAGCCGGCAGGGCGGGCGCTGCACCATCGACGGCGCACTCCTGCGCTTCGATCCGTGGGATCCGCGGCATCGCTGTCCTGAGTGCGGACGCGAGTACGCCGGCGGGCTGCACGACCGCTTCCGCCTCTATTGGTACCAGCTCTGGCTCGCCGAGCGCGTCGTGCACTCGGCGCTGCTCGGCGTCGTCCTCGACGACGAACGATGCCGTAACGCCGCCGTCACGCTGCTCGACCGGTACGCGGAGCAGTACCTCCGCTACCCGAACGCCGACAACGTGCTTGGCCCGTCGCGGCCGTTCTTCAGCACGTATCTCGAGTCCATCTGGCTGCTGCAGCTCACGATCGCGCTCGACATCCTCGAGACAGCCGCGCCGTCGCCCGAGCTCACGTCGCTCGGCTCGCGTGTGCGCGACCGCCTCATCGCGCCGAGCGCGCAGCTCATCGCCTCGTTCGACGAGGGGATGTCCAACCGCCAGGTATGGAACAACGCCGCCCTGCTGGCGTCCGCGCGCATGCTCGACGACCGGGTGCTGTTCGACCGCGCGCTGCGCGGACGCAGCGGGCTGCATGCGCACCTCACGAGCGCATTGTTGTCGGACGGCAGCTGGTACGAGGGCGAGAACTATCACTTCTTCGCGCATCGCGGACTGTGGTACGGGGCGCGCATCGCGAGTACGGCGGGCCAGCCGCTCACCGGCTCGCTCGACACGCGATTTCACGAGGGTTTCGCCGCGCCATTTCGCACGGTCCTCCCCGACCTCACCTTCCCGTCGCGGCGCGACTCGCAGTATGCGGTGAGCCTGCGACAACCGCGCTTCGCCGAGTCGTGCGAGCTCGGCCTCGCGGATCGCGACGACGAGCGGCTCGCTGGAATCCTCGCGCGCCTTTACGACCCTTCGATCCCGAGGCGCGACACCGGACGCGCCGCGTCGTCCGGCGACGTCGAGCGGAATCTTCCCGCCACGGGCCTCACGCGCGCCGACCTGTCGTGGCGCACGCTGCTCTGCGCGCGCCGCCAGCTGCCGCGCCTCATCGGTCAGCCGCTGCATTCCGACCTGCTCCCCGCTCAGGGCCTCGGCGTCATCCGCCGCGAGAACGGCGCGCTGTACGTATCGCTCGACTACGGTCACTCGGGCGGCGGCCACGGCCATCCGGATCGCCTGAACCTCACGCTCGTCGACGGGGCGCGACGCTGGTTCGACGACCCGGGCACGGGGTCATACGTCGATCCAACGCTGCACTGGTACCGCAGCACGCTCGCGCACAACGCACCGCTCGTGGACCGTCGGTCGCAGCCGCGCGTGCACGGTGAGCTGTTCGCATTCTCCGACAACGACAAGTCCGGATGGGTGAGCGCGCGCGCCGAGCTCGCGCCGGGACTCATCGTGCACCGCACGGTCATCGCGATGACCGACTATATCGTCGACGAGCTGCGCTGGGACGGCACGAGCGCGCACGAGATCGACCTGCCCATGCACTCGGTTGACGTCGCGGCGGATGCGCTACGCGAGCCCGGCGTGCTGGAGGGCGGAACCGGCGACGAGGACGGCTTTGCGTTCCTCGCAGACACCGCGCGCGTCGAGCTGCCGGAGAACGGGCCGGCCATACTGACCGGCACGAGCGCCGACGGTGGCACGCTCATGGGATGGGCGCTCGCCGATCCCGATGCCGAGCCAGAGCTCTGGACCATGACGACGCCGAACGCACCGGGGCGCGACGGACGGCTTCCCGCCGTGCTGCTGCGCCAGCGCGGGCTCGTGGGCCGAACCGTGAGCGTGTGGAGTTGGACGCGATCCATCAAGACGGTGGAGCGCGAGGGTGACGTGCTGGTCGTGCACTGCGACGACGGATCGCGTCATCGCCATCGCGCCGCAGGACAGGGCTGGATGGTCGAGGTCGTGCGCGACGAGCAGGCCCGGCTGCTCGAGCTTGGCGGAAAGGTCGGGCGCCTGAGCGGACCCGTCGTCGTTGCGCCGGAGTATCGCACCACGCCCACGCGCGGCGCGCCCGTGCCCGTCCTGCACACGCTGCCTTCGCTCTTCGAGCTGGGCGATGCGCATTATCGCCGCTCGGAGTTCACGTGGCAGGGCGCCGGCGGTCCCGTCGCCTTCGTCGCCGTCACGCGTCCCACGCTGGGAACGGTGCACGTCGAGATCGAGGTGCCGAACTCGCAGCGCCTCTTCGTGTCGCCCGTGATGGAGAACCAGCTCGACAACGAACCGGCATCCATCAACGGCGACAGCGTGCAGCTGTATGCCATCAACGGCCTGCGCAGCGCCGGCCTGCTCCTCGTGCCCGACGTGACCGGTGTGCTCGTCCGTCCCGTGGATGGGTGGACGAATGACCTCGCGGTGGACGCGAAGTGGCGCCCGACATCGTCGGGCTATCACCTCGAGGCCACACTCCACATCGACGGTCGCACGCCCGAGTTCTCGCTCGACGTCCTCATCAACGAGGTCGTCTCCGGTCGCGCTCGCCGGCGCGGCCAGCTCGTGATGTCCGGCGCCAACGAGGAATTCGTCTATCTTCGTGGGGACCGCCACGACCCGTCGCGGCTGCTCCGATTCACGCTCGCGAATGTCTGACACGAAGCGCAACAACATCTCGATCGTTCTGTTCGAACCGCAGGACCCGGTCAACATCGGCGGCACCGTGCGCGCGATGAAGAACATGGGCTTCACCTCGCTGCGGCTCGTCAACCCATGCGCGTACGATCCCATCCGTCTCGAGGGCATCGCGCACGACACGTGGGACATCATCCACGGCATCGAGCAATTCACCGACTTCGACGCCGCGGTCGCCGACTGCGTGCGCCTCGTCGGCTTCACGGCGCGGCGACGCAAGGCGAAGTGGCGGCTCCTGGACCCGAAGGAAGCTGCCGACGACGTCCTCGGTCACGCCGACGCAGGCCGCGTCGCGCTGGTCTTCGGCCGCGAGGACCGCGGCCTGCCCAACGAGATCCTCGACCGCATCCACGCCGCGGTCACGATTCCCACGACGGACCACGCGTCGCTCAACCTCGCGCAGGCGGTGCTCATCGCCCTGTACGAGCTGCACCTCGCAGCCGGCGACGCCACGCGCGTGCTGCGCGGGCCGCGCAAGGAAGCGCCGCCGCCCACCACAGAGCTGTACGAGCGCTACTTCGGTGAGCTCCACAACGCGCTCGACGCGATCCAGTTCTTCAAGACACGCTATCCGGAGCACATCATGCGCTCCCTCCGCGCCATCACCTTTCGCGCCGAGCCCGACGACCGCGAGCTCTCGCTCCTGCGCGCGATGTCGCTCGAGGTCGTCCGCTTCCTCGAGCGCACCGGCCGCATCGACCGCAAGCTTCCCGACGACGTGTCTCCGCGCCCGCCGCGCCACATCACCGGGCGCGACACGTCCACCGGCGCGCCCGAGGATTGACGGCGCCGCACGCTCACTCCCTCTTTGCACATGGCACTCTCCAGATTCTTCGGCCGCGGCCGCGACGACGCACCTCCTCCTCCGCCCGAGGAGCCTGAAGCCGAGGCCCCCGAGGCCGAGGAAGAGATTCCGCATGACGATCACGGCGCACCGGAGCTCGCGCCGGAGCGCGCCTGGCGCGACCGCGCGGAAGCCGTCCTCCCCACCGGCGCGTCCACGGGCAGCAAGCGGGCGGCGTCGCTCTATGGCGACCCCGCCGACGACCTGCCCACGCACTTCGCCTCCGCGCGCGGCGCGCTTGTGCGCGACGTCAGCGGCTACGAGTACATCGACTGCACCATGGCGCTTGGCGCCGTCGCGCTGGGTTACGCGGAACCGAAGGTCACCCAGGCGGTGATCGAAGCGGCGTCGCAGGGCAACGTGTCGGCGCTCTCGAGCTGGCGCGAGGTGGAGCTCGCCGAGCGACTCTGCTCGCTGATGCCCTTCGCCGAGCGCGCGCAGATACTCAAGACCGGCGCCGAGGCCACGGCGGCCGCCGTGCGGCTCGCACGCACGTACACGGGGCGCGAGCACGTGATCGGCTGCGGCTACTTCGGCTGGCACGACTGGGCCTCCGATGCGCGTGGCGTGCCCGCCGCCGTCAAGTCGTCGCTCACGCGCGTCCCGTTCAATGACATCGGCGCGCTCGAGCGCGCGGTCGCCGCTGCCGGTTCGACGCTCGCGGCCATCGTGCTCGAGCCTGTGGTGGACGTCGCGCCAGACATCGCGTGGCTCGCGCGGGCGCGCGCGCTGTGCGACGCGAGCGGTGCGGCGCTCGTCTTCGACGAGGTGAAGACGGGATTCCGCGTCGCCGTCGGCGGCTACCAGGAAGTGTGCGGCATCACCCCGGATCTCGCGTCGTACGGCAAGGCGATGGCGAATGGCTATCCGGTCGCCGCCGTCGTCGGGAAGCAGGCACTCATGGACGCCGCACGCGACACGTGGATCTCGTCCACCCTCGCGAGCGAGGCCACGGCACTCGCCGCCGCGCTTGCGGTGCTCGACTGGCACGACGAGGCCGACATCTGCGCCACGCTCGGCGAGACGGGACGCGAGATGCGCTCGGCCATCGATCGCGCCATCGAGGCGAGCGGGCTCACCGGTGTGAGCACGCTCGGCATCGACCACATGTGGCAGATCAAGTGGGATGACCCCTCGGCCGAGAGCCGCTTCCTCGCGGAGGCGATGCGCGGCGGCGTGTTGTTCAAGCGTGGCGCGTACAACTACGCGGCCATCGCGCACGACGAGGCCGCGCTGCTCGACATCGAGAGCGCGGCGAGCGCTGCGTTCGTCACCGTTCGCGAAGGCGACGGCGCGTGACGCACGGCGCGCCGCTCATCGACGCGCACGCGCACTTCTACCACGCGGACGCTGGCCGCGCCGACTGGCAGCGCGTGAACGACGCCCGCTTTCGCGCGGGCGACGCGATGGGCGTCAGCTATCACGTGGCCAGTGTGCTGGGGTCGTACGGTCATACGTCGCCGACGTACTTTCCGTCGCCGGACGACGTGAGCCGCGGCAACGATGCCAAGCATGACATCGCGACCGCGCACGCCGGCAGCGTGCGGTGGTACGTCACGGTGAACCCGAATCACACCGCGCACGCGCTCGCGGAGATCGAGCGCGGTGTCGCGCGCGGCGCCATCGGCGTGAAGCTGCTGGCGAGTCGTCGCGCCGACGATCCGTTGCTCGACCCGGTGTGCGCACTCGCCGCCGAGCGGCGGATGCCCATCCTGCATCACATCTGGCAGCATCGCACGCGCGAGTGGCCGAACCAGGAGATCTCCGACGGCTCGGACCTCGTGCGACTCGCGGCGCGTCATCCTCGCGCGTCGTTCGTGCTCGCGCACATCGGCGGCGGCGGCGACTGGTCGCACACGCTCGCGGCCGTGCGCGACACGCCCAACGTCCACCCGGACCTCAGTGGGAGTGGAGTGGATCGCGGCATGCTCGACGCTGCGCTCGCTGCACTCGGCGCGCAGCGCCTGCTGTGGGCATGCGACCTCACGATGGAGACGGGCCTCGCGAAGCTGCGCGCGCTGGAGGTGATCGGGCTGAGTGACGACGACCTGGCCGATGTGCGCTGGCGCAATGCGGCGCGGCTCTTCGGCGCGCATGCCTTTCCCGCGTGTGGGGCCATCGCATGATCGACTGCGCCGCGTACATCGGGCCGTATCCATTTCGCGAGCTGCCGCATCCCGACCCCGACGTCCTCGTGCGCGTGCTCGAGCGCGAGGGACTCTCGGGGGCATGGGTCGGCTACCTGCCGTCGCCGTGGCAGCGCGACCCGGCCGCCGGCAACGCCGTGCTGTTCAAGGCACTGAAGTCATTTCCAGTGCTCCGGCCTGCACCGACCATCAGGCCGGACTGGCCGCGGTGGGAGCACAGCCTGCGCGAGGCGGCGGAGCAGGGCGCCGCGGCGATCCGCGCATATCCCGCGCACTGGGGGATGGGTCCGCACTCCGACGCCATGAAGTCCCTCGCGGCGGCGTGCGCCGAGACGGGGCTACCGCTCGTGCTGACGGTGCGATTCGAGGATCTTCGGCAGCGCTCGCCGCTCGACGTGTCCGGCGACCTCACGGCCGCGCACGTCCGCACGCTCGCGCGATCGCATGCGGGAGTGAGGATCGTCGTCGTCGGCGCAGGTCGTGAGACCATCGAGGAGACGCACTGGAGCCTGACGCCTGCAGAGCAGGGGCGCGTGTTCTGGGATTTTGCGTGGGTCTGGGGGCCGCCGGAGGACCAGTTCGCGCACCTGATCCGGACCATCGGCGCGGCGCGTTTCGTCTACGGAACGCACTGGCCGTTGCGGCTCACGCAGAACTCGCGGGCGAACCTCGACCTGCTGCCCGCGGACCTCGGTCCTGTCGGCATCACCGATGCGGCGGTGCTCGGTCCGAAGTGGTAAGGAAAAGACCGACTTGACCTTTGCGGTCGCACCGGGGAAACTCCCCGGTTGCCGCATTGGGTTCGTGTGTGCCGGTGTCGCTCGCAAGGCTGCATGCGTAAATGCATGCGGAACTTACGGGTTCGTCGGCTTGCGGCATGAACTACGTGCGTTCAAATTGCTGGCCGGCGAGGGGCCCTTGTGAATTCGTTCACAAGCGCCCCGCTTTCCGAATTTCCCAGACCAAATCGCGATGACGCAGCGAAGGAAGTGGACTGCGATCCCAGGGCTTCTCATCCTGGCGATCGGTGCCGTGGTG
>JBDSTA010000413.1:0-8152 GCA_039928475.1 Gemmatimonadaceae bacterium | reverse complement strand
CGCGGCGTGCGCCGTGTGATCGCGCGGCTGGGCGAGCTGCTGCGCCACAACCTCGAGCGCGGTGGCGACGCCGAGGCGACGCTGCGTGACGAGCTGGGCGTGCTGGCGCGCTACGTCGAGATCATGCAGGTGCGCTTCCAGGGCCGCCTCACCGTGGACACGCATGCCGACGACGCGATCATGGACGCACTCGTGCCGACGATGATCCTCCAGCCCATCGTGGAGAACGCGATCAAGCATGGCGCGGAACGGATCGTGGCAGACGCCCGCATCGAGATCTCGGCGACGCGCGAGGGCGACGACGTCGTGATTCGCGTGCGCGACAACGGACCAGGCGTCACGCCTGCCGCGGAAGGCGCGCGCACCGGCGTGGGGCTGGGCAACTCGCGGGCGCGCCTCGAGCAGCTGTATGGCGGTGGGCAACGGCTCACGGTGAACACCCATCCCGACGGCGGCGCCGTCGCGGAGATGCGGGTGCCGTATCACGTGCAGCCGGTTCGCGGCGTGGAGCCGCGCTGACGGGGCATTGACCGGCGACGGACGCGGCGTCCAATTGTGTCACACCCGCGCCGTTCATCACGCACTTCCGCCGTCGTCAATGTCTCCCACTCGCCGGGAAGCACTCGCGCAGCTTGCCGCGCTCGCCGCCGTGCCGCTCGTTGGCTGGACCCCAACGCCACGCGACCCGCTCGCGGGTAGCATCGCCGAGTTGCAGGCGGGGCGGCGGCGCGGGCTCTGGACGTCGGTGGAGGTGACGCAGCGCGCGCTCGACCGCTGCAGGACGGATGGCGCGAGGCTCCACGCCATCGATGCACTCGCCGGAACGGCGATGGCCGAGGCGCGGGCGTCGGATGCGCGTCGTCGCGCGGGGCGCATGCGTGGCCCGCTCGACGGCGTGCCCGTGTTCGCGAAGGCGATCTACGACATGAATGGCCTGCCGACGACCGGCTCGAGCGCGGAGTGGGCGAGGCTGTTTCCGGATGCCGTGCGCCGCGACGCGATGGAGGTCGCGCGCATGCGGGCCGCCGGCGCGATCGTCCTCGGCAAGACCGCCGCCGACGACTTCGCCTATCACGGCAATGGCACGAGCACGCATACGGGACAGGTGCTCAACCCGTACGATGCGTCGGGAACGAAGACGCCGGGTGGGTCGAGTGCGGGCTCGGCGGTGAGCGTGGCGTGCGGGATGGCGTTCGCCGCGCTCGGCACGGATGACGGCGGATCGAACCGCATTCCCGCGCAGTTCACCGGCGTGGTGGGCATGAAGCCGACGTTCGGGCTCGTGCCGCGTACGGGTGTGATCCCGACGTGGCCGTATCTCGATACGCACGGCCCGCTCGCGCGG
Organism: Gemmatimonadaceae bacterium; assembly: GCA_039928475.1. Classification (GTDB taxonomy): domain Bacteria; phylum Gemmatimonadota; class Gemmatimonadetes; order Gemmatimonadales; family Gemmatimonadaceae; genus AG11. The sequence continues at coordinate 6,807 of JBDSTA010000413.1, read as the reverse complement.
AGTGTGGCCGATGCGGCGCTGTTGCTTGCGGCGATCGCCGGCGCGGACGCATCGGATCCGCTGTCGGTGGGCGCGTTCGCCGCGCCCGCGTTGCGCGACGACGCGCTATCCGGCATCCGGCTCGGCATCGTGGAGGCGCATGTGCCGCGCGACAAGATGAGCGCGGAAGCGCTGGCGCTCTGGGATCGTGCCGTCGCCGACCTTCGCTCGGCCGGTGCGATCGTGGAGCCGTTCGAACCGGCGGTGACGCGCGTGAACTACCGCGATGCGTTCGCCGCTGCGGCGCGCGATCGCGGTGACGTGGCGGTGAACGCGAACTCGCCAGCGCCGACGGCGAACGCGCTGCTCAGGTATTTCGCGGGGCGAACGAGCGATGCGCGCGGTGCGGTGCGCGCGGGCTACGCGGCGTATCGCGGCTTCTACGATGTGCTGCCGGCGACGTACGAGGAGTGCGAGGCACTGCTGGACCAGCCGATGGCCGACGACGCGGCAGGCCGCTCCTTCGCGCGCTCGCGTGCGACGGTGGTGGAGATGCTTGCGTCATCCATGCGCGACGCGAAGGTGGTGGCGATGGTCTATCCGACGATGCCGTTCAACGCGCCGCGCGCCGTGGATCCGTGGCCCGACGTGCGGACGCCGCTGGGCTACGGGAACTGGCTCGGCATCCCCGAGGTGTCGGTGCCCGCAGGGCTGGGCGCGGACGGGATGCCGGCGATGAACCTGTCGGTGGTGGGGTTGCCGGGCGCGGACGCGCGCGTGCTGTCGTTCGCGCACGCGTATGAGCGGCACTCGCGGCGCTTCGTGGCGCCGCGCTTGTAGCCGCCTAGAGGTCCGACGGCGTCTGCCAGCAGGGGATCGTGGACGCCCGGTCGGTACGGAGCGGCATGATCTTGGACCGGTTCATCTTCGCGACCAGTGCGCGCGCCTTGGACAGTCGCGCGTTGAAGCGCACCGCCTGCTCCTCGTCGGCCTGGAGGGACATGTAGCGCTCCAGCAGGTCGACCTCGTCGGAATAGCGCCGCATGCGGCGATAGACGAACGCGAGCCGACCGTACGGCCACGTCGGCAGATCCGCCTCGCGCGACTCCAGGTCGGCGATGAACTCCTCGAGCAGGCACGCCGCCTCGGCGTCCGCGCCCTCGCGGCTGAGCTCATCGGCGCGCTCGGCGATCCCGATGTGGTGTTCCGATTCCGCGTGGCGAAGGGGACGATAGCCTGGCAAGAGAACCTCAGAGTCGAGCATCCGTCGTGGCGGGCGCGAGGTCGCGCTGCCGTAAGACGTCGTGGTATTCATCGTTGCTCCGCCATCATGCCCGATGACAGGGCTTCCCTTATCACATCTCGTACCAGCGGACTTATGGCGTCGCGCGCGGCCTTCGCGGAACGCGGGCGGTTCCTTCGCTTTTCGGCAGCGTGGACGTTGGCGGGACGCTCACGGCGCGCACATCGGGAGTAACCGCCCGTTTCCTAAGGGCTATATCCGACTACTCCGTACTATTCCGGACGTGGCGCTACGCGAGCCAGCCTTCGTCGAGCGCGAAGCGAACGAGCGCCGCGCGGCTCCCCAGCCCGAGCTTCGCCATGGCGTTGGCGCGATGGGTCTCGACCGTCTTCACGCCGATCTCGAGGGTGGCGGCGATCTCCTTGTTGCTATGGCCGCGCGCCACGAGCCGGAGTGTCTCCAGCTCGCGCGGCGTGAGGTCGGGCACGGCCGCGCGATGCTGCCGCGCAGAGGCCGACGCGTGCGCCGAGTGTGCCGGCTCGACGAGCAGTGAGGCCGCCAGCGAGGGATCCACGTACGATCCGCCCCACGCCACCGCCCTGATGGCGCGCACGAGCTCCGACGACGCCGAGCGCTTGAGGAGATACCCGGCCGCGCCCGCGCGCAGGAGCCGCGAGACGTACCCGCGTTCCTCGTGCATCGTGAGTGCGAGGATGCGCACGTCCGCGCACTCCTTGCTGATGCGCTCGGCCGTCTCGGCGCCGCCCATCACGGGCATCGACAGGTCGAGCACGATGACGTCGGGCTGCAGCTCGCAGGCGAGCTTCCATGCCTCCTGTCCGTCGCCCGCCTCGCCGATGACCTCGAGGCCCGGCTGCGCGCTGACGAGCACCCGCAGGCCCTCGCGCACGACGGCGTGATCGTCCGCGATCACCACGCGAATCGTGCGCGCGCCGACCTTGATCCCTCCGCTCGGCGTATCTCGCTGCATCACGCGGTGAACCGGGGAGTCACGCTCAATTCTCGGCGAGTAAAAGTGCAAAGTTCCAATGCAAGCTGAGCGCCAGACGCAGAGCACGCTGACGTGGCCCCAAACGTGCGCGCCCGATTTTACGACGTGTCTCGGTCGCTTTGGCAGTCGCCCCGGTCACTCCACGGGGACGCGCGCGAAGATGGTCGTCCCCTTCCCCACCGACGACTCCACCGCCACCGTCCCGCCGACGATCGACGCGCGCTCGCGCATGCCGAGCAACCCCAAGCGATGCTCGGTCGTCGCGCGCCTGAGCGTCGTGTCGACGTCGAAGCCAGTGCCGTCGTCCTCGACGATGAGGCGCAGCTCACCCTCCGTCTGCTCCATGATCACGCTCACCTGCCTCGCGCGCGCGTGCTTCGCCACGTTCGTCAGCGCTTCCTGGAGGATGCGGTAGATCGCAGTGGCGACGTCCCCGGAGTACTGGAAGCGCACGATCCCGGTGGACTGGCGCTCGACGGCGATGCCGTACCGCTGCGACCACTGCTCCACGTAGCTCGCCATGGCGCTTTCGAGGCCGACGTCGTCGAGCTCGGGCGGGCGGAGCTCGATGGCGAGATAACGGGCGTCGCGCGTGAGGAGTGATGTCAGCTCCTGGAGGGCGCCGAGGCGCTCGCGGGCGACGGAGCCCGCGCGCACCAGGGAAGCGACCTCATGCAAGCCCAGCGCGATGGCGGTGAGATGCTGGCCGAGCTGGTCGTGCAACTCGCGCGAGAGGCGGCCGCGCTCCGCCTCCTCTGCGGCGGCGAGCTGCCGCTGGAGCGCACGCCGTTCCTCCTCGGCGACCTCGCGCTCGGCGATGTTGGCGGAGAGCTTCTCGTTCGCGCGAGCGAGCGTGGCGCGCGCCTCGTCGAGCATGACGCCAGGGGCGAGCGGACGCACCTCGTAGACGCACAGCATCCCGGTGGATGCGCCGCCGTCGTCACGCAGCGGGATTGCGGTTGCCTCGAAGTGATCGCGCAGCGCATCGTCGCCAAGCGCGGCGCAGGCGTCGTTGCACACGGAGGTGCCACACCAGGTCACGCTGGCGGGGTGCGCGAGTCCCATCATGATCTCCACGGCGGTGCGCAGCGACGGGGGCCATGTCGCCGGAGGACCGAGTGCGGAGTGGCTAAGGTTCATGGCCATGCACAGCGAAGATATGCACGTCAAGAGTTTTTGCACGTGCGCGCTTCTTGCCCGGGACAATGCTCATGGTCACGCGTGACATCATCGTCATCGGCGCCTCCGCAGGTGGCGTCGAGGCGCTCCTGCAGCTGGCGGCCGGACTTCCATCCGACCTTGGCGCCTCGCTGTTCGTGACCGTGCATTTTCCGCGAACGAGCGAGAGCGTGCTCCCGCAGCTGCTCAACCGTGCCGGTCCACTTCCCGCGCTGCATCCCGGGGATGGCGACCGTATCGAGCGCCATTGCATCTACGTGGCGCCGCCCGACCGGCATCTTCTCGTCATGAGCGACGACATGCGACTTTCGCGCGAACCGGTGGAACATGGCCATCGTCCGGCGATCGACCCGATGTTCCGCAGTGCGGCACTGGCACATGGCAATCGCGTCATCGGTGTGGTGCTGTCGGGCAACCAGGATGACGGGACGACAGGCATGCAGGCCATCGTGACGCGCGGCGGGGTGGGTGTCGCGCAAGACCCCGATGAAGCGATGTATCCGTCCATGCCGGGAAGCACGATTGCGCACGGCATGGCAAGCCACGTGGTGGCGCTGGGCGACATGACGACGCTGCTGCTCCGGCTCGTCGGTGAGGAGGTGCCTGGCGCGGCGACGGCGGACAAAACCGGCTGATCATGGCGGAGGCGCGCGACAGTGACCTAATTACGATGTGCCTGCGCGCAAACCAACGTCCCGGCCCCAGATAGCCACCGACGTCGTCGATGGCAGTCTCGAAGCCCTGCTCGACTACCTCAAGCGGAGCCGCGGCTTCGACTTCACCGGCTACAAGCGAGCCAGCCTCGCGCGCAGGATCGAGAAGCGCATGGGCGCGGTGAACTCGAAGTCGTTCAGCGACTACGTGGACTACCTCGAGGTGCACCCCGAGGAGTTCAGCGCGCTGTTCAACACGATCCTCATCAACGTCACGAGCTTCTTCCGCGACGATGGCACGTTTGAGTTCCTCCAGAAGGAAGTGATCCCGCAGTTGCTCGAGCGAAAGGGGCCGAACGCGAGCATTCGCGTGTGGAGCGCCGGATGCGCGAGCGGCGAGGAACCGTACACGCTCGCGATCCTCTTCGCGGAGCTGATGGGTGCGGAGGCGTTCCGCGAGCGCGTGAAGATCTACGCGACGGATGCCGACGAAGACGCACTCACGCGCGCACGGCTCGCCGTGTACGACGAGAAGGCTCTCGGCGACGTGCCGGAGCCGCTGCGCGCGAAGTACTTCGATGCGAACGACGGCATCTACACATTCAGGAAGGAGTACCGGCGGCAGGTGATCTTCGGCCGGCACGACCTGATCCAGGACGCGCCGATCTCGCGCGTGGACCTGCTCGTATGCCGCAACGTGCTCATGTACTTCAACGCCGAGACGCAGGCGCGCATCCTGTCGCGCTTCCACTTCGCGTTGAACGACGGCGGGATCCTGTTCCTGGGACGCGCGGAGACGCTGCTGTCGCACGCGACGACGTTCACGCCGGTGGACCTGAAGCGGCGCATTTCGATGAAGGTGCCGCGTGCGAACCTGAGCCTGCGCGACCGGCTGCTGCTCGTGGCGCAGAATGGCCTCGAGGATCCGGCGAGCCTCGCGCAGAACGTTCGTCTTCGCGAGGTCGCGCTCGACTCGGCGCCTACGGCGCAGGTCGTCCTCGACCCGCAGGGCACCGTGGTGCTGGCCAACGAACGCGCGCGGCAGCTCTTCACGCTGTCCGTCGAGGACGTGGGCCGTCCGCTCCAGGACCTCAAGCTGTCGTATCGTCCCGTGGAGCTGCGCTCGCTCATCGACCAGGTGAACAACGAGCGACGGCCCCTGCTGGTGCGCGACGTGGAGTTCCGCCTCGCGAATGGCGAGATCAGGTGGTTCGACCTCCAGCTCAACCCGCTCATCGACACGTCGGGCGCGATGCTCGGCGTGAGCGCCGCATATGCGGACGTCACGGCGCCGAAGCGGCTCCAGAGCGAGCTCGAACACACGAACATGGAGCTCGAGGCCGCGTACGAGGAGCTCCAGAGCACCAACGAGGAACTGGAGACGACGAACGAGGAGCTCCAGAGCACGGTCGAGGAGCTGGAGACGACGAACGAGGAGCTGCAGAGCACGAACGAGGAGCTCGAGACGATGAACGAGGAGCTCCACAGCACCAACGAGGAGCTCAACACGATCAACGACGAGCTCCGCCTGCGCAGCGAGGAGCTGCACGAGGTGAACGGGTTCCTCGAGAGCGTGCTCGCGAGCCTCCGTGGCGCCGTCGTGGTACTCGATCGCGATCTCATGGTCATCGTGTGGAGTGAACGCGCGACGGACCTGTGGGGACTGCGCGAGCAGGAGGCGCTCGGGAAGCACTTCTTCGCGCTCGACATCGGGCTCCCCGTCGAGAAGCTGAAGGGCGCGATCAAGTCGACCGCGAGTGGCGAGATGAAGGCGGACGAGTTCGTCGTCGAGGCAACGAATCGGCGCGGGCGTCCGATCCACGTGCGCGTCGTGGCAATGCCGCTCGTGAGCGTGAAGCATGAACCGCGCGGTGTGATCCTCGTTATGGACGACGTGAGTGGTGAGATCGGCTCCATCGGTCCCGCGAAACGCCCTGCGATAGTATCCGGGGCACCATGATTGCGGCGTAGTCACCGTCATGAACACGGTGCTGATCCTCCCCCTCGATGCGCCGAGCGGCGCGAGCCTGGAAACGTCGGTGGCGACCGCAGGCTACACGCCCGCATTTGCCCTCAGGGGCGAGTCGGCGGCGCACGCGCTCGCGCGCACCGGCGCACGTGCCGTCCTGCTCGAGTCGGAGCTGGCTGTGCCCTCCGCATTCATTCCGGGCGCGCGGCGCAACGGCGCGACGGTGATCTACTACTCGTCCACCCTGAGTGCCTACGACCTCGCGTCCTCGGCGCGTCGTCGTGGCGTAACGCACTTCCCGCTCAATGGCTCCGCGCAGAACCTGCGCGCGATGCTCGACGACACGGCCGCGGTGCGCGAGAGCTGCACGCTCGCAGAGGAGGTTGGCCCGCCGACGCAGATGGCCAGCGCGCGCACGGTCGTCGGCAAGGCGAACGTGCTCCTCGAGCGCTCACGCAATTTCGTCGCGAGCACCGCGGAGCTGCGCGACGGTGGAGGAAGCCTACCGCGTGGCCTGAACCAGGTCAGGCGGGACGTCTGACGTCCGGCACCGAGTCACGCACGACGTCGCGCAGGAACTGGGCGGCGTCGGGCTGATGCGCGGGATCCCAGTCGTTCATGAGGTCTTCCAGGTGCGCGCGGCGCGCGAGCACGAGACGCTCGAGTGTATCGCATCCCTGCGCGGTGAGGAGCAGCCTGCGCTCGTCACGCGGCGTCGCCGCCACGAGCCCGCGACGAATGAGCTCGTCGATGGTGTCAGTGGCCCGATTTT
>JBDSTA010000412.1:0-4099 GCA_039928475.1 Gemmatimonadaceae bacterium | reverse complement strand
CCGCACCCCGAACGTCCGCGGACGGTGGGGCGAGATCCAGCTGCGCCGGGTCGTCGAGCTGGCCGGCATGTCGGAGCACTGCGATTTCGAGACGCAGGTGTCGCTCACCACGGAGGACGAAGCGGGCGAAAGCCGCCAGTTCCGGCCCGATCTCATCGTCCGGCTCCCCGGCGACAGGTCAGTAATTGTCGATGCAAAGGCGCCATTATCAGCATATCTTGACGCCACAAACGCGACAAATGACAAGGATAGAAGACTTCACCTGAAATCTCACGCTGCGCAGCTCCGCGCACACGTAGACGCCCTCGCCCGCAAGGCCTATTGGGACCAGATGGGCGCCGGGGCGACCCCGGAGTTCGTCGTCCTCTTCCTCCCCGGCGAGGCGTTCTTCTCCGCCGCCCTCGAGCACGACCACGCGTTGCTCGATGACGCCGCGAGCCGAGGGGTGATCCTCGCCACGCCGACGACGCTGATTGCGCTCCTCCGGTCCGTTTCGTTCGGCTGGCGGGAAGCCCGCATGGCCGACTCCGCGCGCGAGATCAGCACCCTCGGCGCCACACTGCACGACCGCCTCGCCACGCTCGGCGCGCATTTCACCGAGCTCGGGGCTTCCCTGGACCAGGCCGTGAAGTCGTACAACCGCGCCGTGGGCTCGCTCGAGTCGCGCGTCATGGTGAGCGCGCGCCGCTTCCGTGAGCTCGGCGCCGCCGCGGACCGGCGGGAGATCGACGTGCTGGAACCGGTCGAGACGAAGGCGCGATCCAGCCCGGAACCGTGACGCGTACAGCGTTCTTTACGACGAGTGCGTCAATCCTTAGATAAGGTAGACAAGGTCCCGCTCTGCATCTCTTCGCGGGGCCTCGGGTGTTCCTCGAGGCTCCGTCCTACCCGCAGCACCTTCAACCACACCCTATGAAGATCCGTCTTCTCCCCGTCGCGGCCGCTGTCGCGCTCGCGGGATGCGGGGGTTCCAACCCCGCTCCGACGACTGCGCCGGCCCCGGCACCGGGCAACGCAGCGAACCGCCCCGCCAATGGTGGCGCCCCGCAGAACGGCGGCGCTCCGCAGGACACCGCCGGTCGCGCCCTCGGCGGCGCCGGTGGGCCGGCTGCGGCCGCACCGCGTCCGTACAACCGCGTGATCACGAGCGACGCCAAGACGCGTCGCGGGCTCTTCGCCACGCACCGCGTCGGCGACAAGCTGTACTTCGAGATCCCCAGCAGGGAGCTCGGCAAGGACATGCTCGCGGTGGGCCGATATGCCCGCGCCGCGGCGTCCAACCCGAACATCCCCGGCGGCGGTTTCGGCGAGTACGGCGGTGACCAGTTCGGCGAGTCCTCGCTGCGTTGGGAGCGTCAGGGCAACCGCGTCCTCCTTCGCGCACCGTCGTGGGCGATCGTCGCGGACACCACGCTGCCCGTCTACAAGGCGGTCATCGCGTCCAACTACGCGCCCATCGTCGCCGTGTTCAACGTCGACGCCTACGGCCCGGACAGCGCCGCCGTCATCGACGTCACGCGCCTCTTCACCACGTCCATCCCCGAGCTCCAGGCCATCCGCGGCCAGGTTGACCAGACCCGCTCCTTCGTCGAGCGCGTCGTCGCCTTCCCGGATAACGTCGAGATCGAGGCCACCCAGACCGGCGTGCAGCCTGCGCCCGGTGGCGCCGGCGGCGGCGGTGGTGGTGCGGCGCCCGGCGCCCCGCGTCCGGCGACGTCCGTGCTCGCGCACTGGAGCATCGTCCGTCTCCCCGACCAGCCCATGATGCCCCGTCGCTTCGACGAGCGCGTCGGCTTCTTCTCCAACCGCTACGTGGACTTCGGCGCCGACAGCCGCGCCGCACGTCGCCAGTACATCACGAAGTACCGCCTCGAGTGCGCCGGACCGGCGGACGCGAGCGGCCTCTGCACCCCGAAGAAGCCGATCGTCTACTACGTCGACCCCAACACCCCCGAGCAGTGGAAGCCCTGGGTGCGCAAGGCGATCAACGACTGGAAGCCCGCCTTCGAGGCCGCCGGCTTCCGCGACGGCATCGTCGCCATGGACGCGCCGGCCAACGATCCCGACTGGTCGCCGGAAGACATCCGCCACACCGTCATCCGCTGGCTGCCCAGCACGACGGAGAACGCCGTCGGTCCGCACGTGAGCGATCCGCGCACGGGTGAGATCCTCAACGGCTCCGCGCGCATCTTCCAGAACGTCATCAACCTGAACCGCGACTGGTACTTCACGCAGGCCGCGCAGGTCGACACGCGCGCACGCACGTTCCCCTTCCCGGATTCCCTCACGGGGCGCCTGCTGGAGTTCGTCGTCGCGCACGAGATCGGTCACACGATCGGCCTCCAGCACGACCAGATCGGCAGCTCCACGTATCCCGCCGACTCCGTGCGCAGTGCCAGCTGGACGCACCGCATGGGCCACTCGCCGTCCATCATGGACTACTCGCGCTACAACTACGTCGCGCAGCCCGAGGACAAGATCGCCCTCGACGACATGATCCCGCGCATCGGCCCATACGACAAGTACGCGATCGGCTGGGGCTATCGTCCCATCCCGGGCGCCACGACGCCGGACGCCGAGCGCGCGACGCTCGAGAAGTGGATCCGCGTGCAGGACACGATTCCCTGGTACCGCTTCTCGGCGAACAATGACTTCGGCGCCTTCGGCACGCAGAGCGAAGCGGTGGGCGACGCCGATCCGACGAAGTCCACGGCGCTCGGCTTCAAGAACCTCCAGCGCGTGATCGGTTACGTCTCCGGCGCAGCCACCACCGCGGGCGAGGACAACAGCGACCTGAAGGAAGTCTACGATCGCACCGTGGGTCAGTGGGCGACGGAAGCCAACCACGTCGCGACGGTCATCGGCGGCGGCACCGTGTGGTACAAGGCGGGTGGACAGAACGGCCCCGTGTACGAGGCGATGTCCAAGTCGCGCCAGTCGTCCGCGGTGAAGTTCCTGAACGACGAAGTGTTCCGCACGCCCACGTGGCTCATCCGTCCCGAGATCGGCTCACGCATCGAGGCCGGCGGCATGATCGAGCGCATCAACAACGCGCAGACGCGCGTGCTCTCGAACGTGCTGAACGACGGTCGCATGAACCGCCTGCTCGAAGGCGAGGCGCTCGCCACCAACAAGGCAAGCGTCTACTCCCTCGGCAACCTGCTCGACGACACCCGCCACGGGATCTGGTCGGAGCTGTACGCGGGGCAGTCGATCGACGCGTTCCGCCGCGAGCTCCAGAGCGATTACCTCACGCAGATCGAGCGCAAGCTCAATCCGCCGCCGGTGAACCCGGCGCTGGCTGCGCAGGCCGCGCAGTTCGGCTTCCGCCTGGTCACGCTGAGCGACGACGCGAAGTCGCAGCTCCGCGGCACGCTGGTGACGCTGCGCAACGACCTCCGCGCCCGCTCGGGCTCGGGCGATCGCCCGACGCAGCTGCACATCGCCGGGTCGATCAAGCGGATCGACGACATTCTCGATCCGAAGAAGTAAGTCTTTCAGTCCGACAGTCTGGACAGTCTGGACAGTCTGGACAGTCTGACAGTCGAATGAACGAAGGGCACAGCCGAAGACGCTGTGCCCTTTGTCGTTTGGTTTGACTGTCGGACTGTCAGACTGTCAGACTGTCCAGACTGTCAGACTCCAGAGTAGTCGAACTCATAGGAGTGCTTCCCACCCTCGATGATGATCTTGAACGTCCCAGAAAGTCCCGCGAGACCATCCGTGCCCGAGTCGGGAACGACCGTGATCAGCAGCGTCATCGCGCCTTTCGACATCGTCCCCGAATGTTGCAGCACGAACGTGCCGCGCTTCCCGTTCAGCGTGCCCGTCACCAGCTCGAGCGCCACGTAACCGGCCGACGACTCCACCGCGGTGCGCGCGCCGAGCATCGTGCCCACGCTCGTTCCCTCGAGGTCGCCGTGGAACTGCTTGTCGAGGAAGAGCCGGCCGAAGGGACCGCCGGCCGCGTCGTCCGGGCCCTGGGGGACCGTCTTTACGTCGAACGTGCCGCGTGCTGTCATTGTGCTATCCAATTGGGGTCAGAGCTGACTGGGGTCAGAGCTGACTGGGGTCAGAGCTGACTGGGGTCAGAGCTGAC
>JBDSTA010000411.1:0-5127 GCA_039928475.1 Gemmatimonadaceae bacterium | reverse complement strand
GCCGACACGGTGTTCGTGCGCGCCATGCGCGGCGCATTCGATGCGGTGATCGCGCCCTACCACGACGTCGGCATGACGGCGATCAAGGTCGCGTCATTCGGCTCAGCGGTGAACGTCACGCTCGGACTTCCATTTCCCCGCACGTCGCCCGATCACGGGACGGCGCTCGACATCGCGGGGAAGGGCATCGCCGATCCTTCGAGCATGATCGAGGCGATCGTGCTGGCGGCTCGCATCGTGGAGAGCCGCCGCGGAGTTCCTGCGGCCTAGCCCCGCATCACGGGGCGCGCCCCTCGCGCATGCTCGCGCGACGGTCGCCCACGGAGTGCAGGTCGATCGCGAGTGCGTCGATCCGCCGGCCCTGCATCGATTTCACGGTGAACACGGCGTGTGATGCCGTCACGCGGTCGCCAGGCACGGGCAGCCGCCCCAACGCGCCGAAGATGAAGCCGCCAATGGTCGTGTATTCGTTGTCGGGAATCTCGAGGCCGAAGCGCTCGTTGAGCTCGCCGATGTTCAATGCGCCGGGCACGAGCACGTCCGCGTCGGCCGTCGTCGTCGTCGGCAGCTCGGACTCGTCGTGCTCATCGAGGATCTCGCCCACGATCTCCTCGAGCAGGTCCTCCATGGTGAGGATGCCCGCCGTGCCGCCGTACTCGTCGAGCACCACGGCCATGTGCTCCTTGCGGCGCTTGAAGTCCGCGAGCACCTCCTCCACCTCGCGCGATCCAGGCACCACGAGCACCGGCCGCATGATGTGCTGCACGATGAAGCCCGCCGGCGGGTTGCGCAGCACCGGCAGCAAGTCCTTCGCGAGCACGACGCCGATGATGTTGTCGATCGTCTCCTCGTACACCGGATAGCGCGAGCGCTGCGTCTCGACCACCACCCCGATCGCCTCGTCGAGTGCGGTCTCCACGTCCAGCGCGTCGATCGCCGTGCGCGGGGTCATCACCTCGCGCGCATTCTTCTCGGAGAACTCGAACACGCCCTCGATGAGCGCGGCATCCTGCCGCTCGAGCGCTCCCGTCTCCTGGCTCTGCTCCACGAGGATGCGCAGCTCGTCGGCGGAATGCACGTTCTCCTCGGTGGCCACCGACGTCTGCCCGAAGATGCGCAGCACGAACGCCGCGGACTTGTTGAGCAGCCACGTGGCCGGTGACACGAACCATGCGAACACGAGCAGCGGGGGCACGAGCCAGCGCGCAACCTCCTCCGGATGGTTGAGCGCCGCGCTTCGGGGTGCGAGCTCGCCGAACACCACGTGACCGTACGTGACGACGGCGAGTGCGCACACCGTGCCCAGCCCGGCGCCGGTGCTGAGCTGCGCGAGCAGGGGCAGCGAGGCGAACATCCCGGCGAACATGTGCGAGAGGGCCTCCTCGGCGAGCGCCCCGATGCCGATACTCGCGAGCGTGATGCCGAACTGCCCTGCCGACAACAGATGCGCGAGGTTGGCCGTAGCCTTGAGGACCAGGCGCGCCTTCGCGTCGCCGCCGCGTGCCATTGCCTCGAGCCGGGACCGGCGCGAGCGCACCACGGAAAACTCCGCCGCGACGAAAAAACCGTTGAGGGCGAGCAGCCCGATAATGGCGAAGACGCGTCCGATCACGGCCGGAACGTAACAGCTTGACTCTCCGCACGCAGCAACCGACACTCATCCCCCATGAGCGACTACCGAATTGAGAAGGTCCGGCATCGCGTGGGGGTCACACTCGCGTCCGGCGACTATCTCGAGGGCGACATCTTCCTGCAGGCCTTTGCGCGCTTTCGCGCCGGCCCCGAGGAACCGCTGGACGCCCTGAACGAAGCCGAGCCGTTCCTCCCCCTCGTCCTGGCGTCAGGCGAGATCCTCCTCGTCCAGAAGTCCCAGATCGCCTTCGTCGCCACCGAGCTTCCCGAATCCGATTACGCCTCCGAGACCGGAGTCGTCGGGATGCACGTGGAGATCACGTTCGTCTTCGGGGATACGAAGACGGGCTCGGTCTTCCCCGAGCTGCGCGCCGACCGCCCGCGGCTCATCGACTTTCTCAACAACACCCACGTGCGATTCCTGCCGCTCTTCACCAGCGAACAGCTCCTCATCGTCAGCGTCGCGCACATCGCGTACGCGCGTCCGGGATCCTGACGACCATGGCACAACTCGATCGTCTCCTGTCGGTGATGGTGAGCCAGCGCGCCTCGGCGCTGCGGCTCGATGAGGGCGAGCTCGCCGAGCTCGAGATCTCCGGCTCGTCCCGTCCGGTCACCAAGACCCCGCTCACCGGCCCGCAGGTGCTCGCGCTCCTGCGCGAGATTGCCCCCGCCGACGCCGCCGCGGCACTGGACGCGGGCCAGGCGTCGACGTTCGGGTACGTGTCGGAGGACGGCGCGTTCACCATCGAGGCGACGCGCGACGGAACGCGCTGGCGCGCACGCGTCACGATCGACGAGCCGAAGGAGCGCCAGATCCGGAGCGGGCAGTTCAAGGCCGTGCCGGCTGGGGATGCCGCCGACGCCGCACCAGCCGCCGCACCAGCCGCCGCACCAGCCGCCGCACCCCCGGCGCGCGAGGCGCCCGCCGCGCCCGCAACCGCGCGTCCGAGTGCCGCCATCGGCGCCGACACCATCGCGAGCTTCGAGGGCAGCGAGCGCGCACGCGCGACGCTCGATGCCCTGCTGCGCGAGCTCGTCGCGAAGAACGCATCCGACCTGCACCTGCGCTGCGGCGAGCCGCCGATCATGCGACTGCATGGCGAAATGCACCGCGTCGAGCAGGCGCCGCTGGAGCCGGAAGCGCTCGATGCGATGCTTCGCTCGATCATGCCCGAGCGCAACCGGCAGGAGTTCCGCGAGTCCAACGACACGGACTACGCGTACGAGATCACGGGCGTCGCGCGCTTCCGCGCCAATGCGCTCAAGGATCGCAACGGCCCGGCGGCGGTGTTCCGCCAGATCCCGGCGACCGTGGTGACCGTCGAGCAGATGAACATCACGCCCGAGGTCCAGAAGCTCTGCCAGCTCAACAAGGGCCTCGTGCTCGTCACGGGCCCGACGGGGTCGGGCAAGTCCACCACGCTCTGCTCGCTCATCGACCTCGTCAACCGCTCTCGCTCCGATCACGTCATCACCATCGAGGACCCGATCGAGTTCGTGCATCCCAACAAGCGCTGCATCATCACGCAGCGCCAGGTCGGCGTGCACACGAGCTCCTTCAAGAGCGCGCTGCGTGCCGCACTCCGCGAGGATCCGGACATCATCCTCGTCGGTGAGCTGCGTGACCTCGAGACCGTCTCCATCGCCATCGAGACCGCCGAGACGGGACACCTCGTCTTCGGCACGCTGCACACGACCACCGCGGCGGGCACCATCGACCGCGTCATCGACCAGTTTCCCGCCGATCGCCAGTCGCAGATCCGCGTGATGCTCGCGGAATCGCTGAAGGGCGTCATCTCGCAGACGCTCTGCAAGAAGATCGGTGGTGGGCGCGCAGCGGCGCGCGAGGTGCTGCTGTCCATTCCCGCGGTGACGAACCTCATTCGCGAGGGCAAGACCTTCCAGATTCCATCCGTCATGCAGACGTCGAAGCGACTCGGCATGGTGACGCTCAACGACGCGCTCCTGGAGCTCGTGGACTCGGGACAGGTGGAGCCGGCGGAAGCCTACTCGAAGGCCGTCGAGAAATCGGGCTTCGTCGCATCGCTCAAGGCGCGCGGTGTGGATACGGCGTTCGCCGAGATCGAGCCGGGCAAGGATGGAAAGACGCCCCCGCCGCCCGCGAGGAAGTAGCGAGTAGCAGCGGGAATGAAAAAGCGGGGCGCCGAAGCGCCCCGCCGGAAAAGAGTCCGTGCCGTGACTACGTGCGTTCCTCGCCTGGCGAGTCCGTACTTCGGGATTCCCGGGTCTGCTCCTGTCCGAGCTCTCCGCGTGGAATCGCATACTCCTCGCGCGCCGAGTAGCCATAGCCGCCGAGTGCCTCCCCGCCGCGCATGTAGTCGTGGCCATAGCCACGTCCGTGCGGGTATTGCTCGTTGGCGGGGTCTTGCTGGTGGTGCATCGGACACCTCCTGCATGGGTGGAAGCCTGCGACCGGAGGGTGTATCGGATGCCCCCGAAGGTCAAGTGGGCCTGCGCCCGAGCTTGTTTGGCCTTCCTTCGGTGTAGTATATTTCCGGGCTATGCAGATTCGAAATATCGCCATCATCGCACACGTCGACCACGGGAAGACCACCCTCGTCGACAAGATGCTTCGGCAGTCCGGCGCGTTCCGGGATAATCAGGTCGTCGCCGAGCGGGTGATGGATTCCAATCCGCTCGAGCGAGAGCGCGGGATCACCATTCTCGCGAAGAACACGTCCATCCGCTGGAAGGACACCAAGATCAATGTCGTCGACACCCCCGGCCACGCCGATTTCGGCGGCGAGGTCGAGCGCATCCTGCGCATGGTGGACGGTGTGTTGCTCGTGGTGGATGCCTTCGACGGCCCCATGCCGCAGACGAGATTCGTGCTGCGCAAGGCGCTCGAGCTGGGACGGACGCCCATCGTCGTCATCAACAAGATCGACCGCCCCGGCGCCGATCCGATGCGCGTGCACGACGAGGTGCTCGACCTCTTCATCGAGCTCGAGGCCACGGAGGCACAGCTCGAGGCGCCGGTCGTCTACGCGTCCGCGCGCGAGGGTGTCGCCACGATCGACATGGACGTGAAGCCCGTCGATCTCTCGCCGCTGTTCGACATGATCCTCTCGGCAGTGCCGGAAGCGCCGAGCGACAGCGCGTCGCCGTTCCAGATGCTCATCTCCACCATCGACTTCTCGCCGTATCTCGGGCGCCTGGGCATCGGCCGCATCGAGCAGGGCACCGTGCACGTGGGCGACCAGGTGCTGCTGTTGCCCATGGACGTGAACCAGCGCAACGAGCAGGCGAAGGTCACGAAGCTCTACGTGTACGAGGGCCTCGAGCGCATCGAGGTGCAGTCCGCCCCCGCGGGCGAGATTGTCTCCCTGGCAGGGCTGGAGGGCGTGGAGATCGGCCTCACCGTCACCGACCTCGAGCACCCCGACCGCCTCGAGGGCATTGCCGTCGAGGAGCCGACGATCAGCGTCGACTTCCTGGTGAACAATTCCCCGTTCGCCGGCAAGGAGGGCA
>JBDSTA010000410.1:0-3462 GCA_039928475.1 Gemmatimonadaceae bacterium | reverse complement strand
GTTCGACTTTCCATTTCCCGTCGCGGTGAAGACCGGCACGAGCCGCCACTTCACGGACAACTGGGCCGTTGGCACGACGCGCGGCTTCACCGTCGCCGTGTGGGCCGGCAACTTCAGCGGCCGCCCGATGCAGGGCGTGAGCGGCGTGACCGGCGCCGGTCCGCTGCTGCATCGCGTTGTGATGGAGACGGCGAAGCGTATCCCTGCGGGCATGTTCCCAAGTCCCGCGAGCGTGGGCGCCGTCGCCGTGCCCGTGTGCCGGCTGTCGGGCATGCGCGCGACGCCATCGTGTGCGCAGCTCACCGAGTGGTTCGCGCCGGGCACTGCACCGGCCCAGCCCGAGACGTGGGAGCGCGGTGGCGTCGCCACGCTGCCCGACGAATACGGCGCGTGGGCGCACCAGCCTGCGCGCCCTGCAGCCAGTCGTCTCGCATCTGCCGAGCTGCGCACGGATGCGCCGGCCGCGTTCCGCATCACCTCGCCGCGCGACGGCGACCGCTACGCCATTCCCTCGGGCGTCGAGCCGCGCTACGCCAGCATTCCCCTGCGCGCGAGTGGCGGCGGAGGCGTCCGCTGGTCGGTGGACGGCACTCCCTTCGAGCAGGATCGATGGATACCCTCGGTGGGCGAGCACGTGTTCCGCGCCGTCTCGGCGCGTGGCGAGGTGAACGCGGCGACGGTCGTCGTCCTGCCCTGACGCGGACACGAATTAGCTTTCGGGCATGAGATATCGTGAGTTTCCCGGCACCGGCGTGCGCGTGAGCGAGGTCGGTTTTGGCACCTGGACCATCTCCACCGGCTGGTGGGGCGAGAAGACGGACGCCGAGGCGGTTGGCATGATGCGCCGCGCGCTCGACGACCATGGCGTGAACTTCTTTGACGCCGCCGACGCCTACGGAAACGGCCGCGCCGAGCGGCAGATAGCGGAAGCGTTCCGCGGGCGCCGCAGCGAGATCGTCATCGGGACGAAGGTCGGCTATGACATCTACGACGAAGAGGCGCAAAAGAGCCGGCGCGGCCAGTCCGAGCTCCCGATGCGCACCGATCCCGCGTTCCTGCGCATGGCAGTCGATCGCTGCCTCGAACGTCTCGAGACCGACTACATCGACGTCCTCCAGGTTCACAACGCGAAGATGGAGCACGTGCGCGACCCGGAGCTGTGGGCCACGCTGCGCGCGCTGAAACGCGAGGGAAAGATCCGCGCATGGGGCGCCGCGTTCGGCCCGGCCATCGGCTGGCTGTACGAGTCGGTGGAGCTCGTGGAGCGCGAGCCCGACGTGAACACCATCCAGATGATCTGGAACGTGCTCGAGCAGCATCCGGGCGCGGCAATGATCGAGGCCGCGCGCCGTCACGCGCCGAACTGCTGCTTCAACGTGCGCGTCACGCACGCGAGCGGCATGCTCGAGGGGAAGTACACGGAGGACACGGTCTTCCCGGAGAACGACCATCGTCGTCACCGGCCGCGCTCGTGGCTCGTGAACGGCGTGCAGAAGATCCGCACGCTCGACTTCATGGCGGAGGAGATGACGCTGGGCCAGGCGTCGCTCAAGTGGCTGCTGGCGGAGCCGCTCGTGGTGACGGCGCTGCCCAACATCTACGACGACGAGCAGCTCGCCGAGTTTGCGGCAGCGAGCGAGATGCCCGACCTCTCAGCGGAATCGATGCAGCGCATCGGCGCGCTCGACGCCACGAACTTCGGCGTGGACGAGGACCACATGAAGTACAAGGGCGCGATGACGCGCGCGGACGGCGCCAACGCGGATCTCCAGCAGGCGCGCAATCCGTCGCAGCGCCCGCTGGTGCTCGCCGCTCAGTAGTCCGCGGCGAGCGCGCGGCGCAGCTCGCGGCGCGCCTTGAAGGCACGGCACTTCGACGTCCCCTCGGCGATGCCGAGTGAGTGCGCGATCTCCGAGTGCCGGTAGCCTTCCCAGTCGTGCAGCAGGAGCGCGTCGCGGTCCACGGGCGCGAGCGTGGACAGCGCATCGCGCAGGTCCATCTCCCACGCGAGCTGGCGCTCGGGCGCCGGCGCGTTCTCGCTGAGGCTGAGCGGCGCGAGGCGGCGCCAGCGGCGTGAGCGTGCGCGCACCATGTTGATGCACGTGTTGACCGTCACGCGATAGAGCCACGTGCTGAGCGACGAGCGTCCGTCGTACGTGACGCCCTTGCGTGAGAGTCGCAGGAAGACTTCCTGCACGCCGTCGTCGGCGTCGTCGTCGCCGAGGATGTTGCGGGCGAGGTGCCCGACGAAGCGGTGATGCGTGGCGAAGATCGCGCCGAGTGATTCGGTGTCACCGTACGGGATCGGGCGCGCGGCGGCGGTGGCTGGTGTCACGGGAGTCCTGTCGCGAATGGGCGTGAGACGGCGTCGCAGCCAGAATCGCGGGTGGGACGTGTGCCCGGATAGAATGATGTTGTCGGGCTCGCAGGAGCCTCTTCAGGGGGTGAAATGGCCCCTGGAACGGGTCGTCACGCCTTCCATACGGCTCGTCCTGCCCCCCGCACGGCGCGTCCCGCCCGCATCGGCTGGCGGGTGTCGCCGCCCCATCGTACGCCGTCCGCGAACACGAGCGTTTACCGCGTGGAGGCGTAGCGACCATGGGTCAGGAACGGGCCACCATCAGTCACATCGAGGGCGCGACCGGGCGCATGGAATGCATCTCGGCGAGCTATCGCGCGCATCGATTCATCCCGCATTTCCACGAGACGTACGTGGTGGGCGTGGTGACGTCGGGTGCGGCGCGAACGCGCTATCGCGGCGCCGACGTGGTGCTGCGGCCGGGCTCCGTGTTCGTCATCGAGCCGGGTGAGGTGCACGCGGGCGAGTCGGCGGAGGACGAGGGCTTCAGCTATCGCGCGTTCTATCCCTCGGTCGACGACATGCGCGTCGCGGGCGTGGTCGGCGGCCGTCCGCGGTTCGCGCGGCTCGGCTATGCGGACGCTGAACTGGCGTCGCGCGTCGCGGCGATGCACGAGGCGGCGACGTCCGGCGCGTGCAGCGGTGCAGACGTCGCGGTGCTGCTCGCCGAGCTCGTACGCCGCTTCGGCGACACCGGCAGCGCGCTCACGTGCCACGGGCATCGCGCGGTGCGGATCGCGCGCGAGCATGTGGAACAGAACTACGCGCACCGGGTGCCGCTCGCCACGCTGTCGGAGGTGAGCGGGATGAGCACGTTCCATCTCATCCGCGTGTTTCGTCGCGAGGTCGGGTTACCGCCGGGGATGTACCTGCACCTCGTGCGGATCCGGCACGCGACGGAGATGCTGCGCGCGGGCGAGCCGATCTCGCATGTGGCGTACGCGTCGGGGTTCAGCGACCAGAGTCACCTCACGCGGCGGTTCCGTCGCATCATGGGGGTAACGCCTGGCGAATACGCGCGGCGGAACAGGGCGGCTTGAGTTTTTTGGAGTAGGTGCAGGCCCCTCGCTTCGCTCAGGGTGACAAAGGGCAGGTGCAGGCCC
>JBDSTA010000409.1:0-3503 GCA_039928475.1 Gemmatimonadaceae bacterium | reverse complement strand
CGTAGACCGCGAGAATGATCACGGCGCTCATCTTGATGACGAACTGCACGAGGTCCGTCCACAGCACCGCCCACATGCCCGCGCCCGTGGAGTAGGCGACGGTGATGATGAAGCAGATGCCCACGGCGAGGACCTCGCCCGACACCATCGTGCCGCCGATGCTCACCGGATGCAGCCCGAGCGAGATCGTCAGGATCTTGATCATCGCCTTCGTCACCCAGCCGAGGATGATCAGGTTGATCGGGATCGCGAGGTAGAGCGCGCGGAAGCCGCGCAGCGCCGCCGCCGGCTTCCCGCTGTAGCGCACCTCCGCGAACTCCACATCCGTCATCACGCCCGCGCGTCGCCACAGCCGCGCGAAGAAGAACACCGTGAGCATGCCGCTCATCAGCATGTTCCACCACAGCCAGTTGCCGGCCACGCCATTGTTGAACACGAGTCCCGTGACGACGAGCGGCGTGTCCGCCGCAAAGGTCGTCGCCACCATGCTCGCGCCGGCGAGCCACCAGCTCACGTTGCGGCCGGACAGGAAGTACTCCTCGATGCTCTCGCCGCCCTTCTTGGTGAAGACGAGGCCGATGCCCATCGACAGTGCGAAGTAGCCGATGACGATCGCCCAATCGATCGCGGTCAGGTTCATGGACGTCCTGCGGAAGGGGGAGTGGCCGCGTCGATGGCCGCGACGACGTCAGGATGGAGCGCGCGCATCGCCGCGTCCGCGACGGCCACGCGCACCGGGCCGATCCTGCTGTGCTCGCGCGTGGGGTTCACGCGGTTCGTCAGGAGGATCACATACATGTCGTGCTGCGGGGCGATCCAGATCGACGTCCCCGTGAAGCCGGTGTGCCCGAACGCCGGCCGCTTGATGTAGTGTCCCGCCGAGCTGTTGTTGCTCGGCGTGTCCCAGCCCAGGGCGCGGCTCGAGAACGTGGAGTCGTTCACGGTGGTGAACTGCTTGATCGTCGCCGCCTTCGCGAGCTTGCCGCCGCCATTCAGGTACGCCTCGGCGAGTCGCGACAGGTCGCGCGCAGTGCTGAACAGCCCCGCATGCCCGGACACGCCGCCGAGGGCGAAGGCATTCTCGTCGTGGACCTCACCGACGATGAGCCGGCCGCGCCACGGATCCATCTCCGTGGGCGCAATGCGCAGGCGCAGCCACTCGGGCGGCTTGTACCACGTGTCGCGCATGTGCAGGGGCACCCACACGTGCTGCTCGAGGTACGCGTCGATGGTCTTCCCGCTCACGCGCTCCACGATCTTGCCGAGGAGGATCGCGCCGATGTCGCTGTAGATCATCCGCACGCCGGGCAGCGTGTCGAGCGGCGTGTTGAAGAACAGCCGCAGCGTGGAATCCCTTGAGACGTTGTTCTTGTAGTACGTCTTGAACGGCGGCAGCCCGCTCTGGTGGGTGATCAGGTGACGCACCGTCACCTTCTCCTTGTTGGTGCCCGTCCACTCGGGGAGGTAGCGCTGCACGGGCGCGTCGAGGTCCACCTTGCCGCGCTCGACGAGCTGCATCATGGCGGACGTCATGCCCACGACCTTGGTCAGCGACGCGAGGTCCCACATCGTCGTCGGCGTCACCAGCCGCGACGGCGCCCAGTCGAGATGGCCGGCGCTCACCGTCACGGCGGGCCCCGAGTGCGTGCCGATGACGACGACGCCACCGGGGAACGCGCTGTCGGCGATGGCCCGCGTGAGGATTGCCCGCAGCGTATCCGTGAGTGCGAAGGCGGCGGCTTTGCGGCTCGAGGGCGATGGGCGAGCTTCCTGCGTGGCATGTGCCTGCGCGCGCGCCGCGACGGGCACCGCGACGGGCACGGCGATGGCACCCGACACGGCGAGAACGGTCAAGCTTCGGAGAAGACGATGCATGGAACGACGGTTTCGAGAGGGTCCAGGTACGGTGTGATCGGCGCTGCAGCGGCGATCATGGTGTGCTTAGTGTCGTGTGGACAGCCCGGGCGCAAGGTCGCTGCCGGCGTCGGGAACGCCATCACGCCCGGCGACGGCGACCTCGTGCGCGGCGCGATGGATGGCACGGGGCGGGTGCCTGGTCACGTGCGCCCCGGAATCAGCGTGCTCCTCTCGGACAGCATCGGCCTCCTGCGCGGCCGGACGGTTGGCCTCATCACGAATCACACGGGCATCGACGAGCACGGTGCAAGCCACATCGACCTCCTGAACGGGGCCACGGCACGCGCCGCCGGTGTGCGGCTCGTCGCACTCTACTCGCCGGAGCACGGCATCCGCGGGACGGAGGATCGCGAGAATCTGGCCAGTGGCATCGATGCGCGCACGGGGTTGCCCGTGCACTCGCTCTACACCGCGCAGACGATCGGTCCCCCGGACAGCACGCTCACCGGGGTCGACGTGCTGGTCGTCGACCTTCAGGACATCGGCACGCGCACGTGGACGTACACGGGCACCGTGGTGTACGCCATGCGCGCGGCGGCACGGCGCCACATGCCCATCGTCGTACTCGACCGGCCCAACCCGCTCGGCGGCTTCGACGTGAACGGCCCGATGCTCGAGCCCTCGCTGGCCAACGGCGAGGAGCCGACCGCTGCGCGGCCCGGGCGCGCGTACGCGCTCCACTCCACGCCCCTGCGTCACGGGCTCACGATGGGTGAGCTCGCGCGCTACTTCAACGACGCGATGGGGATCCATGCGGACCTGCGCGTCGTGCCCGCGCAGGGATGGAAGCGCGAGGCGTGGTTCGACGAGACGGGACTGACGTGGGTGCGTCCATCGCCCAACCTGCCCACGCTTGCGAGCGCGGCCACGTATCCCGCGCTCGTGCCCTTCGAGGGCACCAACGTGAGCGTGGGCCGCGGCACGTCCGACGCCTTCCAGCGCTTCGGCGCCTCGTGGTTGCCTGCCGACGCGGTCGTCACGCAGCTGAATGCGCGACGGCTTCCCGGCATCCGCTTCGAGCGCAGCGATTTCACGCCGGAGGCGCCGGGCGACGGCAAGTTCGCCGGGCGGCACATTCCCGGCGTGCGGCTCGTGATCACCGATCGCACGCGGTACGACGCCGGCCGGACGAGCGCGGCCATCCTCTGGGCACTCGCCCGGACGGCCCGCGATTCGCTCGTCGTGCAGGGCGCCACCTTCGACGACCGCTTCGGCCGGCCAGCCATGCGGCAGGCATTGATGCGCGGCGAGGACCCCGACAGCGTGGTGGCGCGCGACGACGAGGCCGTCGCGGCCTGGCGCCGCGAGGTGGCGCGATATCGGCTCTATCAATAACCTCCTCGCGCATGTCTCTTGCAACCAGCGCTCTCGGCAGTAACCGACGATGTTCACCACAAGGAGCCGGACCATGAACGTTTCCCGCAGGATCGGCGTGCTCGCCTTCGCGCTCGCCACCGCCGTTGGATGTGGCGGCCGGCAGGTGGAGGTGCGCACCGCACCCACCGTTGTCACCGAGCAGTCGGTGCAGGTCACGAACAACCTGAGCCAGGCGGTCAACATCTATGTGACACCCGCCGGCGCGAGCG
>JBDSTA010000408.1:0-6220 GCA_039928475.1 Gemmatimonadaceae bacterium | reverse complement strand
GCACGTTGCCGAGCAGCGCGATGAGCAGTGCACCGCCCGCCGGCAGGAGCAGCGACGCCGTGGCGATGACGAGGATGTAGAGCGCCGCGAACTGCGACGTGCCGGCGACGGGCTCGCGTGTGAGGTGCACGACGGCCGTGACCAGGAGCAGGTCAAAGCCCGTCTGGAGGTAGTAGAAGGTCGGATTGCGTGGCCGCTTGTTGAAGCGGCCGTAGAGCAGCGAGGCCGCGGTGACGACGAGCGTGGCGGCGAGCGTGAGCGAGGCGCCCAGCAACTGCGACGCGGTGTCGTCCAGCGGGCGGCTGAGCGACACGATGACCGCCGCGATGAAGATCGCGGAGGCGATGGAGATCCGAGCGACGTACACCCACCGCATGAAGCGGCTGGGCTGCAGATAGATCGGGTTTGTCTTGTCCGAGGTGGCGCCGTCAGTAAGTCGCAAGCAACCGTTTGCAAAGTGCGATAGCCACGCGGAGTACTCCGCTATGGCATTCTGCCATACTACATTGGAATTGACGATTCGAACGAACGGGAGTTTCGCATGTCCATCGAAGAGGGAATACAGGTCTCGCTCACGCACGGCATCCCGCGCTCCGAGCTGAGCTACCGGGCCAGCAAGGCGGGAGGCGCGGGTGGCCAGCACGTGAACACGTCGTCGACGCGCATCGAGCTGCTGTGGAACGTGCGGACCTCCGGCGCCCTCACCGAGGACGAGCGCACCCGCGTGATGACGCGCCTGGCCTCACGGATCGACGGGGCGGGGTGGATTCGCGTCGTCTCGAGCGCGCGGCGCAGCCAGGGCCAGAATCGTGAGGCCGCGGACAACCGGCTCGCGGAACTGGTGCGCGAGGCGCTGGTCGTCCCGAAGAAGCGCAAACCGACGCGCCCCTCCAGGGGAGCGAAGGAAGAGCGCCTGGCCGAGAAGAAGAAGCGCGGCGAGGTCAAGCGGCAACGCCACGTCGACCCCGCGGACTGAGCCTACGTCTCGCCCGTCTGCATGCGGGCCTTGAGGGCCGGCAGGGCCGTGCGCGCGTGCTTCGCCATCGTCGAGCCGGGGTACAGCTCGATGATCCGCCGGAGCTCCACGATCGCGCGGCCCGGATCGTTCAGGGGACCGTCGTAGAGATCCACCAGCCGGGTCGAGGCGTATATCGCATCACGGGTGGTGCACTCGGGAATTTCGCGCACTTCGCGAAACAGCTCCGAGGCGCGCTTTGCGTCGCGATTCCCCTTCGCATAGTGCTCCGCGGCCTTGAGCCTCGGGGCCACCGCGCCAGGGTTCTCAGCGATGATGGCCTCGTACGACTCGAGCGCGCCGGCGACGTCGCCACGTACGGCGAGCGATTCCTGGAAGGAGTAGGTCTGCTCGTAGGGCGTCGAATTTCCGGAGGGAAGCGTGAACGCCTTCGCCAGGGCGCCTACGCCATCGGTGAGCTTGATGGCGGCGAAATACGTCGCGACTCCCAGGAGGACGCCCACGAACAGCGCGAGGGGGATGGCCGCGACAGCCACTCGGCCCCCGGCCTGTGCAGCCATGAAGGCGATCCCGAGGAACGCCACGCCTCCGGCCAGCGACGCGTAGGCAATGGCCCGGAGGCGAATGCCGGCGTCGGGACCGGCGCGGTCGAACCACGTGGTCTCGTATTGTGACCGATCGGGGTCCGGGGGAGGCAAGACAGGGGGAGGCGTGCGCATGGCGTGTCCTGATATTGGCCGTCCCTGCGTCCGCCGGCAACAACTTGTGTCGGATTGTGCAGGCGCCGAGGTTACACGAGAGCGGGCTCGAGGGTGTCCTCGCCGCCCGTTGCGTCTCAGGAAGACGAGCGACAGGAGACTGGTAATGCCCGGCGGCAACAGTAACGAAGGGGGCACCAAGTTTGCCCAAGTGGCTGTCCGAGCCGCCCGCGCGGTTCGCCGTTCCAATCCTCAGTCGCGGTTCGACCGCGGGACTGTACGATGACACGTTTCGCTCCCCGCCCTGCCGCGCTCGCGCTGCTGGGTGCGCTCGTCTTCGCACTCCCCGGCAGCGGGGGAGCTCAGTATTTCGGCCGCAACAAGGTGCAGTACGAGAAGTTCGACTTCCGCATCCTGCGGACGGCGCGCTTCGACCTGTACTACTACCCGGCCGAGTCGCTCATCGTCCACGACGCCGGCCGCCTGGCCGAGCGGTGGTATGCGCGACACTCCGACAGCTTCCGCCATACGTTCGACCGCAAGTCCATCGTGTTCTACGCGGACCAGCCGGACTTCCAGCAGACGAATGTCGTGGGTGAGGAGCTTTCGGAAGGCACCGGTGGTGTCACGGAAGGCCTCCGTACCCGCGTCGTCATGCCCTTCACCGGCATCAACGCGGACAACGACCACGTGCTCGGCCACGAGCTCGTGCACGTGTTCCAGTACAGCGTCGCCGAGGCGGGCCCGGGCGGACTACAGCGATTGAATGCGCTGCCCCTGTGGCTCATCGAGGGCATGGCCGAATACTTCTCGCTCGGCCGCAACAACCCGCTCACCGCGATGTGGCTGAGAGACGCCGCCGAGCGTGAGAAGCTGCCGACGATCCATCAGCTGAATACCGATCCGCGCTTCTTCCCCTACCGTTACGGCCAGGCGCTGTGGGCGTACGTCGGCGGGCGTTGGGGCGACCGCGCGGTCGTCGACGTCTATCGTACATCGCTCCGCGTCGGCTTCGAGGACGGCATCCGCCGCGTGCTCGGCGTCTCGACGGATTCGCTGTCGAAGGACTGGATAGCCGCGACGCGCCGCGCCTACCTGCCGGTGCTCGAGGGGCGCACGCGCCCGAACCAGGCCGGCGACCCCGTGCTCCAGGTCAACCGCAAGAGCGGCGAGATGAACCTCGCGCCGCAGGTGAGCCCGGACGGCAAGATGGTCGCCTTCTTCGCGCGCCGCGGACTGTTCGAGATCGAGCTGTTCGTCGCCGATGCGCAGACGGGTCGCGTGATCAAGAAGCTCGCGGGTCCCACGAGCAATTCGCACTTCGACGCCATCACGTTCATCTCGTCGTCGGGGGCGTGGTCGCCGGACAATGCGAAGTTCGCCTTCATCGCGCAGGCCGAGGGCAATCACGAGATCGCGCTGCTGGACGTCGGGTCGGGCAACATCGAGCGCCGCATCCGCGTTCCGGGCGTGGGCGCCATCTCCAACATCGCGTGGTCGCCGGACGGGAAGACGATCGCATTCTCCGGGCAGCAGGGCGGCGTGGCCGACCTGTACCTGCTCGACGTCGCGGCGGGCAGCGTGCGCCAGCTGACGAACGATCGGTACGGCGACATCCAGCCCACGTGGTCGCCCGACGGACGCACGATCGCATTCTCGAGCGATCGTGGGCCCACGACGAACTTCGAGACGATGGTGTTCTCCGACCTGCAGCTCGCGACGGTCGACATCTCGAGCGGCAAGGTGAACGTCTACTCGCCGTTCGCACATGGCAAGCACCTCAATCCGCAGTACTCGCCGGATGGACGCAGCCTGTTCTTCATCAGCGACCAGGATGGCTTCTGCGACATCTACCGGTATGAGATCGCGTCGGGCGTGACGTCGCGCGTGACGAAGTTGTCCACGGGCGTCAGCGGCATCACTGCCACGTCACCTGCGTTGACGGTTGCGCCGTCGAGCGGACGCATGCTGTTCTCGGTGTTCGAGGATCAGGGCTACGCCGTGTACGCGCTCGACGCGTCGCGCACGGCAGGTGAGCCGATGACGCCCGCGGCCCTCGCTGCCGCCAACGCGGGTGTACTGCCGCCGGGCGATACGCCGGGCCGCGCGACGGTGACGAATTACCTGAAGGATCCGCTCACCGGGCTCGCGACGGGCAACGACTTCAGCATCGTGAGCTACAAGTCGTCGTTCTCGCTCGACGCGGTTGGCCAGCCGGCGCTCGGCGTCACGGCCGGCGGACCGTTCGGCACGGGCGTGGTTGGCGGTGTGTCGTTCCTCTTCGGCGATCAGTCGAGCGACCGTCAGATCGGTGTCGCGGTGCAGGCCAATGGCACCGTGCAGGACATCGGTGCGCAGGTGCAGTACGCCAACCTGAAGAATCGCTGGAACTGGGGTGCGTCGCTCGAGCACATCCCCTACCAGTACGGCTACTACGCGAACAGCGCGAACAACCAGGGCCTCTACCAGCAGGACCTGGTGCTGCAGCGCGTGTTCCTCGACCAGGCGGGCGTGAGCACGGCGTATCCGTTCTCGTCCACGCGCCGCATCGAGTTCGGCGCGGCCGCGACGCGCATCGGGTACAGCACGCAGCGGCAGAGCATCCTGTACGATCCGTATACGGGCCAGCCCATCTCGCAGAATACGCAGAACCTGCAGTCGATGGATCCGGTGTACTACGGTTCGGGCAGCGTCGCGTATGTGGGCGACAACTCGTACTCGGCATTCACCAACCCCATCCAGGGCGGTCGTTTCCGCTTCGAGATGGCGCCGACGGTCGGGACGATCACCTACAACTCGTTGCTCGCGGACTACCGGAAGTACCTGTTTGCGCGGCCGATCACCTTCGCGTTCCGCGGGCTGCACTACGGGCGCTACGGCCGCAGCAGCGAGGACTCGACGCACATGTATCCGCTCTTCCTCGGCGAGGAGACGCTGATTCGCGGCTACAGCGTCGGTTCGTTCGACCTGAGCGAATGCGGCCAGACGACATGCTACGCGTTCGATCGTCTCCTGGGCAGCAGGCTCGCGGTAGCGAGCGCAGAGCTTCGCATCCCGGTGCTCGGCGTGCCCGAATACGGCCTCCTCAACTTCCCGTACCTGCCGTTGACGCTCTCGCCGTTCGTGGACGCGGGTGTGGCATGGAATGGTGGAGAGAGCGTCAAGTTCAGCAGCGACCAGTCGGTCAAGCGCATCCCGGTGGTGAGCGCGGGCATTTCGGCACGCGTCAACCTGCTTGGCTACGCGGTGATCGAGCTCTATTACGCGAAGCCATTCCAGCGTCCCGGCAAGGGCTGGGTGTACGGAATCCAGCTGGCGCCGGGCTGGTAAGAGAGTCTGGACAGTCTGGACGGCCTGACAGTCACAGCACGAAGGGCACGGCGATCATCGCCGTGCCCTTCGCCGTTTGCGGGCTTCCAGTCGGGTCAGACTCCGTACAGCGCGCGATACACCGCGGCATTCCTCAGCACGATGCGCACGTAGTCGCGCGTCTCGGTGAAGGGAATCCACTCGGTGAAGAGCTCCTCGTCGTCCGTACCCGGGCGCTTCACCCAGCGCGCGACGCGCGACGCGCCCGCGTTGTACGCCGCGAGCGCGCGCTCGCTCGGCACGCCGCGCGTGAGGCTCGACGCGAGGTGCGCGGTACCGAGCTCCAGGCTTACGTCGGGATCGAAGAGCAGTGCCTGGTTCCACAACGGATACTTCCGGCTCGCGGCGATCGACGCGCCGACGCTCGGCATGAGCTGCATGAGTCCGCGCGCCGTGGCTGGCGACACCGCACGGGGATTCCAGCTCGACTCCTGCCGAATCAGTCCCGCGACGAGGGAGGGCTCGAGTCCGTTCCGCTTCGACTCCTCGACCAGCGCATCCTCATGCAATACCGGATACGCGAGCCGGTAGAGCGCGCGCGTCGGCGAGCCACGCTCGATGGCGGCGAGCGCGATGCGAATCGCACGCGCAGGCTCACCCACCCCGGCGAGGGCCTGCGCAATTGGCGCGGCGTCGGCCGGCGCTTTCGCGGCGCGGTCGGCGAGCGCCTCGATCTCGAACTTCGCCTCGACATCCATTCCAAGTCGGCGCAGCGCGACGATGCGCTGGACGGCGCTGTCGGCGGCGGCGAGATGCGGCGCCGAATCGGCGCCGGCCGGCGCAGCCCATGGCGCGGCGCTGAGCCGGCGCGCGGAACGCATCGCGTAGTAGCTGAGCGGCGAGGACGACACGATGGACTGCCAACGCTGTTCCGCCTCCTGCTTCCTGCCGGCGCGATCGTAAGCGCGCGCGGCCCAGTATCGCGCGGCGATCGCCTCCTCGTCCGATGGATGCAGCGTCGCCAGTGAATCGAACGTGAGCGCGGCCGCGGCTGGCGCACTGCCCCATTGCAGCAGGCCAAGGCGGAAGCGCGCGAGCGGCGCCTGCGGCGACGACCGGTACAGCGCGATCAGCGTGCGCAGCGACGAGTCCGCGCCCGCGAGGTCGTTGTCATCCACCTGAAGGTCGGCGAGGAGCAGCAGCGCAGGAGCCGCCGCGCTCGCCGACGACGCATGCT
>JBDSTA010000407.1:0-15269 GCA_039928475.1 Gemmatimonadaceae bacterium | reverse complement strand
CGGCGCGCTC
Source organism: Gemmatimonadaceae bacterium (assembly GCA_039928475.1). Classification (GTDB taxonomy): domain Bacteria; phylum Gemmatimonadota; class Gemmatimonadetes; order Gemmatimonadales; family Gemmatimonadaceae; genus AG11. The sequence goes on along the minus strand of JBDSTA010000407.1, from coordinate 15,259 downwards.
CAACAAAGAGCGCGCCGCCGAGGACGACCAATGCGCCGAGGAGGCGCGGAAAGTTCGTGCGCAGGTGAGTCCTTACGGTCCCTTCTTCGGCGTCACCCAGACGTATGGCGTCGTCGGCTCCACGCCCGGACGCAGGTTGCGCGGCGTGCCCTTCGTGTTCGGCCCCAGCGACTTGATGTAGCGGTACATCGCACGCAGGTCGCGCTCACTCATCTGCGCCGTGTTCCACCACGGCATGGGCGGCTTGCCGTCGCCGTCGTCGGACGTCTTGAGCACCTGCACCCAGTGGTCCTCGCTCTGGCGCTGCGTGATCGTGCGCAGGTTCTTGCCGTACACGGTGCCCCACTCGCCGCGGAATCCGACGTCGAGCCCGGCGAAGCGATCGGCCGGCGCCACCTTGCCCTTCGACTCCGACCAGCCCTGCGTGTGGCAGTCGTTGCAGCTGCCGACGATCGTGAGGTACTCGCCGGCCTGCTCCATGGACATCGCGGCGACGGCAGGCCCGCTCGCCGGCATCGCGGTCATGTTCGCCGCGACGTTGGCAGACGAGCTCCCGGCTCCGGAGGAAGTGCCCCCCGTGGTGCCGGTGTGGCACGCCGCGGCGCCCACGCTGAGGACGAAAACGCGGCGAAGAAGCTTCGTATTGTGGCGCATTCAAGCTGGGGTGAGAGGCTCGCAGTGGGACGCGCCCGGCGCGTCACTGGCACTAGTACGCACCGGGCGCCCGTACCGCTAGGCACGCTGCACGCTGCACCGGCGCCTCGAAGCTCCTATCTTCCCCGCATGCCTGCTGCCCTCCTGTTCGACCTCGACGGCACGCTCGTCGATTCCATCGAGTTGATCCTCGGCTCCGCCCGGCACGCCTTCATCGGTTTCGAAGGCCACACGCCGACCGACGAGGAGTGGCGCAGCGGCATCGGCCGTCCCCTGCTCACCGTGCTGCGCGAATACGCCGGCAACGACGTCGAAGCCGAGCGCCTGCTCGCGCGGTATCGCGAGTACCAGCTGGAGCATCACGATCGGCTCATGCTCGCCTACGAGGGCATCGTCCCCGCGCTGCGCACCTTCGCGGCGGGGGGGCATCCGCTCGCGGTGGTGACGAGCAAGTCGGACTGGCTCGCCCGCAAGGCGCTCGAACTCGTCGGCGTGGACGACCTCTTCGCCGTGCTCGTGGGCTGCGACACGTGCGTCAATCACAAGCCGCACCCCGAGCCCGTCGAGCGCGCCCTCGCATTCCTGGGCGTCGCGCCCTCAGACGCGATCTTCGTCGGTGATTCGGCGCACGATGTCGCCTCGGGCAACGCGGCGGGTGTATACACAGTGGGCGTGACGTGGGGCGCCTTCGCCCGCGCCGAGCTCGAGGCGGCGAATGCCGACGAGGTCATCGACGAGGTGAGCCAGCTCTCTACAGTCGTAGAACGCTTCGATGCGCAACGCGCACGTCTTCAAACCTTCTGAGCGGTCCGGGTATCCCATCCTGTGTACGAAGGGAGACCCAGACGATCGATGACGGCAGTGGCCCTACCCGAATCAGTGACGGCAACGGCATACACTGCCGATCCGGACGTGGCCCTCGCGGCTGCGGGGGATCGTCGCGCCTTCGAGCGGCTCTACCGGCAGCACATGACCCGGGTCTTCTCCCTCTGCGCCAGGATGGTCTCCGACCGGACGCGCGCCGAGGAGCTCACGCAGGACGTGTTCGTGCGGGCGTGGGAGAAGCTGTCGCTGTTCCGTGGTGAGAGTGCGTTCGGCACGTGGCTGCACCGGCTCACCGTGAACGTGGTGCTGAACGATCGAAAGACCGAGGGGCGACAGCGATCGCGCTTCGAGGGCGACGAGGACGGCGACGGAATCGATGGGATGGCCGCTCGACCAGTCACTCCCGGCGACCGGATGGACCTCGAGATGGCGATCGCGAAGTTGCCGAAGGGAGCGAAGCGGGTGTTCCTGCTGCACGACGTGGAAGGCTACAAGCACGAAGAGATCGCCGGGATGCTCGGCGTGACTACAGGGGCGACGAAAGCGCAGCTGCACCGCGCGAGAATGCTGTTACGGGAGGCGCTGAGCAAATGACCACACCGATGATGAACCTGGACTGCGACGGCTTCGCCGAGGCGCTGTCGGACTACCTGGAGGGCGACGTGCCCGACGGACTCCGCGGCGCGGTGGAAGCGCACGCCAGCTCGTGTGCATCGTGCGGGCAGGTGCTCGCCGAACTGAAGGACGTCACGGCGTGCGCCTCCGCGCTGCCGATGCTCGCGCCGTCGCGCGACCTGTGGGCCGGCATCTCCGAGCGCATCGATGCGCGCGTCCTGCCCATGGAGCCGCGCCCGGTCGTCGCGCAGCCCCGCCGTCACACATGGCTGCGGCCGGCGGTCGCCGCTGCCGCGCTCGTCGTCATCACCGCCGGCATCACGTACACGGTCACGCGGTCGTCGCTCTCGGCGCCGGTCACTCCGCAGGTCGCGGCCATCAGCCCGGACACGGCGAAGATCGTCACCGGCGAGCCCACGGCCACCTTCACGACGACGGCGAGTGAGGGCCCCGGTCCGGAGTCTGCACCCGCGGCCCGCGTCTCCGGCGCAACGCGCTCGCCGGCATCGCGCACGCAGCTCGTCAGTGCGCCGGCGATGGCTGCGGATGCGGCCGACCCCGTGTTCGCCCTCGAGATCACGAAGCTCCGCCGCATCGTGCGCGAGCGTCGCGACCTGCTCGACCCCAGCACCGTGGCCGTGCTCGAGCAGAGCATCGCGGTGATCGACGGCGCCATCGCGCAGAGCCGTGCGGCCCTCGCGAAGGATCCGGCCAGTGCCTTCCTGGCCACGCAACTCAATCATTCGCTCGAGAAGAAGGTCGAGCTGCTGCGGACGGCGGCGTTGCTGCCCGCGCGCACCTAGAGGATATCGAACCATGCATCGCCCTTCCCTGTTGTTGATCCTCGCGATGACCCTCGCGCTCCCTGCATCCGGCTCCGCGCAGTCGGCGGAGGAGCGGGAGCGCGCGCGTGAGCGCGAGCAGGCCCGGATCGAGCGCGAGCGCGAATCCAAGGAGCGTGCTGCCGAACGTGCGCGCGAGCGTGCCGAGCGCGATCGCGACCAGCGACGCGATCGTGAGGATCGCGAGCGGGCCGGCGCGCTCGACACCGTCGTCGCCTTCGACGCGCGCGGCGCGCTGAGTGTGAGCTGCCCTGGTGGCGCCGTGATCGTGACGGGGTCGGACAGGAACGAGATCCGCGTCCGCGCGCGCACCGAGAGCGGCAGCATCCGCTTCACGGCGAACGCCGGCCGCGCGACGCTCGAGCCGTTGAGTGGCCGCGGCTGCAGTGACGGACATTTCGAGGTGACGGTGCCGGTGGGCACGAAGCTCATGGCCACCACGTGGAGCGGCTCCATCTCCGTGCGCGGCGTGCACGGCGACATCGAGACGCACGCGCAGAGCGGCGACATCCAGGTGCGCGATGCGGGCGACCGTCTCGAGATCGAGTCGCTCGCCGGGGACGTGATCGTGGCCGGCGTGAAGGGCGAGACGGTCATCAACACGGTGAGCGGCAGCGTCACGCTGTCGGGCACGCGCGGCAACATCCAGGCGGAGACGGTGAGCGGCGACGTCGACATGCGCGACGCCATCGCGAAGCAGGTCCGCGTGCACACCACGAGTGGCGACGTCACCTTCCAGGGCGCGATCCTCGATGCGGGCCGCTACGAGTTCAACACGCACTCAGGCGAGATCGGGCTCTCGGTGCCCGCGGACATCGGCGCGGAGCTCAGCGTCTCCACGTTCAACGGCGGGATCGACAGTGACTTTCCGATCACGCTCAAGGCCGGCGAGCACGGGATTGGTGCCGCGCAGGCGAAGCGGCTGAACTTCACGGTGGGGCGCGGCACGGCCCGCATCATCGCGGAGACGTTCAGCGGTGACATCACCCTCAGACGTCGTCGGTAAGGATGCTCAACATGACCAGGGAGGCTGCGATGCGGCAGGTGACTCGATTGATGCTCGGCGTTGCGCTCATCGCGCCGGCCGCCCTCGCGGCGCAGGCGCGGCAGTCGGAGCGTGATGCGTTCACGCTGAGCGAGCGCATCCCGTCGGGCGCGTGGATTCGCGTCCGCAACATCAACGGCGAGATGCGTGTGCGCTCGTCGAACAGCGACAAGGTCGAGATCACGGCCACGAAGAACTGGCGCCGCGGCGACCCGAAGGACGTCACCGTCGAGGTGAAGAAGGCGAGCGACGGCAGCATCCTCGTCTGTACGCTGTGGGCGAACACGAACACCGTCTGCACCGAGGATCGCTATTCGTCGCGGAGTGACGAGCGGCACGATCGCTGGGACCGCGACCGCAATGACGTCTCCGTGGACTTCGAGATCCGAGTGCCCAAGGGCGTGAAGGTCGGTGTGTGGTCGGTGAACGGTGGTGTGAGCGTGGACGGCGTGACGAACGAAGTGCGTGCCGGCACGGTGAACGGCAGCGTGGATGCGGTGAGCGCCGGCGGGCCCGTGCAGGCAAGCACGGTGAACGGCAGCGTGCGCGCCACGATGGGCAAGTGGGATGGCGACCAGGACCTGACCTTCAGCACGGTGAACGGGTCGGTGATCGCGGAGTTCACGGGCGACATCGATGCGGATATCGACCTGACGACGGTGAACGGGCGCTTCCAGACGGACTGGCCGGTGACGATCAGCGGGCGCATCGACCCGCGCCACCTGCGCGCGACGCTCGGCAAGGGCGGCCGGCGGATCAGGCTGTCGACGGTGAATGGGAATGTGGAGCTGAGGAAGCGGTAGCCCTCGGGCTACCGCACCTGCTCCTCGTCGTGCAGCATGCGCATCGCGGGTGTGTCGAGGTCGTCGAACTGCCCGCTGCGCGCGGACCACACATAGGCGACCACCGCCACGAGCACCACGCCGAGTGCCAGCGGCACCACGATGAAGAGCACGCTCATGCCGCAGTCTCCAGCGCCGGTGCGGTACGGCCGGCGCGCGGCGCGCCGGCCTCGGTGCGCGCCTCGAACGTGCGGCCAACCCAGCTTCCGAGCACCACCGTGAGTGAGCTGGCCGGCATCATCACCGCCGCGATCAGCGGATTGATCACGCCAGTCATCGCGAGCGCGACGCCAACGACGTTGTAGCCGAGCGACATGGCGATGTTGCGCCGGATCACGTGCATCGTGCGATCCGCGCCGCTCATCAGCCGCACGAGCGCCTCCAGCCCCGGCGTCGCAAGGTGTACGTCGGCCGACGCGAGCGACGCCTCCGCGCCGCCATGCACCCCGATGCCGACGTCCGCCGCAGCAATCGCCGCCGCGTCGTTCACGCCGTCGCCGACCATCACGATGCGGCGCCGCCCTCGTGACGACGCCCGGCGCTCGCGGATGTAGGCGAGCTTCTGCTCCGGGCTCGCTCCCCCGATCGCATCGCGCGGCGCGAAACCCAGCGTGGCGCCAACCGCCGCAGCCACGGCGGGATCGTCGCCGGACAGCAGGACGGTCTCCCAGCCGCGCGCGCGCAACGCGTCGAGGGACACACGCGCATCGGGCCGGATCGCATCGCCAAGCCCGGCAACGGCAACGACGGCGCCATTCACGGCGACGACGACCGGCGTGAGCGTGGCATCGCGCACCACGCCCGCCGGCACCTCGATGCCGAGGTGGGTCGCCACGAAGGACGGCGAGCCGACGATCACGGCATGACCGTCCACCACGCCGGTGATGCCGGCCGCGTGGTGCACGACGTCGGTCGCACCCGGCACGCGCACGAGCGGCCACGCGCGGCGGAATCCATCCGCCACCGGATGCGCAGACCCGGCCTCGAGCGCCAGCACATACGATTGGTGGCTCGCGGCACCCGTCCACTCCATGAGTGCGGTGCGCCCCTCCGTCAGCGTGCCCGTCTTGTCCAGCACGAGCACGCCGGGACGCGCAAGCAGCTCGAGCGCATCGCCGCCCTTGAGGTACATGCCGGCGCGCGCCGCGCGCCCGATGGAGATCGACACCGCCAGCGGCGTCGCGAGCGCGAGCGCGCACGGGCACGTCACGATGAGCAACGCGATCGCGTGATCCCATGCGTGCGCAGGATCGCGCCGCTGCCAGATGATGAACGTCGCCACCGCAAGCAGCAGCACCACGGCCACGAACCATCCTGCCATCCGATTGGCCAGCGTCACCACGGGCGCTCGCCGCTGCATGCTGTCCTGCACCTGGCGGAGCAACTTCGCGAGGCGGCTCGCCTCGCCCGCCACGTTCACCCGCACGCGCACCGGCGCCGACACGTTCAGTGTGCCGGCGAACACGAGGTCGCCCTCGGCGACGAATGCCGGGCGCGATTCCCCCGTGAGCAGCGAGGCGTTCACGCTCGTCGCGCCGCGCGACACCACCCCGTCGGCAGGGAAGCTCTCGCCCGCGCGCACGTGCACCTCCATGCCCGGCAGGAGTGCCGCCGCCGGCACTTCGCGCTCCCTGTCGTGCCCGTCCACGACCCGGGCCGTCGTCGGCGCGAGGGAGTACAGGAGCTCGGCGGTATCGGCGGCCATGCGCTGCCCACGCTGTTGCAGGAAACGTCCGCCCAGGAGCAGGAAGATCAGCGTCGTCACGCCATCGAAGTAGATCGGGCCCGCTTCCGTGAACGTGTTGATCGCGCCACGCAGTGCGCCGGCGCCAAGCGCGAGCGCGATCGGCAGGTCCATGTGCAGGGAACGGAGGCGGAGCGCGTTCCACGCACCCACGAAGAACACGCGGCCCGGACCGAGGATCGCCGGAATCGTGAGTCCCAGGCAGATCCACCGGAACAGGCGCTCGAGCGAGCCGTCCATGCCGGAGAAGCCGCCGGCATACAGCGCGAGCGACGCCAGCATGACATTGCCGGCAATCGCGCCCGCCACGCCGATGCGCGCGAGCATCGCGCGGTCCTCACGCCGGCGCATCGTGTCGCGCGCGACGCCGCGGAACGGGTGCGGCGCGTAGCCAATGCGGTCGAGCGCACGGGCCACGGCGGACAAGGGCACCGTCGTCGCATTCCACTCGATGCGTGCCAGTGAACGGCGAACGTCGAGCTCCGCGCGCACCACCCCCGGGACGAGGAGCGGCACGCGCTCCACCAGCCACACGCACGACGCGCAGTGAACGCCCTCGAGGTAGAGCTCCGTCACGCTCAGCCCCTCGCGCGAGGGTCGCACGTACAGCTCCGCGAACGCGGGATGATCGAATTCCTCGTAGGTGCGGCCCGTGGGCTGCACTGCCGTGCCCCGCTTCTCGCGGAACGCGGTGTAGGCGTCGAGACCGCTCGCCGTGAGCATCTCGCACGCCGCACGGCATCCGTCGCAACAGAACTGCTCGTCGGCGCCGGCCTCGAGCTGCGATGCCGGCACCGCGAGCCCGCAATGCGTGCAGGCTGTGCCGATCGCCGTCAGGCGGGTCACGGCATCACGGACATGACGTGCGCTGCGTGCGGGGCCGCGCCGATGCGGCCGGCGATCGTGAGCAGGCCCAGCACCATCACGGTGGCGCCACTGATCATCGGCATGCGCCGGCCGAACTTCCCCATGAGCCGGCGCGCGCCCATGCCTGCCGCGAGCATCATCGGCATCGTACCGAGCCAGAAGAACACCATCACGAGCGCAGCGCGCGCCGGCGATCCCGCGGCGGACGCGGTGAGCACGAACGCATAGAGCCAGCCGCATGGCAGCAGTGTCGTCGCGAGGCCGGTGAGCGTGGCGCGCACGAGCGGCGGCTTGCCACTCGCCCTGAGCACCACCGATCCCATGGCACGGCGCCACGCGATGGGCACCTGGAGTCCGGGCAGCCGCGCATCGGTCGCGGACAGCACGGCGTATCCACCCCAGATGACCATCGACGCGCCCGCCACGATCGCCGCGGCACGCTGGACGCCGGCGAACATCCCAGCGCCATCGAGCGCGCTGCCCAGTGCACCCGCGGTGATACCGAGCGTCAGGTACGACACAAGGCGACCGAGGTTGTAGGCGGCGTGCCCGCTGAGCTCCTCCGGCCACGACACCGTCACCCCGGGCGCGCGGGCCGTGTAGAAGCACACGAACGCGCCGCACATGCCGGCGCAATGCACGGAACCGAGCAAGCTCGCGACCAGCACTGCGAGCGCGAGCGTCACGGCGTCGCGCCCCCGGCACCGGCGCCGAGCCGAGCCGGCAACGCGTCGCCCGGGCGCTCGGCGATCACGACACCATCGGCCGTCCGCGAGGCGTCCATCCTGATGTTGGCCGTGAGGTGTTCCGCTCCGCGGCGCGCGTCGACGCGAAGCTCCCAGAGTCCCGTACGCGTCATGGGCACGCGCGCGGCGTACACGCCCGCCTCGCGTGGCTCGAGCGCGACCTGCAGCACGTCGTCCGCATGCGCCACCTGGCGCGCCTCGACGCGCATGCTCGCACCGCGCACCGGCGCGCCACCACTATCGGAAAGGACGAGCGACAACTCCGCGCCCGACGGCCCGATCTCCGCGAGCAATGGCGTCACACGCCAGCCGAGGCGCACGTTCGCGCGATCCTGAGCGAGCGTGGAATCCCACGTCACCGCCTTGCGGTAATAGTCTGGCTCGATCGCGAAGTTGGGATCGGAGCTCGCGAGTCGCGCCGCGGCGATGCCGAACACCACGTAGCCCGACAGGACGAGCACGATGATGGTCGGCCAGACGCGGTCCTTCCGGAGCAGCCTCATGGAACCCTCGCCGGCGCGGTTGGCCCGAGCAGGTTGAAGGGAATGTCCGCGGTGAAGTCGTCCCCGTCCGTGATGTGCACCATCACGTCGCGCCGGCCGGCCGTGAATGCGACGGCTGGAAGCAGCACGAAAACACTCGTGGTGCGCTGCTCGCCGGCGATCACGGCAAGTGGGCTTTCGGGCGCGACCACCTGTGCGGAGTCGACGCCAGTCACGGAGATGGCGTACGCGTGATTGCGCAGCGAGCGATTGGCGATCTTCACGCGCACCTGGTTCGAGACGCGCCCGTCCGGCTCCATGCCGAATGGCTCCGCCTGGCTTCGCAATACCGTGACGTCGGCCCTCGCCTTCGTCTTCAGCGCGAATGCAAAGCCCCCCAACAGCACTGCGAGCGCCAACGGGTACAGCACGACACGGGGTCGGAGCACGTGGAAGGGACGGCCGGCGAGCTGGTCCTGCGAGGCATAACGAATGAGGCCACGCGGCTTCCCCACCCGCTCCATGATCGTGTCGCACGCATCGATGCACTGCGTGCAGTGCACGCATTCCATCTGGAGTCCGTTGCGGATGTCGATGCCGGTGGGACACGTGGTGACGCACGCGTTGCAGTCGATGCAGTCGCCGGCGTCGGATGGGCGGTCCTTCACCGCGTGCGCGCGCGGTTCGCCGCGCGACGGGTCGTACGCCACGATGAGGGACTCGTTGTCGAGCAGCGCCGATTGCCATCGTCCGTATGGGCACGCAATGAGGCAGGTCTGCTCGCGGAAGTACGTGAAGTCGTAGAAGATGAGCGCCGTCGTCGCGGCCATGACGAGGAACGGCGTGGGATGCTCGTACGGCGACAGCCGCACCCATCGCTCGAGCGCCTCCACCCCGACGAAGTAGGCCAGGAAGGTGTGCGCCAGCACGAGCGCGATGACGAGGTAGATCGCGTACTTGAGCAGCCGGCGCGGATGGAGGTGGCTGCGCTCCTTGTCGAGGATGAGGGACCCGCTGCGTCCGCCTTCCACCAGCCGCTCGATGGGCCGGAACAGGAATTCCATGTACACGGTCTGTGGACATGCCCACCCGCACCACACGCGCCCGAACAGCGCGGAGAACAGGAAGATGGACACCACCGCACTCGCCAGCAGCAGCATCAGCAGCAGCGTGTCCGTCGGCAGGAACGTGGTGCCGAGGATGGTGAAGTGTCGTCGCGGCAGGTCGAGCATGATGGCCGGCATCCCGTTGATGCGCACATGCGGAATGGCAAAGAAGACGACCATCAGCGCGTACGCGACCACGCGCCGCCGCTGCCACCAGGTACCCGCAGACGGCTTGGGGCGAATCCAGTTGCGCGATCCGTCCATGTTGAGCGTCGGAAGGACGCGTCCCCGTGCCGCCGGCGCCGTCATCGCGCGACCACTGCCCCTTCCGCCGCCTTCGGCTTCGCCGGCGTGGTGCCATGGAGTGACCACACGTATGCCGTCACTTCGTTCACCTCCTCGCGCTTGAGCATCTTGCCCCAGGGCGGCATGCCCTTCGCAAGCACGCCATTGGTGATCGTCGCGTTGATCTCCTCGATCCGCCCGCCGTGGATCCACGCGTCGTCGGTGAGGTTGGGGCCGATGAGGCCGCCGGCGTCGGGCGCGTGACACACGGCGCAGTTCTTCGCGAACACTTTCCTGCCCTCGCCGACCTCGTGGCTGTTGGCGACGAGGGCCAGGAGTGTCGCGGGACTCTCCGGTCCCGTCGCAACGGGATGGGCGGCGCGAAACGCCGCCATGTCCTTCTCGTAGGCCGCGATGCGCCCGCCGTTGGTGCCCATCCCGCCCACGTTCAGCGCGTAGAGCACCGCAAACAGGATCGTGGCCCAGAACGTGAGCACCCACCAGCGGGGCATCGGGTTGTCGTACTCCTGGATGCCATCGTAGGAGTGCTCGATGAGTCGGTCCTGCACCGGTTTGCTGCGGTCGTTGGCCATGATCTCAATCCTCCCGCTGGGGTTGCGTCACCGGCGACGCGTCATCGAGCGGGATGCTCGCGTCGGCGGCCCAGCGCCCGCGGTTTCGCGGGCTCATCACCCACCACGCGATCGCGATGAAGGTGAGGAGGAAGAGCACCATCCCCACTTCCGCATAGATCGCGAGCCCCGCGTTGCTCATCAGGTCCGTGAGGCTCACTTGGGCACCCCCGCGGTCACCGCGGTGACGCCAGCCGTGGCGACGGCAGTCCCCTTGATGTCGCGGCCGAGGCGCTGGATGTACGCCACGATCGCCACGATCTCCTTGTCCTGGAGTCCGGCGGGCCCGCCCGACTTCGCGATGTCCGCCGCCACTTCGGTCGCCTGCGTGCGCGCCATCGACTCGGCGCGCGTCACCGCGTCGCCGTACGGCACGCCCAGCATCGCCATCACTTCCACGCGCCGCTGGATCACCGACCACTGGATCGTGTTCGTCGCGAACCCCGGATACGACGGCATGATCGACTTCGCCGCGATGTCGCGCGGGTTGGCGAAGTGGCGCACGTGCCAGAGGTTCGGGTACTTGCCCCCTTCACGCGCGAGGTCGGGCCCGATGCGGCGCGAGCCCCAGAGGAAGGGATGGTCGTACACGGACTCCCCGGGCTTCGAGTACTCACCGTACCGCTCGGTCTCGTGGCGTAGCGGGCGGATCATCTGCGAGTGGCAGTTGAAGCAGCCCTCGCGGATGTAGAGGTCGCGGCCGTGCAGCTCCAGGGGTGTATAGGGCTTCACCGAGGCGATCGTCGGCACGTTCGACTTGATGAGGAACGTGGGGATGATCTCGAACAGCGATGCCACCGCCACGGCGACGATCACCAGCACCGTGAACACGATCGGCATGCGCTCCCAGTCGCGGTGGAAGCGCAGCGAGTTGAAGCGCGCCACCAGGCCACCGGCCACGGGCACCTGCGCCGGCTCGACGTACGCCTTCGTGAGCGCCGGGGCGCGGATCACCGGCACGTCGTACGTCGCCGGGCGCGCGCGCCACGTCATGAGGATGTTGTAGCCGAGCAGGAACATCCCCGTGATGTAGAACAGGCCGCCAACGACCCGCATCCAGTACATGGGGATGAGGCGCGCGACTGTCTCCACGAAGTCCGGATAGGCGAGCCGCCCCGTCTCGTCGAACGCGCGCCACATCAGCCCCTGCGTGATGCCCGCGCTGTAGATCGCCACCACATAGAGCAGGATGCCGAACGTCCCGATCCAGAAGTGCATCTCCGCGAGCTTCTTGCTGTGCAGCGGGGCCTGGAAGAGCCTCGGCAGCAGCCAGTAGATCATGCCGAACGTGATGAAGCCGTTCCAGCCGAGCGCACCGGTGTGCACGTGCGCGATGATCCAGTCCGTGTAATGGGCCAGTCCATTCACGCTCTTGATCGAGAGCATGGGGCCCTCGAAGGTGGACATCCCGTACGCGGTGATGCCGACGACGAAGAACTTGAGGACCGGGTCGTCCACGACCTTGTGCCATCCGCCGCGCAGCGTGAGCAGCCCGTTGATCATCCCTCCCCAGCTCGGCGCCCAGAGCATCACCGAGAACAGCATGCCCACCGTGGACGCCCACTCGGGCAGCGCCGTGTAGTGCAGGTGGTGCGGGCCGGCCCAGATGTAGAGGAAGACCAGCGACCAGAAATGGAGGATCGAGAGCCGGTAGCTGAACACCGGGCCCTCTGCCGCCTTGGGCATGAAGTAGTACATCAGCCCGAGGAACGGCGTCGTGAGGAAGAACGCGACGGCGTTGTGGCCGTACCACCACTGCATGAAGGCGTCCTGCACGCCGGCGTAGATGCTGTAGCTCTTCAGCGCATCCGCCGGAATGGACAGGTTGTTGAAGATGTGCAGGATGGCGACGGTCACGATGCTGGCCACGTAGAACCAGATCGCCACGTAGAGATGCCGCTCGCGCCGCTTCACCATGGTGCCGATGAAGTTGATGGCGAAGATCACCCACACCACGGCGATCGCGATGTCGATGGGCCACTCGAGCTCCGCATACTCCTTCGCCTGCGTGAAGCCGAGGGGCAGCGTGATCGCCGCCGCCACGATGATGAGCTGCCAGCCCCAGAAGTGGATGCGGCTGAGCGTATCCGAGAACATGCGCGCCTTGAGCAGCCGCTGGGTGCTGTAGTAGCAGCCGCAGAAGAAGGCGTTGCCCGCGAAGGCGAAGATCACCGCATTGGTGTGCAGCGGACGGAGCCGGCCGAACGTCGTGAACGGGAGGCCGAGGTTGAACGCCGGGTTCGCGAGCTGCGCGGCGATGAGGAGCCCCACGAGCATGCCCACGAGACCCCAGATGAAGCAGGCGACGAGGAACTTCCGCACGACGTCGTCATCATAGGAGAATTCTTCCAGGATGACGTCCGGGGGCGCGTATGTGGAATGGACGGCTGCGACGGGGATCGTCATCCGGTCTGGCCTTGGCACAGGGGTGAGCGCGAGCCAGGGAGCGCGCGCTGTGTCGATGTGCCGGAATGATTGGCTCGCTGACGTGCCGGCGATGGCGGGAATCACCCGTCAGTTGAGGGAATGAATGCCTACGGCCCTCCGGGAAACTCCCCACAGGGCGGGCTCTTCGCGGCGGCCGCGGGGTATATTTCTCCTACATCACCCCAACGGAGTACCAGAGAAGCATGGGTATCGCATACACAGGCACCCTCGTTCGCACCGGTGAGGAGCGCGCCACGCTCGTGCGCCGCACCTACGGGCTGGTGTTCGTCAGCGTCGTCGTCACCGTCCTCGGCGTCGCGTTCTGCCTGTCGCAGCCAACCGTGTTCGAGGCCGTCGCGCGGCATCCGTTCATCACGATGCTGGCGATGTTCGCCCCGCTGTGGATGGCCATGCAGGCGCGCAACCAGTTCCCGCGCAACATCATCCTCACCCTCGTCTTCACGTTCATCGAGGGCATCTTCATCGCACCCTTCCTCGCGCTCGCGGAGACGCGCGCGCCCGGGGTGATCGGCAACGCGGGGGTCCTCACGCTCTCCACGTTCGGCGTGCTCACGCTCTACGCGGCGGTGAGCAAGCGCGACTTCAGCGCGTGGGGCAGCTTCTTCATCGTCGGGCTCTGGGTGCTGATCGCGACGTCGATCATGAACTTCTTCTTCCAGAGCGCGGTCGCGTCGCTGTGGCTCGCCGGCGGCACCGTGCTCGTGTTCAGCGGCCTGCTCGTGTTCGACACGTGGCGCCTGCTCCGCAGCGGGCAGTACGGAAAGGACGACTACGTGCCCGCTGCCGTGAACATCTATCTCGACCTGCTCAACATGTTCCTCGCCATCGTCAGCCTCCTGGGCGGGCGCCGCCGGAGCTGATGCGCCGCGGGGCTCCCGGCGAAGTCGCCCGGAGCCCCGCCGCAGGACTGCGCCGTGTTGCTACGCGAGCGACTCGATGTCCGCCGCCAGCGACAGGTCGTTCTGGGTGATGCCACCCGCGTCGTGCGTGGAGAGCGTGCAGACCACCTTTGTATAGCGAATGTCGATGTCCGGATGGTGGTTCGCCGCGTCCGCCGCGGTGGCCACCTTCTGCACGAAGGCGATGCCTTCCGCGAAGGTCGGGAAGGTGAAGGTCTTCGTGAGCACTTCGCCGCGGCGCGCCCAACCCGGCAGCGTGCCGAGGGCGCGCTGGATCTCGAGGTCGGAGAGTCTTTGAGGCATGGCCCTCGGGTGGAAGTGGAGAATGACGTGTCCCGTCGATACCAGTATACGATGCTGAGACGAATCGTGTTGTTGTTGCTGCTGCCCCTCCTCGTCGCTCCCGTCGCCGGAGCGCAGCAGGACAGCACCAGTGCCACGCGGGTATCCCACTACTGGCGGGACTTCGCCGCCGGGTTCGCGACGAGCCTCCTGGCGCACGAGGGCGCGCACGTCGTCACCGCGCTCGCGGTGGGCGGCCACCCGAGGCTCGGCTTCGACAAGGGACGCCCCACGGTGTACTCGGGTATCGACGTCACGCAGGAACCGCACAAGCAGTTCCTCTTCTCGAGCATGGGGATGAATGTGCAGGCGGCCATCGACGAGGGGATCCTCGACGTGCCGCACGCGCGCGGGGCGCCCTTCGAGCGCGGCGTGCTCGCCAGCGGCATCGCCACCGCGCTCTTCTACGTGACGCTCGGCCGCACGGCCTCGGTGAGCGACATGGACTTCATGGCGCGCACGTCGTCGCTGTCGAAGGTGCAGCTCTCGCTGATCTACGGCGGTGTGGCGGTGATGCACGCGGTCCGCGTCCATCACGATGGACGCTACGCGGACTTCTTCGTGCGGCCGGCCGTCGCACGCGAACGAATGCTGGTCGGGGTCACCATCCAGTAAGTCGCGCGGTGGCAGCGAGCACCGTCACCTTCTATTGAACGGTGATGGTGATCATGGGCTCGCCTCGCACCGCGCTGGGTAGACGAGTGCGGCCGTACGGCACTGCTTCCGCGTCCCAGCGCGTTTCGTGGCGAGGCAGCGCGGGCGATCATCCTCCAATAGGCATCCGAACCACAAGTGATGAAGCGGCAATGCGTTGCCATTTTCGGTGGCGTGCTGCCATCCGGGCAGCCATTGCTGTTTCGGGTTTCGTTCGGTAAATAGCTCCCC
>JBDSTA010000406.1:0-3461 GCA_039928475.1 Gemmatimonadaceae bacterium | reverse complement strand
GCCCTGTCGCGGCGTGAAGGGCACCACGGGCACGCAGGCGAGCTTCCTCGAGATCTTCGAGGGCGACCACGCGAAGGTGCGCGAGCTCGATCGTCTCGTCACGGCGGCAATCGGCTTCACGCATTCGATCCCGGTGAGCGGGCAGACGTACTCGCGCAAGCTCGACGCGCAGGTGCTCGGCGCCGTGTCCGGCATTGCGGCGAGCGCGTCGAAGTTCAGCGCCGACATCCGCATGCTGCAGGCCTTCGGCGAGATCGAGGAGCCCTTCGAGCGCGACCAGATCGGGTCGTCGGCGATGGCGTACAAGCGCAATCCCATGCGATCGGAGCGCATTGCCGCGCTGGCGCGCTTCGTCGGCACGCTCGAGCCGAACGCGAACCAGACGCACGCGGTGCAGTTCTTCGAGCGCACGCTCGACGACAGCGCGAACCGCCGCCTCGCGATACCCGAGTCGTTCCTCGCGACGGACGCGATCCTCGGCCTCATGGAGAACGTCGCATCGGGACTGGAGGTGCATCCGGCGCGCATTCGTCGCCGGCTCATGGACGAGCTGCCCTTCATGGCGACGGAGGAGCTGATCGTGCGCGCTGTGCGCGCGGGTGGCAATCGCCAGGAGGCGCACGAGCGCATTCGCGGGTACAGCATCGCCGCCGCGCGCGCGCTGAAGGACGGCGCGCCGAACAACGACCTGCTCGACCGCATCGCCGCGGACGACGCCTTCGGCATGACGCGCGACGAGCTGGAGAGCACCATGGATCCGCACCGCTTCGTCGGTCGCGCCCCGCAGCAGGTGGACGAATTCCTCGCGGAAGTCGTCGAGCCCCTGCTCGCGGGACATGGCGACGAGGAGCCGGCGCTGGAGGAGGTGCGGGTATGACGCTGGCGACTGCCGAGCGGCTGCCCCTGCCCCTGCTTCGCAGCGGCAAGGTGCGGGAGGTGTACGAAGTCGACGCCGATCGCCTGCTGCTCGTCGCGAGCGACCGCTTGAGTGCCTTCGACGTCGTGATGAACGAGCGCGTGCCGTACAAGGGCGCGGTCCTCACGCAGATGACCGCGTGGTGGCTCTCGCAGCTCTCGGCGGACATCCCGAATCACATGCTGTCGTCGGACGCGTCGGAGATCGTCGCCGCCGTGCCGGCACTGCGCGAGCACGAGTCCGCGCTGCGCGGGCGCGCGATGCTCTGCCGCCGGACGGAGGTATTTCCCGTCGAGTGCGTGGTGCGCGGATACCTGAGCGGATCAGCGTGGAAGGAGTACGCGAAGTCCGGCACACTTGCCGGCGAGCCGCTCGGTGACGGGCTGCGCGAGAGTGACCGGTTCGATCCCCCGCGCTTCTCTCCGGCGACGAAGGCCGAGACCGGCCACGACGAGAACATCACCATCTCCACCATGCGCGACGTCCTCGGTGAGGAGACGGCGGCGCATCTCGAGCGGGCGAGCCTGCGGGTGTACGGGCTCGGGCGCGACATCGCGGCGAAGCGTGGCATCATCATCGCCGACACCAAGTTCGAGTTCGGGCGCGATCGCGACGGTCGCATCCTGCTGATAGACGAAGTGCTCACGCCGGACAGCTCGCGCTTCTGGCCCGCGGACCGCTACGCTCCGGGCGGCACGCAGCCGAGCTTCGACAAGCAGCCGCTGCGCGACTACCTCGATGTCGAGCGTCGCGCCGGCCGCTGGAATGGCGAGGCTCCGCCGCCGCCGTTGCCGATTGACGTGATCGCGGCAACGAGTGAGCGGTACCTGGACGCTTTCCAGCGGATCACGGGCCTGCCGCTGGACGTGAGGGACCTTTGACGCTCGCTTCGTGAGTTTCGCCCGTGAGGGAATGCCGTTCATCGCCATCGCGGCGCTCGTCGCCGCAGGCACGTACGCGATCGCGCTCAACCGGCGCTCGTGGCCGCTGTGGCTGTTCGCATTCACGCTCACGGTCGTAGCGCTGTTCGTCGCATACTTCTTTCGCGACCCGGAGCGCATTGGCGCCCGCGGAGAGCAGGTCGTCAGTGCGCCGGCGGACGGCAAGGTCGTGCTCATCAGCGACGTGGACGAGCCGGCGTTCATGGGTGGACGCGTGCGCCGCGTCTCCATCTTCATGAACGTCTTCAACGTGCACGTGAACCGCTATCCCGTGAGCGGCATCGTGCGGTACGTGAAGTACAACGCGGGAAAGTTCTTCAGTGCGGCCACGGACAAGTCGAGCCTCGAGAACGAGCAGCGCTCCGTCGGTATCGAGACTTCGCGCGGCAAGGTGATGACCCGGCAGATCGCCGGCCTCATCGCGCGCCGCATCGTGACCTACAGCAAGCTCGGCGATCACGCGTCCCAGGGCGAGCGGATGGGCCTCATCCGCTTCGGGTCCCGCGTGGACGTGTTCCTTCCACTCAACGCCATCGTGAACGTGAAGATTGGTGACATGACCGTCGCGGGCACCACCGTCATCGCGGAGCTCGCACCGCAATGACGACGACCACGCAACGACGCATGCGGCGTCCGAACATGCGACGCGCTGTCCTGCTGTTTCCGAGTGGCCTCACCCTCGGCAACCTGTTCTTCGGCATCTTCGCGACGATCACCGCGGCACGCGGCGATTTCCGGCTGGCCGGCATCTATGTGCTGTGGGGCGGCCTGTTCGACGTCTTCGATGGACGTGTCGCGCGCGCCGCGAATGCGGGAACGCAGTTCGGTGAGGAGCTCGACTCGCTCGTCGATGCGATCTCGTTCGGGCTCGCGCCCGCCATGATCATGTACTTCGCGGTGCTCAACCGCGACGGCTGGGACTGGGTGCTCGTCTTCCTGTTCGCCGCGTGCGCCGTGATGCGCCTGGCGCGCTTCAACATCGAGCAGGCCGGCACCACCAAGACGTACTTCCAGGGCCTGCCCAGCCCGGCGGCGGGCATCACGCTCGCGTCGTACTACTGGTTCAGCCAGTCGTGGCTCTACAGCTACGGCGCCATCGGCGACCTGCCCTGGCAGGAGCTGCTCCGCTTCCTCATGGCGGCGCTCGCATTCCTGATGATCAGCAACATTCCGTATCCGGTCGTGCCGCGCGTGGGCGTCCGGAGCCTGCGCGCCATTGGCGCTTCCATCCTGATCTTCGGCTCGCTCGCGCTGCTGGCGACGAAGCGACTCGAGTTCTTCTTCCCGCTCTGTATCGGCTACGTGGCCTTCGGCCTGGTGCGCAGCCTGTTCTACCGGCTCTTCGAGCGTCGCCAGCCGACCATTCCGTACGACCTGTCGGAAGGCGAGGACGACGAGGACGAGGACGATGAGGATGAGGATATCGGCTCCGCCGTGCACCTCCAGCGACAGGGGCATCGCGAGCGGCCGTCGCGCCCGGACCGCACCAGGGTCGCACGTCACGCCACGGAGACGAAGGAGGCATCGTCAACGTCCGGCGAGCGCCCGAGCCGTCCCGATCGACCTGAGCGACCTGAGCGACCTGAGCGCCCTGAGCGTTGCGA
>JBDSTA010000405.1:0-9772 GCA_039928475.1 Gemmatimonadaceae bacterium | reverse complement strand
AACTTCATCGACCCATGGCGATGCATCAGCTTCATGGCCTGGTTGCCCGCCACGCCGCGGAAGGTGTCGTCCTTCGTTTCCGCGGGATCGAACTTGTCGCGCCACGCACCCTTGAAGTAGATGGCGTTGATCAGGAACATCACCTGGTCGGCCTCGATCTTGTCGATGATCGTCGGGATCTTGCCGGCCGTCGCGCCGCTCACCCACGCGTTGATCGTAGACACTGATGACGCCTGCTTGAAGTCGAGCGGCGTGACCTGCGCATCGAACGCGGGCTTCACCGCGTCGATGAAGCTCTGGTTGAAAGGAAAGTCATTGCGATACCAGATGGAGTTCGCGATGCGAACGTCCGTCGTGGGGTCGAGCCCGCGCAGGAGCGCGATGACGCTCCGGTAGCTCGCATTCACGTCCGCATCGCTCATGGATCCGTAGCCGAGCGTCCCGCGCATCTGCGAGAGCGTGGTGCCGGCAGCGCCGTTCATCGCCATGCCGAGCGCCATGGAGGCGCTGAGCGGACTGGAGAAGATGTTCGAGTCCTTGCTCGTCGCGGCCAACTGCCGGAACAGCGACAGCGAGAAGTCGTTCGTCGACGCGACGAGCTGCTGCTCCGTGGCCGTGAGCGGCCGCGGCAGGTTGTCGAGCACGGGCGACTGGTTGCCGCCACCAGGATCGGTGGCCGACGAGCAGGCTGCGGCGAGCGCGAGCCCTGCCACGGAGATCCTTCTATGGATGGTCATGCGCTGGCCTCGAGGTGCGTTCGTCAGCCCAACCCTCACCGGCCCCTGCCCGTCACTCCGAGCGCTTCGTCCCCGCTGCCGCGGCGTCCTCCGCCCGGCGGGAGGGCAGCGAGAAGGCGAACACCGTCTCGCCGCTCTCCGGAAACTCTGCCCACGCGCGCCCGCCCATGGCGTCCACCGTCTCGCGCACGATGCTGAGGCCGAGCCCGGTGCCGTCCACCGTCACGGTGTCGAGGTGCGCGCGAAAGAACTGCTCGAACAACTGCGGACGCGCAGCCGGCGGCACGCCGATGCCATTGTCCGTCGTCCGCACGATGAGCTGCCCGAATACGAGCTCGGCGGTGATCGCCACGCGACGCTCATCCTTCTCGGGATCCGAGTACTTGATGGCGTTCGAGACGTAGTTCACGAGCGCGAGCTCCACGGCCGCCGCGTCCACCTCCACGTTCGGCAGGTCGTCGGAAATCGTGACGGTCACCTGGCGCGCTCCGGCCGGCTCGCGCAACTGGCGCACGGCCTCGGACGCCGCCTGCGGAAGCATCACGTTGCGCCGCTGGCGCGTGTCCGTGTCGATGCGCGAGAGCGCCTCGAGATCCGAGAGCACGCGCTGGAGGTTCGTCGCGTTCTCGCTGATCATCGTGACGAACCGCTCCCGCTGCTCGTTCTCGATCCACGGCTCGGCGAGGAGGCTCGACGCGCCCTTGATGGCGCCCACGCGATTCTTCAGCTCGTGCGACACCATGCGGTTGAACTGGCGCAGGCGCCCCTCGCGTTCATTCACGCGCTCTGACCAGAGGCGCATGAAGTGATTCATCGTCGCTTGGCGAATGGCCTCCACCGCGAACGAGACGCGCTGCCAGCACTCCGCGAAGTCGCGCCGGGTGCCCGGCACCGTCTCGTCGTCGAGATCGTCCTCGATGAACGTGAAGATGACGGCGGCGAGGATCTCGTGCTCCTTCATGATCTCGTGCGCGTCGAATCCCTGCGCATGGCGCAGTGCGCCGAGCTCCATCGCCTTGGCGACGACCGGCGCGGTGGTGCCGATCTCCCCCGTCGGCTCGACGAGGTAGTCCGCGATGCCGTCCACCAGGAGCGGCACGTGGTTCAGCAGCTCGTCGGTAGGGAAGACGTTGTTCGGGCTGAGGTTGACGCGAGCGGCAATGCGCTCGAGCCAGCGTGCAACGATGGTCTCGCGGCCTCCTCGGAGGCGGGCCGCCAGATACGCCGCGAGGGCGTCTGCGGAAGTCATGGACGAAATGTGGCGTACCGTCGGGAATTCCGCATCTTTCGGGTCCATGCCCGCCCGGACGACCCACTCCGACTTCACCGCCGCCCTGGATGCCCTCGTCGAGCGCCTCAGGGAGGACCGGTCGATCCTGGCGGCCATCCTCTGCGGCAGCCTCTCGCACGACCGCGTGTGGGCCCGCTCCGACATCGACATCGTCCTCGTCACGGTGGACGACCGGAAGCTCGACAGCGAGGGCATGACCCTCTACGCCGACGGCGTGAACGTGCACGCCATGCTCGTGCAGCGCGCCGCCTTCCGGAAGATGATCGAGGGCTCCCTCCGCAATTCGTTCGTGCATTCGTACCTCGCGAAGGGACGCCTCCTCTACGCACACGACGAGTCGATTCCGCCAATGTTCGAACGGCTCGGCGACATCGGCGAGCGCGACACCCGGATCCAGCTGTTTCACGCGGCCACCGAGGCGCTGCCGTCCATCTACAAGGCGCACAAGTTCCTCATCACGCGCGGCGATCTCGAGTACACGGCCATGTGGATCCTCCACGCCGCCGTTCCGCTCGCGAAGGTCGAGGTGCTGACCGCCCACCAGCTCGCGGGGCGCGAGGTCATCCAGCAGGCGCTCGAGATCAACCCGTCGTTCTTCAAGGTCATCTACACCGACCTCCTCAATGCGAAGAAGACGAAGACGAACGTCACCGCAACACTGAAGGCCGTTGACGACTACCTCGCCGCGCGCGCGGCGGAGCTCTTCGCCCCGGTGATCGAGCACCTGAACGACGCCGGTGAGACGCGCTCCTGCACGGAGCTCGAGAATCATTTCACGCGCACCTATGGCATTCATGGCGTGACCATGGCCTGCGAGTACCTCGCCGACATCGGCCTCGTCGGCAAGGCGTCCGTGACGACGAGACTCACCAAGCGCAGCACTGCCGACGTGCAGGAGCTCGCCTTCTACGGCATCGGATGAAGCGGACATCGAAGCGGGAGACCGTCGCCGTCCAGGGCGCGCGCGTGCACAACCTGAAGAACGTGTCGCTCGAGATTCCGCGCGACAAGCTCATCGTCGTCACGGGGCTCTCCGGCTCCGGCAAGTCGAGCCTCGCGTTCGACACCATCTACGCCGAAGGACAGCGTCGCTACATGGAGTCGCTCTCGAGCTACGCGAAGCGGTTCGTCGCGCAGGTCGCGAAGCCCGACGTCGACTTCGTGTACGGCCTCTCGCCCGTGATCTCCATCGAGCAGAAGACCATCGCGAGCAACCCGCGCTCGACGGTCGGCACGATGACCGACATCTCGAGCTACCTCAACCTGCTCTACGCCACCATCGCGCACGCGCCGGTGCCGAGCAAGTCGGCGGCGCAGATCCTCGAGATCATGCTCGGCCTTCCGGCGGGCACGGAGGTCGAGCTGCGCGCACCCGTTGCTCCCGTGTACGGCGAGGAGCTCGAGTTCGTCTTCACGGAAGTGCGGAAGAAGGGCATCCGACGCATGGTCATCGACGGCAAGGCCATCGACCTCTCCGCCGACGTGAGCGTCGACGAGTCGAAGGTGAAGCGCATGGCCGCCGTGGTGGACCGCCTCGTCGTCTCGCCGAAGAACGAGAAGGCGATCAAGGCCGCAATCGCGAACACGCTGCTCGTCGGCGACGGACTCATCGAGGTGCACGCGAAGAACAAGGTCGTCTACAACGGGTTCGGCGAGGTGAGCCCGGCGTACTTCGTCTTCAACCTCCCCGAGAGCGCATGCCGCACCTGCGGTGGTCTCGGCGTGCAGAAGCTCACGCACCCCGAGCTCCTCGTCCCCGATCCACAGCGCAGCATACTCGGCGGCTGCTTCGTGAAGGAGGCGTTCAAGTACAACCCGGACACGTGGGACGGCCGCATCATGTGGACCGTCTCGCAGATGCTCGGCTTCTCGCTCGACACGCCGTGGCGCGAGCTGCCCGAGTCGGTGCGGAGCCAGATCCTGTACGGCATCGAGGGGAAGCGCTTCAGGACGACGACGCCGCCAGGCGCGAAGGTCTCGCGCGAGGACTGGGCGCGCCACGAGGTCGGCTTCCACGGCATCGCGCGACGCATCGAGCGGCACTATCGCCACTATCGCCAGCGCGGCGAGGGCAGCTCGGGAATGGAGGCGTGGCTCGACAAGGTGATGGTCGAGCACGTGTGTCCCGACTGCCATGGCTCGCGACTGCGCGCGACGCGACTGCTCTTCACGATCAACGGGAAGACGATCAACGACGTCGGCCAGCTCCACTTCGACGAGCTCTACGACTTCCTCGGCACCATCAAGCCCACGGGCCGCGGTTCCGACGCCGGACGCCAGGTGCTCAACGAAATTCGTGGTCGCATCAAGCTGCTGCTCGGCATCGGCCTCGACTACCTCAACTTCAATAGAAGGTCGAACACCCTGAGCGGCGGCGAGTCGCAGCGCATCAGGCTCTCCACGCAGATCGGCTCGGGGCTCATGGGCATGCTCTACGTGCTCGATGAGCCCAGTATCGGGTTGCACCCGAAGGACAACGTGAAGATGATCGCGACGCTCGAGAGCCTGCGCGACATCGGCAACACCGTCATCGTCGTCGAGCACGACGAGGACACCATCCGCGCCGCCGACCACATCGTCGAGATGGGCCCGGGGCCCGGCGTGCATGGCGGCGAGGTCGTCGTGCAGGGCACGCTCGCCGATGTGCTGAAGAGCAAGGCGTCGCCGACGGGGCAATTCCTCTCCGGCAAGCGCTCCATCGCGACGCCGAAGGAGCGGCGCGAGGGACTTGGCACGTCGGTCGTCGTGCGCGGCGCGCGGGAGAACAACCTCAAGTCCGTGGACGTCGAGTTCCCGCTCGGCAAGCTGATCGCGATCACCGGCGCGAGTGGCTCGGGCAAGAGCACGCTCGTCAACGACATCCTGTACAAGGCGCTCTGGAAGAAGCTCGTCGACACACGCACGCTCCCCGGTGCGCACGACGGCGTGGACGGCATGGAGCACGTCCACAAGGTCGTCAGCATCGACCAGACGCCGATCGGCCGCAACAGCCGCTCGAACCCCGCGACGTTCATCGGCTTCTACGACAACATTCGCGAGCTGTTCACGCAGGCGCCGCTCGCCGTGGAGCGCGGTTACAAGGCCGGTCGCTTCAGCTTCAACGTCAAGGGTGGCCGCTGCGAGGAGTGTCAGGGAGAGGGCGTGATCACCACGCAGCTGTACTTCATGCCCGACGTCGAGGTCACCTGCGGCGCGTGCAAGGGCGCACGCTTCAACGCGGAGACGCTCGAGGTGCTCGTGCGTGGCAAGACGATCGACGACGTGCTGAACATGTCCGTCGAGGAGGGCGTGGCGTTCTTCGCGTCGGAGCCGGCGATTGGCAAGAAGATCGAGGTGTTGTTCGAGCTCGGGCTCGGCTACCTCACGCTCGGCCAGTCGTCGACGACCCTGTCAGGTGGCGAGGCGCAGCGCGTGAAGATCGCGTCGGAGTTGTCGCGCCTCCAGCGCTCGAAGCACACGCTGTACATCCTGGACGAGCCGACGACGGGGCTCCACCTCGCCGACATCGTGCGGCTGCTCGAGTCGTTGAACCGGCTGGTTGATACGGGGCACACCGTGATCCTCATCGAGCATCATCTCGACGTGATCAAGACGGCGGATCACGTGATCGACCTGGGGCCGGAAGGCGGCCATGCCGGGGGCGAGATCGTGGCGGTGGGAACGCCGGAGAAGATCGCGGCCTCGAAGGCATCGCACACGGGGAAGTTTTTGAAGGCACATTTGAAGTAGATGCCACGGCGTTTTCGGTGACGCACGTCGGTAACTGCGGGCGTCGGCTCGGACGTCGGACGTCGGACGTCGGACGTCGGACGATGATATGTGCGCTGTTGTGGTGACGGCTGGTTAGTCCGTCGCTGCTATGCTGCGTGCATGGGAGACTTCAGGAAGCTCATCGCCTGGCAGGAGGCCGATTCGCTCGCGAGCGACCTGTACGCCGTGTTTACGGTTCGGCGCCGGAACGCCTTTCCGGGCCTGCGCCGCCAGATCCTCAAGGCGGCCGGTTCGACGGCGGACTGCCTCGTCGAATGCTGTGCGAAGCTCTCACCTCTCGATTTTCGCCGGTACGCCGAGATGGCGTATGCGTCGTCGAAGGAGGTGGAGGGCCAGCTCATCCGCGCGAAGAACACGAAGACCATCACCCCAGCCCAGTACACCCACTTCGCCGTGAGGGCAGACCGCGTGAGCAAACTGTGCTACGGCCTGACAGGCCAGTGATCCGATCCGACATCCGATCCGACGTCCGATCCGAGCCGACGCCCGCAGTTACCGACGTGCGTCACTGAAATCCCCCCGCTAAGCCCCCGTATAAGCGCTTATGCAGCGCCATATAAGGGGTCATTAAGAGGGCCCAGCCACATTCCGGGGAAGAATCCTTCACCCCCCAGAAAATGTCCCCCCAGCCAAGAACCACCACCGCTTCCGGCCTCGACCCCAACCTTGCCGGCGCCCTCGCGTATTCGCTCGGCCCCATCACTGGCGTCGCCTTCCTCGTCCTCGAGAAGGAAAACCAGTTCGTCCGTTTCCATGCCGCGCAGTCCACGGCGGCGGCGCTCGTTCTCATCGTGGCGAGCATCGTCCTGAGCGTCGTCAGCGGCATCCTCGCCTTCATCCCGCTCATCGGCTGGCTCGTCGCGCTGGTGCTTTCCCTGACGCTCAGCGCCGGGAGCCTCGCGCTGTGGCTCTATTTCATGTGGCGCGCCTATCAGGGCGACAGCTGGAAGGCGCCCATCGTCGGCAACCTCGCGGAACGCATCCAGTCCTGAGTCCCTGGGGGGAGCGGCGCGTGTCCCGTTCGACGTCTGATCGGGCGCGCGCCGTTACTTCCGGCTCCCGCACGTATTGCGGGTAACGCCGCACCGCTTAGAATACTCGTTTCGGTGACGCGCCCCGCGCATCCCGACGATTTCCTTCCCATTGCCCGCCATGACCAGACGCATCCCAATCCTCGCGCTCTGTATCGTCACGGCATGCGGTGCAGGCGATGGGGATGCCGCCGACAGTGCGGCCCCCGCGCCAGTCTCCAACACCTCGCAGCCCTTCCAGCAGCAGCTCGCCGAAGTGAACGCGTACGTCCTCACCATGGACAACGTCAACAAGTTCTTCTCGGCGCAGCAGAACCTGCTGAACAAGATGGCCGCGCTGTCGCCCACTGAACGCGAGGCGGAGCTCGCCCGCAGCGACGCGGCCACGGTGCCGGACGCCACGCTCGACGACCTCACCTCGCGCGTCGAGAAGGACCCCGTCTACCTCGCGGCCGTGCGTGAGGCCGGCATCACGCCGCGCGAGTACGTGCTCGTCACCATGTCCATGATGCAGTCGCAGCTCGCGGCAGGTGTCGTGAAGTCGCGCCCGCTCGACGACGCGGACTCCCTCACGCGCGAGATGAAGGCGAATGCCGCGAACGTGCGCTTCGTGCGCGAGCATGAGGTCGAGCTCACGCGTCGCCGCACGGAGCTCGCCACGCTCGTCAAGCGCCTCGCTGGTACCGACGGCACCTGACGCCGCTGCCGCTCACCATACCGGCAGCCTGAACACGTAGCTGCCCTTCACGAAGAAGGCGTCCGCCGTGCGGCGCAGCCGCGTGAACGCCAGCGGATCCTCTTCGTTCAGGTTGCCGCCGTAGCCGACGAAGAACACCGTGCCCGGCGCTGGCCGGTACGAGAGCAGCAGGTCAGTGCGCAGCGAGTTCGACGAGCTCGCACGTGACGCCGCATTCCCCAGCACGATCACCGCACCCGTGCGCGGGTCGAGCAGCGCCTCGCGCCGCGTCGCGGTGTACTGCGACACCACCCGCACGAACAGCGGCCGCGCCAGCTGGTACTCGGCCTTCACTCGCGGGATGCGCGCGAATGCGGAGCGCTGGCCCGTCGCACGCCGCGTGAATGACGTGGATGAATACGTCGCATTCACGCGCAGCCGGTCGCTCGGGCGCAGGTCGAGCCCCGCGCCGAAGTCGAGGCGGCGCACGCGTGACGTCTCCAGGAAGTCCACATCGTTCCCGTACGACGTGGACGCCGACGCCGCGAACTTCTGGAACTGCGGCGTCGCAATGCTGAACGCGCCCACGAGCGTCGAGATCCGGTCGCTCGGCTTGAAGGCCACGTAGTTCCTGTAGTCCGCCGGATCGAAGGCGAAGCTCGCGAGCTTTGGCGTGAACCCAACGTTCCATCCGCCACGCACCGTGAGCTGCATCTGCGCACTCAGGGCGTCCTCGAGCAACGAGCGCCCCTCGAGGATGTCGTCGTACTTCCAGATGCCGTTCGCCGTCGCGAAGACGTTGAAGCGCTCGGCGAGTGCGCCCGGCTTGCCGTACCAGGTAAACCGGTTCGCGGCGTTCGGCTTCACGTAACCCGTGCGCGGGACGAAGCCGTTGTCCGCGCGAAAGTCCGGATGGATGCCGAGCACGTTGTAGTGGAAGCCCCACGCGCGGTTCGTCGCGTCCACGACCGCTTCCCACATCGGCCCCGACGTCGACACGCCGTTGAGCGTCGTGAAGCTCTGCACGGCCTGGAACTGCGCGTAGTAGATGCGCTTGAACACGAACTTCGCGTCTGCGCCCACCACGCGGTTCTCGCGCCCGCCACCGACGCGGTCACTGTATAGAAGGCCGGCCTGCGACTGCTCACCGATTCCCTGCCGCAGCCGCACGATGTCCACCACCGGTCGCTCGCCCCTGGGCGTGAGCCCCGGCGCGTCCACCGCCGAGAGTACCGCGATGTCGCTTTTGCCGATCTTGCCCGTGAGCTTCGCTGCACCGTCCGGCTGCACGATGGTGCGCGTGTACACGAGCTGGTTCGGCACGTTGAACTGGTCGAGCGCCTCCACGAAGAACGGCCGCTTCTCCGGATAGAAGAGCGCGAACCGCTCGTCCGCGGCAATCTGCGTCGCGTCGGCCTCCACCTGCGAGAAGTCCGGCTTCACCGTTCCGTTGAGCACGAAGTTGCTGCCCATCGCCCAGCGCACATTGCCGCCGAGCTGCGCGTGCGACGAGTACTTCCATTCGTCGACCGCAGGGGCGCAGCACGCGGCTCCGCGCGTCGTGTTCGTGAACTCCGGGTTGAGCTCCACGATCTGTCCGTGGCGCATGCCGGTGAGCCCCGTCAACGTTCCCGACTGCGCGATGAACGACGCCGACGCTCGCCGCGCCGGCGTCCAGGTCTCCTCGTAGCCGTTGCGTTGCACATGACGCACGACCTGCAGCCCCCACTCCTGCACACCGCGCGAGGCGTAGCGGAGGTTGCTGAAGGGAATGCGGACCTCGACCTCATATCCGTACGGGGTCACCTGCCCGCGCGACTCCCAGGTGAAGTCCGCGCTGAGGTCGTTCTGGCCGGGCCCGACGTTCGATCCGGGAATGAAGCCGCCACCTTCGCTCTTTGTGCCGTCGGCCTGGACGCCGAGGGGGTTGACGATGAAGACGAATGCGCGGTTGCGCTCGTGAAAGGTGTCGAGGTGGAGCTCGATGTTGTCGTCGGCCGCGATGCGATCGCGGTCCGCGAGCGTCGCCGCGACGGTGCCCGCATCGGCGTACGCCTTGATGCCGAAGTAGATCGCATCTGCCGAGTACCACACGCGCACTTCCGTGGAGTCGGGCGCGGGTCGTCCGTCCACGGGCTGGTACGTCGAGAAGCCGTTGAGCACCGCGGCCGTGCGCCATACGCCCTCGTCGAGCCGTCCGTCGATGACGACGGCTGCATCGGCCCTGGGAATCGGCACGCTGGTCTGCCCCGCGCGCCCGTTGTAT
>JBDSTA010000404.1:0-5638 GCA_039928475.1 Gemmatimonadaceae bacterium | reverse complement strand
TGGACGGCACGACGGGCTACGAGATCATGACGGCGCTCGAGGACATCTTCATCGAGCCGGCCGGCCACGCGGCGATCGAGAAGCGCTATCGCGGGGAACGCGTGTCGTTCGATTTCCCGCACGTCTCGCTCGATGCGAAGCGGCGCGTGCTGCGCGGTACGCTCAACGCCGACGTGCGCCGCATCGCGCCCATGCTCGCCATCGTGGCGCGCCGCGCGAAGTGGCCCGTGCGTCCCGTGGCCGACTACGCGCGCGCCATCGTCGAGGTGGTGGCCGCGCTCGGCGTCTACCGCACGTACATCGATGCCGAGCGTCCCGAGGCGGGTGTGCGAGATCGCGCGGTGCTTCGTCGCGCGATCGACCAGGTGCGTGCCGACGAGCAGGTCGACGCAACGGCGCTCGACGCGCTCGACGAGTCGCTGCTTGGCCTGTGGTTCGACGCGGACGCAGAGATGGCGCGCGCACGGATGTCGTTCGTGCTTCGCTGGCAGCAGCTCACGGGGCCCGCCGCGGCCAAGGGCGTGGAGGACACGGCGCTCTACGCCTACGCGCCGCTTGCGTCGCGCAACGAGGTTGGCGGCGATCCCGGCGTCCCGCTGGACGGCGCGGTCGACCGCCTCGCGGCACGCCTGCGCGAGCGGGCCACGCTCCATCCGCGGTCGCTCAACGCCACCAACACGCACGACACGAAGCGCAGCGCCGACGCGCGGGCGCGCATCGACGCCATCAGCGAGCACGATCGCGAGTGGGCGCGCGCCATGCGACGCTGGCGTCGCCTGCATCGCGACCTGCGCGTGCTGCCCGGCCCGACGCGCGCTGACGACGACTTCATCCATCAGTCGCTCGTGGGCGTGTGGCCGCTCACCTCCGCGAGCCTCGTGGGCACGGCATGGCTCGACGAGCTGCGCGAGCGCCTCACCGCCTACCTCCAGAAGGCGTTCCGCGAGGCGAAGGTGAGCACCAGCTGGACGAACCCCGACGAGGAGTACGAACGCACCATCGGCGAGTACGTCGCGCGCATCCTCGACCGCGACGCGAGTGCGACCTTCCTCAACGAGGTGCGCACCTTCGTCGCCCTGCTCGCTCCACAGGCGATGTGGACCGCACTCGGCCGGCTGGTCGCTCACCTCACGGCGCCTGGTGTTCCGGACATCTACCAGGGCGACGAGCTCTGGTTCGCAGCGCTCGTGGACCCCGACAACCGCCGCCCGGTGGACTGGCCCGAGCGTGAGCGAGTGGCCGCGATGGTTGCTGCGGTGGAGGATCGGGGGACGACCCTCACGCAGTGGCGCGACGAGCTGCGCGCCGGCGAGCTGAAGATGCTGCTCACCCGCGACCTGCTGGCGCTGCGCCGTCGCGAGGCGGCGCTCTTCGCCGACGGCGACTTCGAGCGCGTGGCGGCGAGCGGCGAGCATGCCGGCCGGATCTTCGCGTTCCGCCGGCGGGCCGAGGGGAGAGAAGTCGTCGTCGTGGTCGCGCGCCGGACGGCGGCGCTGGGTTTTCCCCCCGCGGGCGACGCCTGGCGCGACACGCGGCTCGACATTCGCGGCGCGTGGCGCTGCGCCGTGCACGGGACGCGCGTCGTCGCCGGAGACGACGGACTCGCCCTGCGCGACGCATTCGGGATACTGCCGGTCGCGGTACTCGTCGCGGAATGATCGTGATACGAATAGTCGATCAGTTGAACCGCGGCGTCCGTGGGGTAGAATTCCCTCATCCCGCAGGCCTGCCCGTGTGCGGACTTCAGGTCGAAGTCCGCACATCGACATAGATCGAGGAATTCATGCCGCTTGGTGTCACGCGTTCCACCGTCGCGTACTTCTCCATGGAGATCTGCCTGGAGCAGGCGATCCCCACGTACAGCGGTGGACTTGGCGTCCTCGCCGGCGACACGCTGCGTTCCGCCGCCGACCTCGGCGTGCCGCTCGTCGCCGTGACGCTCCTGCACCGGAAGGGCTACTTCCACCAGCACCTCGACGATACGGGACACCAGACGGAGTCGCCGGTGTCGTGGAGTCCCGAGGAAGTGCTCGAGCGCGTCGATGCGCGGACGACCGTCACCATCGAGGGGCGCACGGTACACGTCGCCGCGTGGCGCTATTCGGTGCGCGGTGTGCGCGGCCACGAAGTGCCGGTGTTCCTGCTCGACACCATGCTCGACGAGAACGCCGAGTCCGACCGTCACCTCACCGACACGCTCTACGGCGGCGACGAGCACTATCGTCTCTGCCAGGAGATCGTGCTCGGCATGGGCGGCGCGGGCATGCTCCAGGCGATCGGCTACGACGCCGGCGTGATCTACCACCTCAACGAGGGACACTCGGCGCTGCTCACGCTCCAGCTCCTCGAGCGCCAGCTCAATGGCCGCGCGCATTACGAGCTGGACGACGCGGACCTCGAGGCGGTGCGGCAGCGGTGCGTGTTCACGACGCATACGCCCGTGCCCGCGGGCCACGACAAGTTTCCGCTGGAGAACGTGCGCGCCGTCCTCGGCGACGAGCGTGTCGCGCTGCTGGAAGGCTCCGGCGGCGTGCACGAGGGCATGCTGAACATGACGCACCTCGCGCTGCACCTCACGCGGTTCGTGAACGGCGTGGCGATGCGTCATCGCGATGTGTCGCGCGGCATGTTCCCCGACTACCCGATCAACTCCATCACGAACGGCGTGCACGCCACGACGTGGACGGGTGAGGGATTCGCCGAGCTGTTCGACCGCCGCATTCCGGAGTGGCGTCGCGACAACCTGTATCTCCGCTATGCGGTGAGCATCCCGCTCCAGGAGATCCGCGAGGCGCACGCGCAGAGCAAGGCGGCACTCATCGCGGAGGTGAAGGCGCGCTCGGGCGTCGCGCTCGACCCGAACGTGCTCACCATCGGCTTCGCGCGCCGCGCCACGCCGTACAAGCGCGCCGACCTGATCTTCAGCGACGTCGAGCGCCTCGCGTCCATCGCGCGCTCCGTCGGCAGGATGCAGCTCGTGTTCGGCGGCAAGGCGCATCCGCACGATGGCGGGGGCAAGGAGCTCATTCGTCGCATCTATGCGGCCGACGAGCGCCTGCACGGGCTCGTGGAGGTCGTGTACCTCGAGAACTACGAGATGGCCCTCGCGGCGAAGATGGTCGCGGGCGTGGACCTCTGGCTCAACAACCCGATGAAGCCCCTCGAGGCGTCGGGTACGAGCGGCATGAAGGCGGCGATGAATGGCGTGCCGTCATTCAGCGTGCTGGATGGATGGTGGGTCGAGGGCCACGTGGAGGGCGTGACCGGCTGGTCCATCGGCGGGCCGGATGCAGAGGATCCGTCGCGCGACGCGCTCGACCTCTACATCAAGCTGGAGCGCGTCATCCTGCCGCTCTTCTACGGGCTCCCCTTCGCCTACGCGGAAGTGATGCGCTCGGCGATCGCGCTGAACGGCAGCTTCTTCAACACGCAGCGCATGGTGCGGCAGTACGTGCACAATGCGTATTTCCCGGGCGATTCACTGCCGTCGGATGTCCGGATCGAGGAGACGGCATTGTTGTAAGGCTGACCGGGGAACCACAGAGGACACAGAGTGCACACAGAGGCCACAGAGGAAGACCTTCTCTCTGGCCTTTGTCGTTGCGAGACGAGCAGTGCACGCATTACGAGCGACTTCGTCTTTTTTTTCCACCGCAGAGCCGCAGAGGACGCAGAGGGAAATCACTTGCGAAATCCTCCGCGACCTCTGCGTCCTCCGCGGTTCAAAGTTCCTGGCGTCCTGAATCGGCGCGAAAATATCAGAGTGCACGCCCGCCGGTCCTCTGTGTCCTCTTCTGTTGCTGTTTCCTCCGTGTCCTCTGTGGTTAAACCGATGGGAGGCCCGCGAAACTACAACGCTTCTTCCACCTCGACCTCATAGTCTTCCGTCTTGCGGATCGCCCGCAGGACGGTGCTGCCGGCCGCAAGAGCGCCGAGCAGGATGTAGATGTAGAACGTGTAGAACCTCCACCACACCAGCGCCGCGCCGAACAGCTGCGCCGGGATCGCGCCGCCGAGCGCCGCGCGGAATGCCATCTCCACCGCGCCGCCGCCGCCGGGCGCCGGCACCACCGCCGCGCCGTACAGGAAGCCGAGCGGCCAGAGCGCGAGGGGCGCGAGCGGCGCCGAGGGGACGCTCGTCAACACCAGCGCCGGCAGCACCGTGAGCCGGATGCCCACGTGCACCACGGACGCGAGGAACGCGCTCAACGCCGCGCCACGCCGTACACGCTCCACGGAGTCGATCGTGGAGCGCAGCTTCCGGAGCGCGCGCTGGATCGTGCGCCACCGGCCCGCATGCAGGCGCAACCTGCGCGCCCAGCGCGGCGGCGGGCCGTTGGCGTTCCGGCGCGAGAGGAACAAGGCGAGCGCGCCGATGCCGATGATCACCGCCGCATACGCGCCCACCATGCCCACGAGCGTGAAGACGACCGCGCCCGCATGCCGGAAGATGAGCGCGACCGCGTGCACCACCGCGGCGAGCGAGAACACCTCGAGGAACAGCTCGGCGTACAGGATGATGAGGATGCTCGACGACGGCAGCCCCGCCTCGGCGAGCACGAAGAAGCGCGCCGGCTCCGCCCCGGTGCGCGCCGGGGTGATCGCCGCCGCGAAGTCGCCGCCGAGGCACGTGCGGGCGGCCGTGGAGAGCTTGAGCTCGATGCCCGCGGCGCGCGCGCTCCACCGGATCTTGAACGCGCGCGCGAGCACTTCCACCAGCACGGCGAGCAGCGCGAGCAGGTGCGCGCGCGGAGGGAGCGACAGCGTCGCGCCCTGCTGCGACCAACCGGCGATCATGTAGATGGAGACTCCGATCGTGGCGGCAAACGAGAGCGCCGTGATCAGCCAGCGGTTCGGAGTCATTCAGCGTCCACGGGTAACATCGGCAGAAGGTACTCGGGTGGCACGGGAAAACGCGACCGCCGTGCTTGCGCAGTAGCCGGTGTCGTCGTCAGCTTGCAACCATGACCGACGCCTCCAATTCCGGCTCAGACCGCCGCGACTTCCTCGCACAGATGGCCACCGCCGGCGTGGCCTTCTCGGCGAGCGCCCTGGTACCCTTTGCGCGCGCCGAGGCGCAGCCGATGCGCGCGGCGCCATTCGACGACAGCTGGGCGCGCCGCGTCTCCGCCGCGAAGTACAAGGCGGTGTTCGACTCGCCTGGCGTCGAGGACGGGCTCGCACTCATGCACGCGACGTTCTTCATGCAGGGCTATCACGAGCAGTTCGACACGGCGCCGTCGGACACCGTGCCCGTCGTCGTCCTGCGTCACGCGGGGACGCCGCTCGCGCTCAACGACGCCATGTGGGAGAAGTACGCGCTGGGCGAGCGGACGAAGGTGAAGGATCCCGTCACGAACGCGGATGCAGTGCGCAATCCCTTCGCGAAGCGCGAGGAGAAGGGCATCGTGCCGCCAGAAGCGTCCATCGAGGGGCTGCTCGCCAGCGGCGCCGTGGTGCTCGCGTGCAACAAGGCCGCGATGCGCATGGCCACGACGTACGCGCAGAAGATGAATCGCGACGTGGAAGAGGTGCGCGCGGAGTTCCGCGCCGGACTCGTGCCGGGCGTGATCTACCAGCCCTCCGGGATCTACGCCGTGCACCGCGCGCAGGGCGCGGGCTGCACGTTCATCAAGTC
>JBDSTA010000403.1:0-10078 GCA_039928475.1 Gemmatimonadaceae bacterium | reverse complement strand
GGGCGTCGTGCCGGCCGCGGGCGCCGACGTCGCGATCCCTGCCGGCACGTCGATCCTGCTCGACGTCTCACCGCCGCCGCTCAAGGCGCTGGTGATCAAGGGCGCGCTCGAGTTCGACCGCCGCGACCTTGCGCTCACCGCCGAGCGCATCGAGGTCACGGGTACGCTTCGGGTGGGGACGGAGACGTCGCCGTTCATGCAGAAGGCAATCATCACGTTGAGCGGCGCAGCCTCGACAACCGGGCCTGACCTCGGGCTCATGACGAAGGCGCTGGCCGTGCTGTCCGGAGGCACGCTCGACCTGCATGGCGAGCCGCGCATGGGCTGGACGCGCCTCGCTGCCACCGCGGCGGCCGGTGCGACCGACATCACCCTGGAGCGACAGGCCGATTGGCGCGCCGGCGACCGCATCGTGCTCGCCGCCACCGACTTCGAGCCGACGCAATACGATGAGGCACTCGTCTCCGCGGTCAACGGGACTCGGATCACACTCTCTGCACCGCTGAAGTACGCCCACTGGGGAACGGTGCAGACCATTGCCGGCAAGGCGGTGGACGAGCGCGGCGAGGTGGGCCTGCTCACGCGCAACGTGCAGTTCCGCGGCGACAGCGCGTGCGCGAACACGGGCTTCTGCGCGCACATCATCGCATACCACGGTGCGACGATGCGCGTCGAGGGCACCGCGCTCTATCTCGTCGGCCAGAAGTTCGCGCTCGCGCGCTACCCCATCCACTGGCACGTCGCTGACGACGTCACTGGTCAGTACGCGAGGAACAACAGCATCTGGAAGAGCTTCAACCGGTGCATCACGGTGCACGGATCGCACGCGGCGTCCGTGGAAGGCAACGTCTGCCACGACCACCTGGGACACGGCTACTTCCTCGAGGACGGCATCGAGGCGCGCAACAATATCGTCGGCAACCTCGGCGTGCTCGGACGCGTGCCCGCGGCGACTGAACGCCTGCTCGCATCCGACAGCCGGCCCGCGACGTTCTGGATCACCAATCCCGACAACATCGTGCGCGGCAACGTGGCCGCGGGCTCCAACGGCTTTGGCTTCTGGTACGCGCTTCCCAATCACCCGACCGGCATCAGCACGACCGCCACCGTGTGGCCGCGCCACATCGCGCTGCGCGAGTTCTCCGGCAACGTCGCGCACTCCAACAAGAGCGGCGCGCTCAACGTCGACGACGGCCCGATGCCCGACGGAACCACGGAGACTACCAGCTACGCGCCGCGCGTGGATCCCGCGGTGACATCGGCGGTGGTTCCTGCGGACTTCCACGACTTCCTGGCGTACAAGCATCGCGGCCGCGCGGTGTGGCTGCGCGGCTCTGGCCTTCGCGTCACCAATGCGGTGCTCGCCGACAATGGCATCGGGGCGACCTTCGCCGCGAACGACACATATCTCCAGGACGCATTGCTCGTCGGCGAGACCGCGAACAACGCCACCGCATTCCCCACCGGCTTCCCGGTGCGCGGGTTCGAGTACTACGACGGCACTGTCGGCGCGCAGCGCGTCACCTTCGCCAACTACGTCTCCTCCGCGAGGGGTCCCGCGAGCGCGTTCGGCTTCAATCGCAGCAATGCCTTTCCCCTCAGCACGCTCAACTTCGCCGAGGGCGCGCGCTACGTGAACGCGAATCCGGTGTTCATCGAGAATCCTGTCGCCACCAAGGACGGCGACAAGGCTGCCGTCTTCCTCGACAAGGACGG
The DNA here is from genome assembly GCA_039928475.1 of Gemmatimonadaceae bacterium. Classification (GTDB taxonomy): domain Bacteria; phylum Gemmatimonadota; class Gemmatimonadetes; order Gemmatimonadales; family Gemmatimonadaceae; genus AG11. The sequence goes on along the minus strand of JBDSTA010000403.1, from coordinate 8,362 downwards.
CACGGTCACCGGCGCAGCGGGCCGCTACGTCGCGGCGAACGTGCCGCTGTTGATCACCTCCGGTTGCGATGCGCACACGGAGTGGAACGCCTATGCGTGCAGCACTCCGTTCGGCCGGCTGGAAGTGATTAGCGCTGCTGCGGGAGAGAATCCCGCTCCGGCCACGGTCACGCGCGACGACGGTGCGGCGCTCGCGCTCGCGGGCTCTGGCAACAGCCTGGCGTCTCTGCGACTCTCGGTGCCGCTCGCGCGCAGCTACTCCGTCGCCATCGCGAGCCCGCTCACACAGCCGCGCATCGGGCTTTCGGGCGTGAAGCCGGGCGACTGGGTGCGCGTGTCGCTTCCATACTCCGGCTCCAGCGTGACCGTGTATCGCGATTACTACACGGGGAACAAGGTGACGGCGGCAGCCACGCTCGCCGATCTCGCGTCGTCGAGCGGCGACAAGTACTTCCTGTCGGGCGGTGTGCTGTACCTCAAGGTCGTCGTGATGGCGGGGCGCGACTATGCCACGGTGCACGTGGCGCCGGCACCGTAAGCTCGCGGAAACGTCCCGCGGCCCGTAGTTTTGCCCCATGAGCGAGCTCAAGGGGCAGGTACAATCGTCGCTGGGCAGCAGTTACACGATTGACCGCGAGCTCGGGGGCGGCGGCATGTCCCGCGTCTTCGTCGCCGACGAGACGAGACTTGGCCGGCGCGTCGTCATCAAGGTCCTCTCGCCGGAGCTCGCGGCCGGCATCAGCGCCGACAGGTTCGAGCGCGAGATCCGCATGGCCGCCTCGCTCCAGCAGGCGAACATCGTCCCCGTGCTCTCCACGGGCGAGACGAATGGGCTGCCGTACTACACCATGCCCTTCGTCGAGGGCGAGTCGCTGCGGCACCGCCTCTCGCAGTCGCCTCCGCTCTCCATCTCCGACATCATCCGCACGCTCGGCGACATCTCGCGCGCGCTTCAGTACGCGCACGAGCGTGGCATCGTGCACCGCGACATCAAGCCGGACAACGTGCTGCTCTCGGGCGGCACTGCGGTCGTCACGGACTTCGGGATCGCCAAGGCACTCAGTGCCTCGCGCAATCGCGCGGACGGCGAGACGCTGACGCAGCTCGGCACCTCGATCGGCACGCCGGCCTACATGGCGCCCGAGCAGGCCGCGGGAGATCCCGACGTCGATCATCGCGCCGACATCTACGCGCTGGGATGCCTCGCGTTCGAGCTGTTCACGGGCACGCCACCGTTCCACGGACGCCCTCCGGCGCGCATGCTCGCCGCCCACATGGCCGAGGTTCCGCCTGCGCTGGGCGAACTGCGTCCGGATGCTCCCGCGGAAGTGACCGCCCTCGTGATGCGCTGCCTGGAGAAGGATCCGGCCGCGCGTCCGCAGAGTGCCGCCGACATCATCTCCGTGCTGAATGGCGTGACGAGCGGCGGCGGAATGACGGCACTTCCGCAGGTGTTGATGTATACGCCCGGTGCGTTTCGCAGGGCGCTCGTGCTCTACGCGGCGGCAGTGGTCGCGGTGGCGGCGATCGCGAAGGCCGCCACCATCACCATCGGCCTTCCCGAGTGGGTGCTGCCCGGTGCACTGATGGTGATGGCGCTCGGGTTACCAGTCATTCTCTTCACGGGCTACGTGCAGCGCGTCACCCGGCGTACGCTGCTCCACACTCCTTCCACCAATGCACCGCAGGGCACCATGGCGACGCTCGCGCTCAAGGCGAGCCCGCATGTGTCGTGGAGGAGGACGACGCGCGGCGGTGTCTATGCCGTGAGTGGCTTCGTCGCGCTCATCGTCGTGTTCATGATGCTGCGCGCCTTCGGTATCGGACCGGCCGGCTCGCTCTTCGCCGCCGGAGCCCTCAACCAGCGCGACGTCATCCTCGTCTCGGACTTCGCCGTCAGCCACGCCGACTCGAGCGTCGGGAGCGTGGTCGCCGAGGGTGTGCGTGCGAACCTCACGAGCTCGCAGTCGGTTACCCTCTACAACCCCGCACGCGTGGCCGCGGCGCTGACGCGCATGCAGCAGCCGCCCACCGCGAAGCTCGACCTCACTCTCGCGCGCCAGCTCGCGCAGCGCGAGGGTGTGAAGGCCATCGTCACCGGCGACGTCACCGGACTCGGAAGCGGCTTCGTCATCGCCCTGCGCCTGGTGTCCTCCGACTCGGGCACCGTGCTCGCATCGTTCCAGACCACGGTGGACGGCCCGAGCCAGCTCGTGGCTGGTGTCGATGAAGTCACGCGGAAGCTCCGCGGCAAGATTGGCGAGTCGCTCAAGAGCGTGCAGGCGAGTCCGCCGCTCGCGCAGGTGACGACGGCGTCGTACGACGCCTTGAAGGCCTACACGGAGGGTGCACGCGCCTTCGATCGCGAGCACGACTTCGACAAGGCCATCCCGCTCCTTCGCCGCGCCGTTGCCATCGACACCGGCTTTGCCACCGCGTGGAGAAAGCTTGGCACCGCGCTGGTGAATGGCGGATACCCCGTCTCGGCAAGCGACTCCGCGGTCACCAAGGCCTATCAACTCCGCGGGCGCCTGACCGAGAATGAGCGGTACCTCGCTGAAGGTTATTACTTCGGCAGCGGGCCCGGCCACGATCGCCCGAAGGCGATGCTCGCCTACTCGGCGCTGATCGCCAGGGGCGATTCGCAGTACGGCGCGAACAACCTGGGCGTGTTCTACGCGCGCATGCGCGACTGGGTCAAGGCGGAGTCGTTGTACCGCACGTCGATGCGGCAGAATGCCGACAACATGATCCCGCTGCCGAACCTGATCCTCGTGTTGATCAATCAGGGCAAGGCCGCCGCGGTCGACTCGTTCACGACCCTCGAGGCGAAGAAGATTCCCAATTCGCCTTCACTCGTGGCGCACATGTTCTATGTGGCGGTGAACGCAGGGAATCTGGAGCGCGCGCTCACCATCGTCGACAGCGTGCAGCGGGTAACGAAGTCGAACGGCGTGAAGGACGCGACTGCCAGCGGACGCCTCGCGCTGATGGGGACGTGGGGACGAGTGAACGAGGCCGAGCGCGCGTACCACGAGGAGATGTCTTTCGCCAGGGCCGTCGGGAATTCGAGCCCGGCCATCGTCGACAGCATGTGGCTCGCCTTCATGGATGGATGGCTGCGCAAGCAGCCAACTCGTGCAGCCGCGAAGATCGATGCTGCGCTCGCGGCACATCCCCTGGCGGAGCTCGCGGAGCAGGACCGTCCATACACTGACCTTGCGCGTGTCTACGCCTCGCTCGAACAACCGGCACGCGCCCGGGCGATGCTCGCGCAGTTCGCGGCCATCAAGGATACGGCGTATTACCGGGGGCGCATGGCGCGCGTGCATGAAGCGCTCGGGGACATCGCACTCGCGGAGAGGCGCTTCGCCGAGGCCATCCCGGAGTACCGTCGCGGCGACCTCCTCGCGGACGGTTTTCCGCGAAACGAGAACCCATTGTCTGTGCACGCCAACCTCGGCCGCGCCTTCGACCTCGCGAACCAGCCCGACTCGGCGATCGCGCACTTCGAGGCCTATGTGGGGACGCCGTTCTACAGCCGCCTGGACCTGGACGGTTACTATCTCGCTGGCACTCACAAGCGGCTCGGGGAGCTGTATCAGGCGCGCGGCGATAACGAGCGCGCGGTGTCGCACCTGACGAAGTTCGTCGAGCTGTGGAAGAATGCCGATCCGGAATTGCAGCCGGCTGTTGCCGACGCAAGACGGCGGCTGGCACAGCTGGCGGCTAGCCGAAAGAGCTGACCGTCAGCGAGGCAGCGTTCGGCGCAGTCGCTCGATTCGCGTGCGAACCTCCGCCGCCTTAGGCTGTAGCTCGGGGTCAGCGCGCTTCCAGAGGTCGACGAACGTGGCGTAGTGCTCGACAGCGCGCTTCATGTCACCCTTCGCTTCATACAGCTCGCCCAGGCGCTTGTGCGCGGGGGCGAGAAACCACGAGTCTACGTTGATGCGGCCGACGCTCGTGTTTGCGAGGTAGCGCTCGAGATTCGCAATCGTGGAATCGGCCTGGTTCAACTGGTCGTACGCACGTGCCAGCGTGATCGGCAGGCAGAATGAGCAACTGATCGGTAGACCGTCTGGCTGGATGTCCATGCGACGAAAGACCCGGACCGCCTCGTCTGCACGCCGCTCGGCGAGCAGTATCGTGCCCTCCGCATACCCACGTTGCCCCGCGTACGACTCACGACTCACTGAGTCCTTTGCCGCACCGTCGTACATCTGGAGCAGCGGGCGCGCGCGCTCCGGTGCACCGGCCATGGCATAGTTGGCGGCCGCATCGAGGATCGCTCCCGGTGGCGACGCCGCCGACAGCGGCGCTGCATGAATGACCGAATCGATCCGCGCGATGGCGCGCTGGTTCTGGCCGCGGAGGAATGCGTCGTCGAGTGCCGTGCGCAACGGGAGCTGGTACGGGTTCACCGCACGCCCGAGTGCCGCCTCTCGCGTACGACTTTCGTATCCCAGGCTGTCCGCCTCGCGCAGGCGGCCACGTGTCTGCGCTGCCAGCCGCACGAAGCCGATCAGGGCGCGAGGACGTGTTGAGCCGGGGATCTTCATGCCGGCCCGCGCGAGTGATTCGGCCGTATCGAGCTCGCCTCGTGCGAACAGCAAGCCTGCCTCCTGCCGCAGCGTGGGGTACGCGATCTTCCGCTCGTGCATCACGCGGTACACGGAATCTGCCTCGCCCAGCTTTCCCGCTTCCTGAAGCGTGTACGCGAGGTTGCCGTACATGATGCCGCTCTCCGGTTCCGCGGCGATCGAACGTCGCAGCAATGGGATGGCGCGCTCGGGTGCTTGCGACTGCTGCAGGATGACGGCCTGCGAGTTCAGCGCCTCGGGGTCCATCGAGTCAATGGCCAGCGCGCGCTGATAGGCGGCGATGGCTCGTGGCCGGTCGCGCTTGAACCAGAAGTAGCCGCCTTCCACGTCGTGGCGTTCCAGCTCGGGGAGCCGCGCACGCAGCTGGTACGCCTTGGTCAGCAGCGTATCGCGCCGGGCAGGCTGGACGTTGAGGTTGGCCAGCGTCGTGGAGAGCTGCAGGTATGCCGCCGCAAAGCCGGAGTCCTTTGCGATCGCATCCTCGAACAGCGGAATGGCCTTCTGGAAATCGCCTTCCACATCGTTTGCGCGGGCACCCGCTGCGTAGGAGCGCAGCGCCTCGAGCGACGACGTAGCCACCTGCGCAAGCGGCGGCGCGGCCGCGACCGACTTGAGCGACTCGCCGATCTTGCCGCGCAACTGCTTCGTGAGCCGGTCGACCGCAGGGATGATCTCTGCGGCGCTGGCGGCAGACTCCTGGTAGACCGCCAGTTCGTCACCCTTGGCGGCACTGACGAGCCGCGCGGTGATGATGAAGCCCGAACCGGCTGATGCGATGTTGCCCGCAACCACTGCCTTGATGCCCTCGCGCGCGGCGATGTCGCGCGCCAGGGCCAGGTCCACCCGCGACGTCGCCGGCTTCTGCATGCGCTCCAGCGCCGCAACGATTCCACTCGTCGGCACGAGCTGGAGCGCGCGCGATTGCGCGAGGTTCGTGCGGACCGCAACGGCCACGACGTCGCCGAGCGCGGAATCCCGGCTCGCCGCGTCGAAGGACGCGACGATGACCTTGTCCTGCGCGCTCAACTTCCCTGCCGCGAGCAACGATCCCGATGGGCCGATGCCCAGCACGCGCAGCAGGAGATATCCGGACACGAGCAGCGCGAATGCCGTGAGCGCGGCGACGCCGCCCCGCGCGGTGCGCGTCCACGACATGTGTGGGCTCGCCTTCACGGCAATCTGCGCGAGCGTGCCTGCGGCGCTCGGGCGAACGATGCTGCCGCGCGGCGTCAACGTTGGCGTCGCCTGTGCCACCCGACGCGCGACATATTGCGCGTATGCGGTGAACAGGATCACCGGGAAACCGAGCGCCATGACGACCAGCGCGCCGGAGAAGATCCACTCGGGAAGGCCCTGCGTGGAGATCAGCAGCCGAGCGACGATCGCGACGCCGATGAACGCCGCGGCGTACACCGCCATCGCGCGAAGAAAGAGACCGCGTCCATGGAACGGCATCGCGGCACTCGGCCCCGACGTCGTGACCGCGAGCTCGTGCAACAGCTCGTCCGCCTGTGCCGGGCGACGCTCGGGATCCTTTGCGAGACAACGCGTGATCAGGCGCGCGAGCGCCGGCGGACAGTCCGGCCGCAGTTCCTCGATGGGGCGCGGCATCTCGTTCATGTGCGCCGCCATCAGCTTGTGTGGCGGGAGCCCGTGAAAGGGCGGATGGCCGGCGAGCATCTCGTAGCCCATGCAGCCGTAGGCGTAGATGTCCGCGCGATGGTCGGTGGAGGGATCGCCCGCCGCCTGCTCGGGCGCCATGTAGGCCGGCGTCCCGAGCGCGGTGCCGAGCTGCGTGAGCGTTGCACCCGCGGGCCGTTCCTGTGCGGCCGCGATGGCCTTGGCTATTCCGAAATCAGCGACCACCGCGGATCGGCCGGAGAGCAGGATGTTGTCCGGCTTGATGTCGCGGTGCACGACGCCGCGCTCATGTGCGTACGCAAGCGCCTTGGCCACATCGCGGAGGATGTCGATCGCGACGTCGAGCGCGATCGGTCCCTTGGCCAATCGTGCACGAAGGCTCTCGCCTTCGACGAAGGGCATGGTGTAGTAGGGCAAGCCATCCAGGTCACCCGCGGAGATGACGGGGACGATGTTGGCCTGCTGGAGCGAGGCGGAGAGCTGGATCTCGCGCTCGAAGCGTTCGGTGGACATCGCGGCCGCGAGTTCGGGCGCGAGGACCTTCACGACGACCTGCCTGCCGAGGCGGGTTTCGCTGGCGACGAAGACGCGTGACATGCCGCCGCCACCGAGCTCACGGTCGATGGTGTGCGTCCCGCTGAGAGAGTCCTGGACGCGCTGCCGAAGATCCATGTCCACCGACGTCGATGAGAGTACTGCTGAGAGCGGCAAAGATGGAGTTGACGGGGGCGTTTAACCAGTGGCGGGTGGGCAGGCAAGAACGGGGTCAGAGCTGACAGGGGTCAGAGCTGACAGGGGTCAGAGCTGACAGGGGTCAGAGCTGACAGGGGTCAGAGCTGACAGGGGTCAGAGCTGACAGGGGTCAGAGACACCGCCGGCTCTGACCCCTCCCAACCGCCGTCACTCCACCGGCCGACCCGGCCGCCCCACGCGACCACGTGCCGGTCCAAGCCCGTTCGGACGAACTCCGCCCGCACCCGCACCGGCCCCAGCACCAGCACCGCCACCGGGACGCATCCCGCCGCGACGCCCTTCACGCTGTCCACCCTGCCGGTCCATCATGCCCGCCGCCGCGCCGCCCCGCGCGCCACCGCCCATCCGGCGCTTCCCGCCGCGACCCGCCACCATCGTCCACGCCTGCGCCTGCTGGTCCGGCGTCAGCACCGTGATCGCCTCCTTCAGGTCGTTCCGCATCTGGTCGCGCGCCTGCGTCATGCGCGCCATCATCTGCGGGTCCGGACGACGCGGGCCCGCCGTATCGCGACGCATCGCCATCGCACCGCCATTGCGCATCATCGTGTCCATCATCGCCTTGCGACGCGAACCCTCACGACGCGCGATCCCCGCGAGTCGCACGACCTGCTGGTCGGTGAGCTGGAGCTCGCCCGTGTGCGACAACAGGAACGACGCACCCGCCATCGGACCCATCCCGCCGCCACCCGGCCCCGCCTGCGCCCGCATGGGCTGCTGCGCGGAAAGCGTACTGCCGGCCACCAGCATCGCGGCGCCAGCCCAACGTGCAAGACGTACCATGTATCCCCCCTAGTGAGCGGCCCCGCATCGAGCCGGATGTTCGTGTGACGACCGGTACCAGCATCCGTTAAGACCCCGCGCCGCCCCGTCACCCTCCGCATCCCCGCGCAAACCGTGGTACATTGCGTCCAGCCTGCCGTTCGAGCGTGTGCTTCCGGCAGTGGCTCCGTTCTCCACAGTCGTCCGCGGCAGAGGACCTCGGGCGGCACCGAGAGACCCGCAATGACTTCACTCAATTCGTTCGGCAGCCGCGCGACGCTCGACGTCGCGGGCAAATCGTACACGATCTATCGGCTCGACGCCCTCAGCGCGTCTTCCGGAGGCAGGAGCGAGCGCCTCCCCTTCAGCCTCAAGATCCTCCTCGAAAATCTGCTCCGCAACGAGGACGGCGCCTTCGTGAAGAAGGCCGACGTCGAGACCATGGCCGCGTGGGACGTCACCGCGAAGGTCGAGAAGGAGATCGCCTTCCGCACTGCCCGCGTGCTGCTCCAGGACTTCACCGGCGTCCCCGCCGTCGTGGACCTCGCCGCCATGCGCGACGCACTCTCGGCACTCGGCGGCAACGCGCAGCGCATCAACCCGCTCCA
>JBDSTA010000402.1:0-7661 GCA_039928475.1 Gemmatimonadaceae bacterium | reverse complement strand
CTTCCTCGCCGACTTCCCGGGAACTGTCGTCGCCATCACGCACGATCGCTACTTCCTCGACAACGTCGCGAAGTGGATCCTGGAGCTCGATCGCGGCAAGGGCATTCCGTACGAGGGCAACTACACGTCGTGGCTCGAGCAGAAGCGTGAGCGCTTGAAGGTGGAGGAGAAGACGGAGTCGGCTCGTCAGCGGACTTTGGCTCGCGAGCTCGAGTGGGTGCGCATGGCGCCCAAGGCGCGGCAGGCGAAGAGCAAGGCGCGTATCCAGAAGTACGAGGAGCTCGAGGCGCAGGACACCGGCGACAAGGTGCTCCAGCACGAGATCACGATTCCGCCTCCGCCGCGGCTTGGCAATGACGTCGTCATCGCGAAGGGGTTGAAGAAGGCGTATGGCGAGAAGGTGTTATTCGACGACCTGACGTTCTCGTTGCCGCGTGGTGGAATCGTCGGCGTGATCGGGCCGAACGGGGCGGGCAAGACGACTCTCTTTCGAATGGTGATTGGAGAAGAGAAGCCGGATGGTGGTGATCTGAAGATCGGTGAGACGGTCGAGCTGGCGTATGTGGATCAGGGGCGCGTGCTCGACGGAACCAAGACGGCGTATCAGGAAGTCTCGGATGGACGCGACGAGATCATGGTGGGGAATCGCGAGATCAATGCGCGGGCCTATCTATCGCAGTTCAACTTTCGCGGGACGGATCAGCAGAAGAAGGTCGGTGATCTGTCCGGTGGTGAGCGGAACCGGTTGCATCTCGCGAAGCTGTTGAAGTCAGGCGGCAATGTGCTGCTGCTCGATGAGCCGACGAATGATCTCGATGTCGATACTCTGCGCGGGCTTGAGGAGGCATTGGTTGATTTCGCTGGATGCGCTGTGGTGATCTCGCATGATCGGTGGTTTCTCGATCGTATTGCGACGCACATCCTGGCGTTCGAGGGGAACTCGGAAGTCGTTTGGTTCGAAGGGAACTTCAAGGAGTACGACGCTGATCTACGGCGCAGGAAGGGAGCTGAGGCCGATCAGCCCCACCGCGTGACCTACAAGAAGTTGGTACGCAGCTAGTCAGTGCACTTGGCCCCCTCCAAAGAACAACTTGGAGGGGGCGAAGTCGTTACAGGGGTCGAGCAGCAAGTCACGGGGGTCGGTCTGTCGTACGCGTCCGTGGGACCGAACAGGCAGCACACACGTCAGTGCGCCTCGGGCTGCAAATCACATCGCCGACATACCAAGCCGATGGGTCATCATGATCACTCTCCGATGGCCGGAGCGGTGTCTTGTTGCCGCTGCCCCGCGACTTCGCGCGACGTCATCCGCGGTTCCCATTTGCCTTCAACATCAATAGCCCGAGCCATGAAGCAGCACGTGCGCGCATCGAATACGCTGATCGTTTCATGCATGGCGGCCGTGGTGCTTTCGGCGGCAGCAAGCTGCGCCTCTGTTCACTCACAAAGGGAAGCGTCCAGCCTACGCGAATGGGTCATGCGGGCGTCCCGTCCGCTTTCTGGTGTGGAGCCGACGGCGAATGTGGGTGAACTCGCGCCTCTCGATGCTATCGTCGGCGACGCGCACGTCGTTGGAATGGGTGAGACGGCGCATCATATGCGGGAGCTCGCGCTCATTCGCGCGCGCGCGATGCAGTATCTCGTCGAGCGAAGGGGAGCCCGCGCGCTCGCGATGGAAACGGGCATGGCGGAAGCCGAGCGACTCAACCGCTGGATTCTCGGCGTTGCGACGGTGGCGGATTTTGCGGAAGGGATGCCGTTCGCGAATGACGGCAGCTATCTGGAAGTTCGTGACGCACTTGCCTGGTTGCGTGAACACAACGCAAAGGTGCCTGCCTTACAAAGAGTCCGCTTCTATGGCATTGACATGGCCCGTGGTGGCGGCGCGCTCGATCCAGTCCTCGCAGAGGTGTGGTCCTACCTCGCGGTCGTGGACAGCGAGACGGCGGTGCGCGAAAAGACGGTCATTCAACCGATCTCCACTCGCTTGGGCATTGGCCGGCCGACCAGTGCGCAGGCCCGATACGACAGTCTGAGCGCGGCGACGCGCACCGCACTGGACGCGGGGCTTGCCCGCATCGCGAGCACGATGGATGCGAAGCGGCGAGCCTACACTGCACAGTCATCGACCGATGAGTACGCGCGCGCGCGGCAGCTCGTGGAAGTCGCGCGGCAGACGGTGTACATGATGAAGCTGCCACCGACATCCGCCGCGCGGGATTCTGCCTTGGCCGCAAATGTACGATGGATTGCGGAGCGGGAGCGCGACCGCGGGATTGTGATTGTCTGGGCCGCGAATGCTCACGTGCAACGCGCGGCCATCGATATACCGGGAGTCACTCGGGCGCCCGCGAAGAGCATGGGCCAGTACCTACATGAAGTGTTCGGCAGGGATTACGTCGCGATCGGAACGGCTGTCGGGGCGGTTGAGGGCGACACCGCGCAACTAAAGGTCGGAAGCGTCGACGCTGTGCTGGGACTGGCTGCTGCGCCGGTATATCTCATCGACCTCCGCAATGCGCGGACGAGCGGTGAAGCGGATGCGTGGCTCGATTCGCCGCACCCGATGCGCTTCATTCCGCCGTTGTACCTGAGCGTCGTGCCCCGCCAGGCGTTTGACGGCCTCTTTTTCTTCGCAAAGATCACCGCGGGCCGGCGTGTGGAAGACTGACAACGCAACAGCCGGCAGAACGGGTGCAGATCGATGTCAGGTTCTCCCGGCCACACTACGGAACGGGCAGGGATGGCAGTTGCGATATGGTCGCCCGCACACGCTGCATCAATTTGCCGTGCTCCGACGTGGCCATCATGCGCTCGAGTCCTTAGCGCAGAGTTCCGACGTCAACTTGTGAGAGCCGCCACGCGTCGCTGTGCATCTGCCGGAACAGAACAGTGCTGGAGCGAGCATCGTGTGGAGCCGCGTCATGTTTCGCGCGCCAGCAGGCGATGCCCGCCGGCGTAAACTCGCACGTAGGTGGCATACGACTCAATCCAGTCGTCTCACTCACGAGAACCACACGGACGTTGCCGTATGAGCGGATGATCAGGCGCTCCACGTACGGTCGTGCCGTCAGCTCGACTTCGGCAACGGAAGAGTCGTCCGACTTCGCCTCGAGCCAGCCGTGCAGCGACGCCTGCGTTCCGAACCTCGCCCGTCGCAACGTAGCATGCCTTGTGTTGTCATTGGCCACGATGGCCGCGTCCGCGTGCGGCGATGCGACCAATTGACAAAAGGGATACATGCTGATAATTCAGCATATACCGCTTTTCCTCCTTAAACAGGAGCACCATGCCTACCCGCCCCCATTGTCTGGACACGTGTTGCCAGCGCTTCCCCGCGCTTCTCCTTGCGCTCGTGTCGCTGGGATGCGCTCACCGGATAAGTGAGGCAAAGCCATCGACGTCTACCGCCGCGCAGCGGCTCGACGCATACGTCGCCCCGCTCATCGCCACGCACGAATTCTCAGGAAGTGTGCTTGTTCGCAGGGGTCGGGACACCCTGGCGGCCCGCAGCTACGGGATGGCGAATCGCGAGTTCGCCGTGCCAACGGACATGGACACGCGATACCTCATCGGATCGATCTCGAAGCAGTTCACCGCCGCCGCCATCCTCGCGCTGGAAGGGCAGGGGCGACTCTCTCTGGATGATCGCCTATCGCGGTTCATTCCCAACTTTCCTTCTGGCGACTCCATTACGCTGCGCCAGATGCTGGTGCATCGCTCAGGAATCTCGCGCGACATCACCGATATTCGAGACAATGCCCTGCCGCACTCGGCGGCGGAACTCGCGGAAATCATCAGGCAGCTGCCCCTCTCCTTCGCGCCGGGAACACAGGACGGGTACAGCAACAACGCGTATCGCGTGCTGGCCTTCGTCATCGAGCGAACGTCTGGCCAATCGTACGAGCAATATCTGCGGCAGACCCTGTTCGCGCCGCTTGGGATGACGCACACCGGCGAGGTTGCGTCGCTCCTTCTCATTCCACGATTGGCGTCCGGATATTCGCCTGGTTTCGGTGCGGACGGTTTCGCGCCAGCCGCGTATGTGGACATCACCAACTCCCGGGGCTCCGGCTCCCTCTACAGCACCGTGGGGGACCTCGACATATGGATTACGCGCTTCCTTCGGGACGGCGCCATTCTACCCGCCGTGCGCGACAAGATGCTTGCCGGTGATGGCATCGGGGTCGGAGTCCGCACCGTCCAGGGTCGACGCGTCATTGGCCACGACGGCGTATACCAGGGTTACACGGGTTTCATCAAGTTCTTTCCGGCGGAAGACCTCGCAGTGATCTACCTGGGCAACACTGAAACCGCGGCCAGCGAGAACTCCTTCCAGAGCGCGTTGCAAGCGATCGCGCTCGGGGAGGCTGTGCCGCCATTCCCCCTGCGCGCCCGTGGCGCCACGGCACCCACGCTCCCGTTGGACGACTACGTCGGCCGCTTCAATTTCTTCCCGGGCTTCACCGTGACGATTCGGCGGATGGGATCGTACGCAGTGCTCACAGCCGGGCAAGGAGATTCTCCACTGGAATGGCTTGGGCGCGACACCGCGTTCTTTCGATTGAAGTATGCCGACATACGATTCCAACGCGGCAGCGACGGTCGCGTGACGGGGTTGGAATGGCTGGAGGCCGGACACACCTATCCGGCGAAAAGGGTGGACTGATTGAAGATGACCACCCGCCCAGCTCTGACATCCGAATGCGCAGCAGCCATTGAAATGCGCGAGTGCGCTGATTCCCCGCTCAATCAATGAAACTCGCCATTGCCGGGGTCCTGCTCGTCTCGCACGCGCGAGCGCGATGACGTGTCATCATTTCCGCCCGGACGTCCCTCGTGCTTCCAGAAATGCCCCGCGCACCAGGCCATCGACGAAATCCAGCCAGCGATCGTCGGTCAGCGGATCTCCATGCGTGAACTGCTGACGGAACTCCTCCATCGTGACGCGCTTCGCCATCGCGTCTTCCGTCAGCGCGGGGTCCGCGGCAGCCAGACGGCGAACGACGCGAATCGTTGAGTCCGTGGCGGCGATGACGAGATCGAGATACTTCGTGTCGTGCATCACGTTGCCGTGACCTGGCACGATGTGCAGCGGATTGAGCGCACGCATCGAGCGGAGAAACTCGAGCCACTCGCCTGGATGCTGCGCGCCCGAGTACGGCGCCGGGTCGACCAGCACGTCACCGGTGGCGAGCACACGCTCCCTGGGCAGCCAGAGCACCGCATCGCCGCGGGTGTCCCCGCGCCCGAATGACAAGAGCTGGATCTCCGTGCTCCCGGACCAGAGCGTCATTTCGCGGGCGAACGTGGTCGTCGGCGGATAGATCCGAAATTCCAGCGCCTCGGGTGAGTAATAGCGGCGATACGCGTCGCGCGTCTGCCGCCACTGTTCGCGCCGAGCGGGCGTGAGTGGCCGGCCAGCGAGGTCGACCCCCGCAGTGGCGAGCGAGTCGTATCGCCGGTTGATCTTCTCCATATCGGCAGCGGTTCGCTTCGCCAGCGGCACGACGGCACGAACCATGTCGTTCCGTGTGCTGTCGGTGGCAATGATCCGGATCCCCGGAAACGCGTCGACGAACGCCTGGATGCCGAGGGTGTGGTCGCCATGCCAGTGGCTGAGCGCGAGCGTGCGAACGGGATTCGCCGTGACGGCGCGAAGCTGCGTCAGGGTGGCGCGAGCCGCGGAGGCAGCGTGATTCGCATCGAATGCCACGACCTCGCTGTCCGTGACGACGAACACGGAGTTCCCGTGAACGAATGGCGACAGCGCCAGCGCCCTCGGCTCCACCGTCGCGTACACGCCGGGGACGACCTCGATCCATGAGAACGGTGGCGGACCGGCGCGGACCGTTGCCGGCGCCTGCGAGGGAGCAACGACGGCCGCGATGGCAAGGATGGCCACCCCGCGCGCGCCGGTCGCGATGAACTTCCCGGGCAATGCCGGAATGGTGAACGTCGTCACGTCTTCTCCGTCGAAAGTCTGTGAATCCGCAGGTTGGCGAATTCCGCATTGGCATCGGCGCCTATGCAGCGGCCGACGCCACCGGGCGCAGTGAAGATCTCTTTGTGGAGAATATCCGCCCGGACCCGCCGCGGGGATGCGAATAGCGCGGACATACTGGTACTTTTCGCCGATGCCTTCAGCCCCGTCCGCACGCCGGCGTTCCGAGCGACGCCCCCTCGAGCACATCGAGTTCCATCGAACCAAGTACGGGCCGGAGCTCCTGGTCGACTGTCGATGGATTCACGAGATGCCGGCGTTCATCCTCGATCGACCGCACTCGCTCAGCTTCTACGACGTCACGCTCGTGACGCATGGACGAGGCGCCATCTGGCTGGACGGGATCAGGCAGCGCGTCACTCCGGGGCGCGTCATCTGCACCACGCCGGGCCAGGTTCGCGACTGGCACGTGCGGGGACTCGACGGCCTCTGCCTCTTCTTCCCGGCGCTCTTCCTCGAGGAGTTCTTCCAGGACGCGTCATTCCTCTACCGCCTTCCCTACTTTCACACGTCAGGCGATGCGTCGACGTTCGCCATGTCGCAGCGCGCGGCGCGCGCGCTCCGCCGGAAGTTCACGATGATGCGTCGCGAGGTGAGCCATATGCGCGCGGACAGCGACCACCTGCTGCGGGCGGCGCTGTACCAGACCCTCATGCTGCTCGCGCGAGCCGCGCCGGCAGCGACGCGCGACAGCGAGCGCCTCGTGTCGCCGATTCCACTGCGCTATCGCGAGCTGGTGCGTCAGCAACTGCGCACGCAGCACCGGGTCGCCGCCTACGCGGCGGAGCTCGGCGTCACGCCTGGTCACCTGAATGCGCTGGCCAAGCGTGTCCTCGGTCGTACGGCAAAGCAGGTCATCGAGGATGCCCTTGTCGCCGAAGCTCGGCGGCTGTTGCTGTACGCACATGAATCCGCCGCCGGCGTTGGTTATCGCCTCGGGTTCGAAGACCCGAGCTACTTCACGCGATTCTTTCGTCGTGTCACCGGCGTCACGCCTCGGCAGTTCCGCAAGGATAATGATTCTGCTCACGGCCCCGGCGCGACGTGCACCGTCGCATAGTCGTCAGCTGTCGCCCCCCGCCCGATCAGGGATCAGCCGCGTTCAGCTTGAACGTGAAGTTCTGCTCCACGAGCTGACGCACCTTGGAGCCCGCCGCCTCGGCCGGACGGAATCGCGTGTTGAGCAGTGCCGCGCGCACAGCATCGGCAAAGAGCTTGTGCGTCGTCGACACCACCTCGATGGAACCCGGCTCCACCTTGCCGTCGGCGCTCACGATGAAACGGAGCACGACGACGCCCTGCACGCCCACGCTCCGCAGTGACTCCGGATAGCGTGGCGCGACGTTTCGCGTCACCTCCACGGTCCTGTCCACCTGGTTCTCGCTGTACGCCTTGCCGGCCGAGCCACTGCCGACGCTCCCCTTGCTGCTACCGTCGTCGTCGCTGCTCCTGGATGGCTTGCCGACAGCGCTGCCTGCAGCCATCGGCGGCTCCGCAATGCGCGGCGTCGCGATCTCCACGGTGGGAGGCGTCTTGAGGTCCACGTTGCCCAGCGAGACGGCGACCATCTTCGGCACCTCCGCGATCACGGGCTTCGCCTCGGCCCTCGGCGCCGGCTTCGGCTGAACGAGCTTCGGGCGAGGCGCCTCCCGCTTCG
>JBDSTA010000401.1:0-18832 GCA_039928475.1 Gemmatimonadaceae bacterium | reverse complement strand
AAGTGAAATGGCGCGTGCGAGGAGAACACGTCGTCCTCGGTGGGCGACATCACCTCGCTGCACCAGTCCACATAGCTCGATCCCGCGCGGTGCGCGAGCATCACGCCCTTCGGCTTGCCCGTGGAGCCCGACGTGTAGAGGATGTACGCGAGCTTGTCGGGCGACGGATGCACCGTCGCGCTCACCGGGGCGGGATCACGCGCCTCCTCCTCGGCCACGAGCAACGCGAGCGGGATGCCGTCGCCCGCATCGGGCGCGACGAGCACGCGTGGCGACGCGCCGAGTGCCGTGAGCTCTGCCTGCAATGCGCCGGCGAGGCGCGCCTCGGTGAGGATCGCCTTCACCGAGCAGTCGTTCAGCGTGTAGGCGCAGCGCGCCGCGGGCGCCTCGGGGTCAACCGGCACGTATGCCGCGCCGCACTTGAGGATGCCAAAGATCGACGCGACCGAGCTGATCGACTTGTGGAAGTACACGCCCACGCGATCGCCCTCGGCCACGCCGATGTGGCGCAACCGGTCACGCACCGCGTCGGACAATGCGCCGAGCTCACGGTAGGTGATGGTCGCGCCATTCGGCTCGTCCACCGCGACGCGATCCGCGTAGCGTGTGGCCGAGTGGTCGAGGTAGGCGTGGAGCGTGCCGTGCATGCGGTCCGTCAGGCGCGCTTGGACTGCACGAGCTTCGCGATGTCCGCGAGCGTGCCCATGCGGCTCGCGTCCGTCTCGTGCGCGGCGAGCTCGATCTTGAAGCGCTCCTCGAGGAACGCCACCAGCTCGAGCGTCGCGAGGGAGTCGATGATGCCGCTCGACATGAGCGGCGTGGTGTCGGTGAGGGCGGAGGGGTCTTCACCCGGGAGGAACTTCTCCAGGATGAACTCCTTCACGGTGCGGATGATGTCGTCCATGTCGTTCGTCAGCGGATTGGGGAGACGAGGCCGCGGCCGCGAAGCGAGTCGGCGAGGGCCTCGCCGATCATCTTCATGGCACGCGCATTCGGGTGATTGTCCCACGAGCCGATGCGCAGGTCGTCGCGCGGCTGGCCCTCGAAGATGCTCGACAGCTTGATGACGATGAATCCCGCGTCGCGCGCGCCCTTGAGCATGGGCGAATCCGCGATGGCGGTGTCCACGGGGAACATGCCGTCGACGAACACCGGCACCGCGCCATGCGCGCGCGCCTGCTCGGCGGCATGCCTGAACGCCCAGGTCACGATGGTGTCCACGGACTGCGCGACGCGCAGGCCGACCTCGCGCTCCGGCATGCGCGCGTGCACGCCGACGGCCTGCGCGGCGCGACGGAGCAGTGTCGTCGGCACGGGGATGCCCTTGCCGGGGAAATCCTCCACGCCGGCGCGCTTCACGATCGCCGCGAGCTCGGGATAGGTGCCGATGGTGCCGTCGAACAGCGCCTTCGTCACGTGCGAGACGATGGGCCCGTTCGGCGCGCGGCCGTCCGTGAGGACGACGACGTCCGGCGCGAACCGGTAGACACGGTCGTCGAGCATGCGCACCTGGTGCAGCAGCGAGTACGCCGCGATGCCGAAGTTCATCACCTCGACGGTGCGGTCGTTCGCCTGCCCCGCGTTGAGCGTCCGCTCGAGCGACACGTCGTACGTCTCGCTGTCGGCGACGCCGGAGCCCATGGTGAACGAAGGGCCCAGCAGCGCGATGCGCTTCGTGCCCGCCGGCTTCTCCAGCGTGTAGTCGCGGTCGCGCATGCCCCAGCGATTCGTCGTCACCGTCTTCCCCACCACGACAGCATCGGTGCCCGGCACCAGGTCGTACCCGAGGAAGTCGTGGTCGAGCTTGTGGTACACGCGCGTGGACGACAGCGGGATGAGCCCCTTGGGCCGCGCGCCCACCACGTTCCAGAGCTGCATGCTCAGGCGGCCGCGATTGTCGAGGTTCTCGTAGTAGCCCTTCTGCTGCACCGCGCGGTCCGTGCGGTTGAGCGACGCGGACTGGAGCGACTGCACGAAGGATCCCACGCGCGGGCCCGTCGCGCCCTGCACCTGCGGCAGCGACAGCACCAGCAGCACACCGAGCGTGGCGAAGGTCTGCACGTCAGTGCGCTGGTGAAAGGGCACGGGTCCTTTCTTCAGCGTGACCGGCGCGTCCCACACCATGCCCATGACGCCGAGCGCCACGGCGAGCAGCACGGCGACGATGATGACGTCGCGCACGCCGATGTTCGTCGTCGCGCCCCACATCCACAGCCAGTCCACGAGCGAGTCCGCACTCCAGAGCGACCAGAGGATGCAGAGCACGGTGAAGGTGCCGAGCGTGCGGAAGGCGAGCGAGGCGCTCCACGCCTTCTTCGGCGCGCCGAGCGTGCGCTTGCGGCCCTTCTTCGTCTCGCGGAGCGTGTTGATGACGACGAGTCCGCCGAGGAGGCCCCAGAACAGGATGTCCTGCGGCGTGATGGGGAACTCGGAGCGCAGCCAGAACCACTGGTAGGAGTGCAGCACCCACGTCGCGACGAACACGAGCAGCGTGGAGAGGATGAGCGCGGTGCGCTCGCCGATCTTTCGCAGCTGGAAGAAGCTGGGCATGAACACCAGCTTCATCATGAAGTCCTTCCAGTAGATGTTGATGCGCCGCCAGTAGTCGGAGATGCTGGAGGCGAGGAAGTACAGGCGGTGCGTCTCGGGCAGGTGGAAGCCGAACAGGTGGAGCACGCCCACGATGAGGTGGAACTGCCCCGACACGCGCAGGTAGAGGAAGAAGACCGCGAGGATCGACTGCGCGACGTCCGCGAGGGAATGGATCTCGGAGATGTCGAGCGTGAAGTGCAGGTAGACCAGGCGGTAGAGCAGCAGGTGCACGAGGCCGCGCGCGATCCACTTCACGCCGCGCTGGTAGATCTCGTCGGCGTCGGAGTCGTAGTGCGTGCGGCCGTACGTCGTGTAGTCCACCACCGGATACAGCGGGTAGCAGACGTTCGGCAGCATGAAGAAGTACGAGAGCGTCTTCGCGACGGTGGGCTTCGCCTGGTCGTGCTTGAGCGCGTGCATGTACACGGCGAGCCGGAACATGAACATCGACCCGAGGATGGGCCACACGCCGGGCGCGAAGGGCGACGCGACGACGCCAGCGCGCGAGAGGGCGAGCGCTGCGGCCATCACGAGCAGGATGCCCACGCGCATCGCGAACGCGAGTGGCAAGTGGCAGGTGCCGATGAGCACCAGCCCGACGGCGACGAGCATCGCGCCGTCGCGAAGGCCGAACACGAGCCCGATGCCGGCGAACGACACCGCGGTGAAGAACGACATCCGCCAGCGCAGTGGCAGCGCCGCGTGGATGGGGAACGCCACCGTTGCGAGCAGGAAGACCTGGTAGAACGTGCGGTTCTCGAGCTGGAACTGCTTGATGACCAGCGCCGCCAGCGCGAGCTGGACGAGGATGGGCAGGAGCTTCGCGAGCCGCTCCCATGCGAGGCGGCTGCCGTCGGCGCGCGAGGCGTCGAGCTCGGAGGTCATTGCGGGTGAGGCCACTATGGTTCGCCGGTGCCTAGATGATCAGCGGAAGCTTCTTTTCCAGCGCCTTCTTCAGCGCGGGCCAGAAGCTGTCCACCAGCACGGGGACGCCCGCCTCCGTGTTGTGCCCGACCTTGTCGACGAAGACGTGCTCGGCTTCGCCGTCGAGCGCGCGCGACGCATTCACGAAGCGCGCGCCGACGATGGCGGGCATCGAGACGTCGAGCAGCGCGGGCACCACGCGATGCACTTCCTGCAGGCGCTTGTTGAACGGGTCGGCATCGATCACGAACATGAGCCGCCGCTCGTACTTCGTGAGGCGCTTCGACGTGCCGTGCAGCGTGGGTTGCCACACGTAGAGCGGCGTGAAACCGTATTCCTTCGCGAGCGCCTCGACGACGCGCGCATTGGAGGCGTAGATGCGCGCGACCTCGCGCGCCCCCGAATCCGCGGAGATGTACGTGCGCGGGGCTACGGGCTTCCAGGTCTTGAGCGTCTGGAGCAGCGCCAGTTGCTCACCACCGGACGACGCAAGCACGCCCCAGGCCCTCAAGTCGTGGCGGATGCCGCGATCCACCCCTGTGCGATCGAGCGTGCGACCCATCGCGAACTCGGAGTAGCGCTTGGACTCGTTCTGGGTGAGGCCGCCCGCGCCCGCCTGCACGGCGGCGCCGGCGTCGTTGATGCCGTCGAAGAACACGACGACGTCCGGCACGTTGCCCTGCCGCAACTGGAGCATCAGCTCGATGATCTCCTGCGTGAACACGTAGCCGTTCTCGCCGAAGTTCGTGACGTCGATGCGACTGTTCGGTCCCGCGATCTGCTGAAGGCGCCGCGACGCCTCGGCGGGAATGGTCATGCTGTCGCGCTGGGACGTGCCCCACATCGTGGAGCCGCCGAAGAAGAACACGCGGGCCGCGACGGGCAAGTTGGGCGGCTGGGGCGTGACGCGACGTCCGCTCGCATCGATGTTGATGTATTGCCCGGTGTACGATGGATTGCGCTGGAAGTAGACGAACGGCTTCCACTTCGCCTCGCGGGTGGCATCGAACTCGCGCGAGTACTCCTTCCACCAGCTCGTGCCAGCGCGCGGATCGCCGTCCGGAAGGGAGCCGGGTTCCGGCGAATCACTCGCGAGGCGCAGTCCCACCTCCAAACTCACGAGCATGGCGATGCACACGCCGGCAATGAGCCAGGAGGTGCGCACCACTCGGCCGAGGACGCGCACCACGGGGAGCGCGCGCCTCACTTGCGCACCCTGGCGGTCACTGCGCCCTGGAGCGCCGGCCAGAACGCATCGACGATACGCGGTACGGACGCCTCGGTGTTGTGGCCGATGCGGTCCACATACACCGACATCGTGTCGCCCTTGAACAGCCCCGACGCATCGACGAATCGGCCCGGCGCCACGCCGGCCATCGCCGTGTCGAGCATGCCGGGGATGATGCGCTGCGTCTCCTGGATGCGATGCTCGAAGTCGCTCCCCTCGATCTGCTTCGCGATGCGCGCCTCGAAGGGCGTGAGCGTCTTCTCCGTCGAGTGCACGGACGGTTGCCAGACGTACACCGCCGTGAAGCCGTGGATCTTCGCCAGCCCCTCGACGATCCGCATGTTCTCCGCGTAGACGCCCACCGTACCGCGCGCGGCGACGTCCGCCGACACGTAGGTCAGCGGCGCCTTCGGCTTCTTCGACTTGAGCCAGTCCACGATGGCGAGCTGGTTGAAGCCCTCGCCCACGAGGAAGCGCAGCGCGCGGAGGTCCTTGCCGAGCCCGCGCTCGAAGCTCGCGCGATCGAGCGTACGGCCGACGGCGAACTCGTTCGCGCGCTTGGACTCGTTCTGCGGGATGCCGGGGGCGCCGTACTGCACTGTCGTGCCGACGTCGTTGATGCCGTCGTAGAAGACGACGACGTCGGGAATGTTGCCGGCGCGGAGCTCGAGCATGAGCGCGAGGAGCTCCTGCGTCGTGACGTAGCCGCTCTCGCCGAAGTTCGTGACCTCGATGCGCTTCCCCGCGCCCGCGAGCGGCTGGAGCCGCCTCGCCGCCTCGGCGGCGATGGTGTGGTCGTCGCGCTGCGCGGTGCCCCACATCGTGGAGCCGCCAAAGAAGAACACCTTCGCCGCGGGCGTAGCGGGTGCGATGGGCTGCGGCGTGATGCGATGGCCCGCGCTATCGATGTTCACGTAGCGCCCCGTGAACGACGGCTTGCGTCCGAAGTAGACGTACGACTTCCAGCGCTGCGGGCGCGTGGCGTCGTACTCCTTCGTGAACTCGTCGAACCAGGGCTGGCCCGCCTGCGGGTCACCCTTCGGCGCCGCTCCCGGACGCACGCCGCTCATCCGCTCGGACACCGTGGCCTGCACGCGAAAGCAGGACTCGATGAGCAGCAGGAGCGCGACGGACATGCCGACGATCAGCCAGAAGGCCTGGAGAAATCTCCATGTCCTGATCGCGAAGAGTCGAACGAAGGAGCGCATCCCGAGCGGTGGTGCGGAGGGGGGAGGCCGCCTGCGGGTGGGCGCGGAAGCCGGTGATTACAGACGAGATTGTCAGGGGCGAGGCAACATGGCATTGCCCCGATTTTCATTGACGCGCCGACGACGTTGCGCAATCGCCGCAGCGGTCGTATCCGTCACGGACACCACGATGGAAAATACTCGTTGACCACCCCCCTCGCCTTCGCCAGGCGCCTGGCGCGGTACGCCCGGCGCCTCCTTGGCGCCGAGCCCGCACCGAAGGAGCCGCCGAAGAGGAACAAGCACCTCTGGAGCATCGGCGTGTATTCGGGGAGTTCTCCCCTCACGCTGGGGCCCGATTCGCGCTTCCCCGCGCCGGCGATCACGCGCGATGATGTTACGGATGTCTCGGCGGGATTCGTCGCGGACCCGTTCCTCATCGAGGTGGACGGCGTGTGGCACCTCTTCTTCGAGGTGTTCAACCGCGCGACGTGGATGGGCGAAGTCGCACTCGCGACGAGCCCCGACCTCGTGCACTGGACCTACCGGCAGGTCGTGCTGCGCGAGCCGTTCCACATCTCGTATCCGCTCGTCTTCGAGTGGGAGGGTGCGCATTACATGATGCCGGAGATGCACAAGACGCAGTCCATCCGGCTCTACCGCGCGGAGGAGTTTCCGCTGCGCTGGACGCATGCGCACACGATCATGAGCGGCGAGCGCTTCGCGGACAGCACGCCCTTTCGGCACGACGACAGGTGGTGGCTGTTCACGGAGACGAACCCCGGCATGAAGCACGACACATTGCGCCTCTACTACGCCGACGAGCTCACGGGCCCGTGGACGGAACATCCGAAGAGCCCCGTGATCGCGGGTGACCCGCACATCGCGCGGCCCGCCGGGATGGTCGTCGCGACGGCGACGGGCCTCGTGCGATTCGCGCAGGACTGTGCGCCGCGCTACGGCCTGAGCGTGCACGCGTTCGAGATCACGACGCTCACGACGACCGACTACGCCGAGCGTGCGGCCGCCAACAACCCGATCATGCGCGCGAGTGGGTCGGGGTGGAACGAGGCGGGCATGCACCACGTCTGCGCTCGCCCCGGCGGCCCCGATGGCTGGGTCGCGGCGGTGGACGGATGGGAGCCGGTGACGATGGCGTCCATCGCGGGCACGACCTGAGCCGCGACGTGCGCTACGAGATCGTCCCCGCCCTCAGGCTCAGCGCCGAGCACCTCGCGCGCTGGCATGCGCTCCAGCGCGAGCATGCCGCGTTCGAGAGCCCGTTCTTCCGCGCGGAGTACACGCGCGCCGTCGCGGCGACGCGCCCTGACGTGCACGTGTGCGTCATCCACGACGATGCGGGTATCGCTGGCTTCTTCCCGTACGAGCGCGTTGTTGCCGTGGCGCGTCCCGTCGGCGGCTCGATGTCGAACTTCCAGGGCGTCATCGCGGCGCCTGAAGTGGCGTGGGCACTCGATGGCATCGCGCGCGCCGCCAAGGTGGAGACGATCAGGTTCCATCACCAGGTTCCCGGCCAGCCGCAGTTCGATGCGTGCACGACGAAGACCGTGTCGTCGCCGCGCGTGGACATGGGCGACGGCTGGGACGCGTTCCTCGCCGAACGCGCGCGTGCCGGCGTGGCGAACTTCAACTCGCTCCCGCGCAAGATGCGCAAGCTCGAGCGCGAGCTCGGGCCGGTGCGCTTCGTGGAGCACGTCGCGGACGACAGCGTGCTCACGTCGCTCGTGACGTGGAAGCGCGCGCAGTACGAGCGCACGGGCGCGAAGGGCTCGATGTCGCACGACTGGGCCGTTGCGGCCATGCGCCTGCTGTTCGCCGAGCAGGGCAGGGATTTCGCCGGAACGCTCTCCGCGCTCTACGCGGGCGACCGCCTCATCGCCGCGCACGCGGGCATGCGGAGCGCGAGCGCGTGGCACTACTGGTTTCCCGCCTACGACCCCGAGCTCGCGAACTACTCGCCCGGCCTCGTGCTCATGTACGAGATGTGCAAGTGGGCCGCGAGCGCGGGGCTGCACCACATCGACCTTGGCCCCGGCGAAGGCGCGCACAAGGACCTCTTCGGGACGTCCGAGGTGCCCGTCGGTATCGGCCAGCTGCAGCTTCCCGCGCGCACGCGCTTCCTGTCGCGCCTGTTGAACCGCTTCCGTCATGCCTGAGAACTCGTCCATCGCCACGCGCACGTGGGCGCGCGCCATCGAGGCGCTCGTCGTCTCCGTGCCCCTCATCGTCTTCCTGCTCTTCTACCGGTGGGGCGGCGAGCTGCGCTACGTGACGTACACGTCGCGCTGGCTCGGCGCGCTGCCTCGGCCCGTGCTGTTCGACCTCACGCTCTTCGCCATCGCGATCGGCATCTGGCTCGTGGCGCGCCTGCACAAGGTGACGCGCGTGCTGTTCCTGCTCGTGTTCGTGCCGGTGGGGATGTTCGCCGTGATCTTCCGCGCGACGGATCACTACTACTACGCGTCCACGCGCGTGAACCTGAACGCGTACGTGCTGTACGGCAACGTCGGCATGATCGAGGAGGGCATCGGCGTCGTGATGCACTCTCCGCTCTGCCTCGTGCTCGTGCTCCTCGTGACGGCGCACTACGCGACGTACGCCTTCGCGCCCAGCTACCGTGCGATGCTTTCGCGGGTCGCCGATCGCGCCAGCGCGCTGCCCGCGTGGGCGACGTTGGCTCCCGCCGCCCTGCTGCTGGTCGTCCTCGCCGTGAACGCGCAGGCGATCAGGAAGAATCCGCGGCGCTTCTCCACGCTCAAGTCCTTCTCGGGCGAATACGAGTTCTTCGATGCGCTGCCCGCGTTCCTCCAGGAGGAGGCGCTGACGAAGGGCGCGGCCGCGCCGCGTCCCGCGAACCTCTTCCTTCCCTCCCCCACCGACACCCTCGCAGGCGCGAGCACCCCGCGCACGCGGCCGGACATCTTCCTCATCACGGTCGAGTCGTTCAACGCGGTCTACACGCTTCCCGCGAAGGAGCTCAACCCGGCACTGACGGAAGACGTCATGCCCTGGTTCCGCTCGCTCGACAGCGCCGGCTTCATGCTCTCGAAGGTCTACACGAGCTCCGCCTACACCTTCAACGGCATCACGGGGATGCTCTGCTCGCAGTACACGATGTCGGAGATCGTGTGGGGCAAGGACTGCCTTCCCGAGGTGCTCGGCCGCGCGGGGTACGATCCGTATTCGCTCGTGTCCATCAAGCAGCTAAGGCCCTATCGCTACGACAACTTCAAGGCGATGGGCTTCGCGCGCGACCACGTGTTCGACGCGGTGGGCATGCGCCGCGGGAAGCAGAACATCTATTTCTCCTTCATGGTGGACAAGGAGCTGTTCGACTTCGCCGCGCACGTCACGGACAGCGTCTCCAAGGCGATGCCGCGCAAGCCGCTGTTCATGCACGTCGCGACGAACCAGATGCACGTGCCGGGCTACTTCCAGAACACCACGTGCGAGCCCTATCCGTTCCCACCCGGCCTCACCGTCGACGCATTGACGAAGAACATGCTCAACTCGGCGCGGTGCACGGACAGGGACCTGCACGACTTCGTGCAGCACCTGCGCGATGCCGGGCTATACGACAACGCCATCATCATCATCACGGCGGACCACGCGTTCAACATCGGGTTCTGGGACCACAAGGAGAACGAGCTGGCGCGCGTGCCGCTCTGGATCAAGTTCCCGAGGGCGGATTCCGGGGTGCGGCTCGACAGGTCGCGCCTCGCCGGGCAGGTCGACGTCATGCCCACGATCCTCGGCTTCATGGGCCTGGCCAGCGGCCGCCCGATGTACGGCCGCTCGCTGCTGGACACGGGCGCCGAGCGTGCCGCGATACCGGGGATCTCGAGCTCGCGGCTGCTGTCGCGCGCCACGCCCGGCGGCATCGAGTTCCATACGCACGGCACGGCGGACGTCCCCGCGTCCACGCTCGCCGAGCTCGACGCACTGTTCGACACGGTGCTCTACTTCGATCAGCACCCGGCGGAGTTCACGGGCGCGGCCGCGTCGCGCGACAGTGCCAGGCGCCCACGGTGAGCCGCCCTACCACCAGCGCGGCGTCGGCCCGGACCTGATCTGGCGCAGCGCCGCACGAATGCTCGCGTCGAAGGGCGACGCCGCCAGCGCGCCAAGCGCGCGCACCAGCGCCTTCGTCGTCGCGCCGCGGTAGTACGCGAGCAGCGCGCGATCGCGCCACCGCTCCACCGGCTTCATCGGCGCCTGCTTGACCTTCTCCGGCGTGCGGCCCTTGATTCCGCGCCTCGCGAACGCGCGCTCGATGTTGTGCAGCGTCACCGGGAGGCGACGGTCCTTGCTGCCCGCGCCGCGGCTCGTGTTGTTCGCGTGGATGCGATAGCGATTGAGCACGTCGGGCACGCAGACCAGCCGTCCCGCCTCGGCGAGGCGGAGCCACATGTCGTGATCCTCGCCCGTCGCGCGCAGGTTCACGGAGTAGCGGCCCACGTCGATCGCGACCTGCTTCCGGATCATCGCGGTGTCGTTGCCGATGGCGCCACCGTTGCCCTGGAGCAGCGAGCGGTCGATGTCCTCGTGCGTGAAGTAGCGGCCCACGATGCCCACGGGAATGCCGTCGTCGTTCACGACGACCGACCGCGTCCCCACGGCGACACACTCCGGATGTGCGTCGAGGAACGCGACCTGGCGCCCGAGCCGCTCGGGAAACATGGCGTCGTCGGCATCGAGGTTCGCGATGAACTCGCCGCGCGAATGCTCGAGCCCCGCATTGCGCGTGGCCGCGATGCCGCCGTGCTCGAGCGGGATCACGCGCACGCGCGGGTCACTGGCGGCCGCCGCGATCGCCGCGGCGCGCGAGCCGTCGGTTGACCCGTCGTCGAGCACCAGCAGCTCGAAGTCCCGATATGTGCTCGAAAGCACGCTCTTCACGGCCTCCGCGATCCAGCGCTCGCCGTTGAACACGGGCATGACGACGGACACTCGCGTCATGGCGCGCGGGCCGTGAGCGCCTGCGTCAGCGCCTGCGAGAGCTGCGGAGCCAGGGACGCGGCGAAGGCCACGGACAGGTGATTGCTGTCCTGGTAGCGGATGATGCCGTCCTTCGTCGCCGGGCAGGTGCGGTCGTCGCAGATGAATTCGTTGAGGTTCATGTAAGCGACGTGCGCGTCATGCGCGGCGGCGCGCTCCATTGCCGTGACAGGCGGGTTGATCCCGCGCGACGTCGGGACGTCGCAGCGTGACGGGTCCCCCACGTAGCGCACCAGGCACTGCGGAATATCGCTCGCGGGCTGCGGCGTGTCGCCGAGGAAGATCACGCGCGCGCCGGATGGCTGGATGGAGCGCATGGTCTTCACGAGACCGGCACGCCACTGTTCGCGCGCCACCGCACTCGAGTCGGGGTCGGGTGCGTCATTGCCGACGACGACGCTGTAGGTCTTGTCGTTCACGACGACCACGATCGTCGGACGGAGCGCCACGATGCGGGCGACGATCTTCGCGCGCCATTCGTCGCACTCGAAGTACCGCCGCCCGAGGTTCAGCACCGTGACGCCAGACGACGGACACCCCGTCTTGGTCCAGTTGACGAGCCTCCACCCGCGCAGCGAGGCGACCGAGTCGAACGCCGGGAACCAGTGGGCGGCATGCGAGTCGCCGAACACGACGATCGTGGTGTCGTTCCGCGCCGGTCCGTACTCGCACGTCGGCGACTCGGTGGCGAGCAGCGATACCTGGCATCCATCGTCGTAGATGCGCGGCAGCTTCGTCGCCTCGAGGATCCGGATCACCGCCGGCGTGTGCAGGGTCGCGTCGGCACGACGAATGGCGAATGCCGCCGCGCCGAAAGTGAGCGCCGCTACCACCACCGCGCCCACGAGCGTCCATCGCGTGTTGCGCTGGAGGAACGTCGAGTAGCGCACCGGCGTCTCGACTAGCGCATACATCGCCGCCGCGGGCAGCAGCGAGCCCACGGCCACCGCGATCATCATCGCCAGCGACGGACCGGGTACAGACGCGCGCAGGTACAGCAGCGCCGGCCAGTGCCAGAGATACCACGAGTACGACAGCCGTCCCAGCAGTCGCAGCGGCGACGTGGAGAACAGCGCGCCGACGAACGTCGGTGCACCGCCCGCCCCACTCAGGATCAGCCCGACGGTGCCGAGCGTCGGCAACAGCGACGCGGCGCCCAGCGACTCGTGGTGCGCGCCGCCGAGCATCACGACGGAGTACACGATCGCGGCGAGGGAGACGAGCGCGATGGCGTCGCGCACGGACTTCGTGAGCGCCGCCGCACGCGGCACGGCAAGCAGCGCCAGGGCGCCGAGCCCGAACTCCCACGCGCGCGCGGGGAGGCCGTAGAACGCGATGACCGGATAGCGCCGCACGAGCAGGAGGCAGCCGGCGAACGACAGCACGGTCACCACCACCGCGCCGAGCCGGAACCAGCGCCGGAAACCCTCGGCGCCAGCGCGACGGGTGAGCCACGCGAGCAGGAGCATCGCCGGCGCGAAGAACAGGTAGAACTGCTCTTCCACCGAGAGGGACCACGTGTGGAGCAGCGGGTCGCGCGTCGCCACACCGCCGAAATAGTCGGTGCTCCGCACCGCGAACAGGATGTTCGACCCGTAGACGGCGAACGCCTCGGCGGTCTTCGCCAGGTTGATCTGCACGAAGAGCGAAAACAGCTGCGCGTTCATCACGAGCACGAGCAGCGTGACGACGGTGGCCGCCGGCAGCAGGCGGCGCGCGCGGCGCGCCCAGAACATGCCGAGGCCCAGCCGGCCGGTCGTCACGATCTCGTCGACGATGATGCCCGTGATGAGGAAGCCGGACAGCACGAAGAAGACGTCCACGCCATAGAAGCCGCCCGGCATCGACTTCACGCCGGCGTGGTAGAGCACGACGGCGATGATGGCGAGAGCGCGCAGGCCTTCGATGTCGGGACGAAACGGGAGGTGGCCCCCGGACCTTCGCGTCATGTCGTCAGGGCAGCGGTGGTGACTCGCGAAGGACCCGCGTGAGCGCCTGCGACAGCGCAGGCGCCAACGACGCGGAGAACTTCACGGCGAGATGGTCCTTGTCGGCATAGCGGACCATCCCGGCATGCGACGCGGGACACGTGTCGCCGTCGCAGATGCTTTCGTTCATGCTGAAGTACGCCGCGCCGGGAACGAGCGATGTCGCATGCCGCTCTGAACCGGCCATGGCCGGGCTCAATGCGCGCTTCGCCGTCACGTCGCACTCGGCTGGCTTGTCAATGTACTTCACGAGGCAGCGCGGCACGTCGAAGCCGGGCTGCGGTGTGTCCTCGAGCACCAGCACGTGCGCCTTCGACGCCGCGAGCCCGGTGAGCGTCTTCACGAGCCCATCGTGCCACTCGCGACGCGCCACGCCACTCGTATCCGTGAGCGGCTGTGGCTCGGCAAGCGCAATGTTGTATGTGCGCATGTTCGTGACGACGACCATGGTTGGATGCATCGTCACGATGCGATTGATCGCGTACTGCCGCCACTGCTCGCACTCGGTATAGCGGCGGCCGAGGTTGAAGAGCGGCACGTCCACCGACGGACAGCCGGTCTTCGTGAGGTTCACCAGCGTCCACCCGCGCATCGTGGCCACGGAATCGAACGCAGGGAACCAATGCGCCGCATGCGAGTCGCCGAACAGCACCACGGTCGTGTCGTTGCGCGCCGGACCGTACGCGCACTTGGGTGACGTGACGTCCAGCAGCGACACCTGGCAGCCGTCCGCATACACGCGCGACTTGCTGCGCGCCGACGTGATGGCCGCATAGCGCGGCGACGCCAGCGTGTGATTCGCGTACTGCACGGCGCCCCACCCTGCCGCCGCCGTGAGCGCGGCGAGGATCACCGCACCGCCCACCGCGAGCATCGGCCGCTTCTGGAGCCGCGCCGAGAACCGGATGGGCGACTCCACGAGCCAGTACGTGATCGCGGCAGGTACGAGCGACAGCACCGCCACCGCGAGCGTGAGGCTCCGGCTTGGCGATGGCACCACCTCGCGCAGGTACACGAATGCGGGCCAGTGCCACAGGTACCACGAGTACGACAGCCTGCCGACCAGCCGCATCGGCGCCAGCGACAGCCCGCGCGCGACGAGCGTCTGCCGCGCGCCTGCCCCGCCCAGCAGCACGCCCACGGTGCACAGCACGGGAATGAGCGTCGCCGGGCCGAGCGGCTGGGCGCGGCCTTCGTGCAGCAGGGTCGCCGACGCGAGGAGCCCGATGAACGAGACGATGGACAGCAGCTCGAGCGGCAGCGCAGTCACGCGCGAGAAGCGGCGCATGCCGAGCAGCGCCAGCACACCGAGCCCGAACTCCCATGCGCGCGGCGGCAGCACGTAGAAGGCGACAACTGGGTAGCGTCGCGCGAGCACCAGGCAGCCCACGACCGAGATGAGCGAGAGCACCACCGTGATGATGCCGAGCCGCCGCTTGAAGACGTCCGGCCCATGCCGCCGCGCCCACACGGCGAGCAGCAGGAGCAGCGGCGCGAAGAACAGGTAGAACTGCTCCTCCACGGAGAGCGACCATGTGTGCATGAGCGGGTCGCGCACCGCCGCCACGCCGAAGTAGTCCGTGCTCCGCACCGCGAACAGGATGTTCGACCCATACACCGCGAACGCCTCCGCCGTCTCGGCGCGCGGGACCTGCTCGAAGGGCGAGAGCAGCACCGCGTTCGCGATGAGGACGACGAACGTGACGAGCGCCGCGGCAGGCAGCAGGCGTCGCGCGCGGCGCGCCCAGAAGTTCGTGAGGGAGAGCGTGCCCGTCCTCGCGATCTCGTCGACGATGATGCCGCTGATGAGGAAGCCGGAGAGGACGAAGAAGACGTCCACGCCAAGGTAGCCGCCGCCGGCGCGATGGAGGCCGGCGTGGTAGAGCACCACGAACACGATGGCGACGGCGCGCAGTCCCTCGATGTCGGGACGGAAGCGCAGGTGCCCTCCGGGCGACTCGGTCAACTGATGCGCCGCGAAGGGTTGAACCAGGCCTTGTCGCCCTTCGCGTACGGGACGTTGCCGTCGTAGCGACCCGGCGACTCCACGTAGCGCATGGCCTGCGTGCAGCCCACTTCCGACGTGAAGTAGCCGATGAGCGTGAGCTCCTTCATGAGCCGGTAGTAGTGCGGCGGCTCGCCCGCCGCGCGGTTCTTCGTGTGCTCGCGCTGCTCCGCGTCCAGCTTGTTGAGAAGCTCCGTGCGTGCTGCCGGCGCCAGGCCGGTGAACGACTTGCCGAGGGTATCGACGCCGCCGCGGAGCGCGTTCCAGCTCGCGTCGTCGTAGCAGTCCTTCGCCATCCTCGCCATGAAGGCGCCGATGCCCACCGCCTTCGCGCCGGGGATGGTCGTCTCGCCGACGTCGTCCAGGAGCGCGACCTCCTGCGCGGACAGGTCGCCCGTGCGACGCTCGGCGTCAGGGTGGCGGCAGCCGGTGAGGAACAACTCGCTCCCGATCGCCACCGCGCCCATGATCGCGGCGATGCGCGTGACGGCCTCGCGGCGCGTGATCGTCGTCGCCGCGGTCACAGGCTGCCCGCCTTGAGCTCGCGCACCGCGAAGTCCACCGCGCGTGCCGTGAGCGCCATGTAGGTGAGCGACGGGTTCACGCACGACGACGACGCCATGCACGCGCCATCCGTGACGAACACGTTCTTCGCGTCCCACACCTGGTTGTTGCCGTTGAGCACCGAGTTCTTCGGCGACGTGCCCATGCGCGCCGTGCCCATTTCGTGCACGCACTGCCCGAAGGTGTACGGGTCGTCGTTCGTCTTCACGTTCTTCACGCCCGCCGCCTCGAGCATCTCCGCGGCGTCATTCGCCATGTCCTTCCGCATCAGCTTCTCGTTCTCGCGGATGCGGCAGTCGAAGGCGAGCTGCGGCAGCCCCCACTTGTCCTTCTTCGCCTTGTCGAGGTAGACGCGATTGTCGTGATACGGCAGGATCTCGCCGAACCCCGTCATCCCGATCGTCCACGGACCCGGCTCGGTGAGCGCCGCCTTGAGTGGCGCGCCCACGCCCAGCTCCGCGATGTCGCGGTTCCACTCCTGCCGGCTCGCGCTGCCCTGGTAGCCGAAGCCGCGCAGGTATGGACGGCGATCGCCGAACAGGTTCCTGTAGCGCGGCACGTAGAAGCCGTTCGGCTTGCGGCCGTAGTAGTACTTGTCGTCGAAACCGTCCACGCCGCCGCTCGCGCCGGCGCGGAAGTGATGATCGAGTGCGTTGTGGCCGAGCTCACCGCTGCTGCTGCCGAGTCCATCCGGCCACACGTCGGTGGCGGAGTTCATGAGCAGCCACGTGGAGTTGAACGTGGACGCGCAGACGAACACCACCTTCGCGCCGAACTCGTACGTCTGGTTCGTCTCCGCGTCGATGACCTCGACGCCCGTCGCCCTCCCCGTCGCCTTGTCGTAGAGCACGCGGCGCACGATGGAGAATGGCCGCAGCGTGAGGTTGCCCGTCTTCACCGCCGCGGGCAGCGTGGCCGACTGAGTGCTGAAGTACGCGCCGAAGGGGCAGCCGAGCACGCACTTGTCGCGGTACTGGCAGGCGTTGCGCCCGTTGTGCTGCTGCGTGAGGTTCGCGACGCGGCCCACGATGAGGCGTCGCTTGTCCGCGTAGTGCTTGCGCACGCGATCCGCGACGGATTCCTCCACGACGTTGAGCGGCATTGGCGGGAGGAACTGTCCGTCGGGCAGCTGCGGCAGCCCTTCCATCGACCCGCTGATCCCCGCGAAGCGCTCGGCGTAGTCGTACCAGGGCGCGACGTCCTTGTAGCGAATGGGCCAGTCCGTTCCCACGCCCTCGATGACGTTCGCCTCGAAGTCGAAGTCGCTCATGCGGAGGCAGAGGCGTCCCCACGTGAGCGAGCGTCCGCCCACCTGGTAGCCGCGCACCCAGTCGAAGGGGCGCTCCTCGACGTACGGGCATTCCTTCTCGTTCGCGAAGAACCCGGCGGCCGGCTCCCAGAGCGTGCGGGAGCGCTTGAGCTTCGGGTAGGCGCGGATGGTCTCCTGCGACGTCATGCCGTGATGCGGCAGCTCCCACGGCGCCTTCGTCGCGTTGACGTAGTCGGTGACGTGGCGGACGTCGCGCCCGCGCTCGAGCATGAGGGTCTTGAGCCCACGCTCGCACAGTTCCTTGGCGGCCATCCCTCCGCTGATGCCGGAGCCGACCACGATTGCGTCGTATTGCGGGACGGCCATGCGGAAGCGGGGGGAGTACGGGGAGGGGCGCTGGCTGGCTGGCTGGCTGGCGGCGCCGCCGCCTTGCCCAAGCAAAGACGAAACTAAGGGGTATTCGTGACGAAGGCGGGCAGCTCAGCCGCGGTGCGCGTGCGCCTCCACGGCCGCGCGCTTCGCGCACTCGAGGAATGTCTTCGAAAGCCCTACGACGACCGGGTACGACATGCCCCCGGTGTGCCCCGCCGGAACCGGGTGCACCTCGAACTCCTCGGCGAGGCCGGACCAGCCGTTCACCGGGTCGTGAATGGCACCCGTGGGCTGAATGTCCGCGCGGAAGTACGTGATCTTGCCCGGGTAGGGCTCCGCGCGATACCCGCGCAGCATGCGACGACTCGCGAGGCGGACGCGCGTGAGGTTCGCGGGCATCGCGAAGTCGCGCGGCGGATTGGCGTCCTCGTACTTCCAGTAGAGGTAGTCGCGACGCGTGTTCTCGTACCACCACCGCAGCGTCTTGCGCAGGTTCCAGTAGACGAGCCGCGGCGTGAGCCGCTCCTTCCCCGAGTGGAACACCGACTGCACGCGCCACAGCGGGAAGCCGCCGTGCGACTTCACGAACTTGGCGATGCGCCCGAACAGGCTGTAGCGCGGATAGTCGGTCCCGACGGTGTCGTACATCGCGAGCATGCGGACTTCCTCGCCGCGCGCACGCATGGCACGCGCGAGCTCGAGCGCGATGTATCCGCCCAGCGAGCCGCCCATGAAGATGTACGGCCCGTGGGGGCGCACCTTCACGATCTCGTCGACGTAGAAGCGGATCATCTCGTCCATCGACTCATGCGGCTCCTGGTCGCCCCAGTTCCCATACGCCTCGATGCCGTACACCGGGTGATGCGCGCCGATCTCCTTCGCGAAGTGCTGGTAGATGAGGACGTTGCCCGTCTGCGCGTGTGGGCAGAACACCGGTACGCCGTCCGCGACGGTCTCGAAGGGGACGATGCACGACCATGCGTCCACACGCGCCGGCTCGCGCAACAGCACGGCGATCTTCTCCACCGTGTCGTGCTTGAGCATCGTGACGAGCTGCAGCTTCTGCTCGAACTCGCGCTCGATGCGCGCGAACACGCGCACCGCCGCGAGCGAGTTGCCGCCCACCTCGTTGAACCGCTCGGTGACGCCGATGTTCTTCCGGTTGAGCACGTGCTCCCAGATGGCGAGCACGCGCGCCTCGATGTCGTTGCGCGGCGCGACGGCCGCCGCGCGCGGGAGCACGCCCTCGGGCGCCGGCAGCGCCTTGCGATCGAGCTTGCCCGACGGCGACAGCGGCATCGACTCCACCGGCACGTAAAGCCACGGCACCATGTACGACGGCAGCAGCGTGTCGAGGCGCGCGCGCAGTGCATCGGGTGTCGTGGACGCGCCGGGTTCCGGCACGTAGTACGCGACGAGACGGGCCTCGATGCCCGGATCGTTTCGCAGCAGCACCGCGCAGGTGCGCACCGCGGGATCCGACGCGAGCACCGCCTCGATCTCGCCGACCTCGATGCGGAAGCCACGAAGCTTGACCTGGAAGTCGAGGCGCCCGAGGTACTCGATGGTGCCGTCGTCCAGCCAGCGCGCGCGGTCGCCGGTGCGATACATCCGCGCCCCCGCCTTCGGGGAAAACGGATCGGCGATGAACCGCTCAGCCGTGAGCTCCGCGCGATTGTGGTA
>JBDSTA010000400.1:0-4152 GCA_039928475.1 Gemmatimonadaceae bacterium | reverse complement strand
ACTCGAGCTTCGTCGAGTTGATGAACTGGGTGAAGCGCGATCACGTCGGTGGCGTCACGATGTCGCTGGGTTCGCCCATCGAGGTGGCGGCGAAGATCAACGACCTCCAGCGCGCCGCAAAGGTGCCGTTGATGGTGGCCGCGGACCTCGAGCCGAATCTCGGTCGTCTCGAGGGTGGCATCTTCACGCACTACATGCTCGATGGCGGCGGCGCGACGGTGTTTCCGAACGCGATGGCCATCGCGGCGACGGGCCGCGAGCAGGATGCCTACGACGTGGGGCGCGCCATCGGCGAGGAGGCGAAGGCCGTGGGCATGGCGATGAACTTCGCGCCGGTGGTGGACGTCAACAACAACCCGTCGAACCCCGTGATCAACACGCGCAGCTTCGGGGAGGACCCGAAGCGCGTCGCGCTGCTTGCGGCGGCGTTCGTGCGCGGCTCGCAGGACGCAGGCGTGATGGCGACGATCAAGCACTTCCCCGGGCATGGCGACACGGATGTGGACTCGCATGCGCGGCTGCCGATCGTGAACGTGTCGCTCGCGCGCCTGGATTCCGTGGAGCTCGTGCCGTTCGAGGCGGGCATCGACGCGGGAGCGGGCATGGTGATGACCGCGCACATCGCGCTGCCCGCGGTGCAGGGTGACAGCGTCACGCCGGCGACGCTCGCGCCGAAGATCATCACCGGACTGCTGCGCGACAGGCTGCACTTCTCCGGACTCGCAATCACGGATGCGATGACCATGGGCGGCATCGGCAAGGGCTACACGACGGAGGAGAGCTCGGTGCTCGCCGTGCAGTCGGGCGCCGACGTGCTGCTCAAGCCGACGGATCCGACGAAGGCGGTGGACGCGCTCGTCGCCGCCGTCGAGCGCGGCGCAATCACGCGCGCCCGCATCGACTCGGCCGTGCGTCGCGTGCTGGAGCTCAAGGCCCGCACGGGGGTCGCATTTCATCCCATCGTCCCGCTCGACTCGCTGCGCGAGATCGTCGGCTCGCCGGCGCACCGCGCGATCGCGTCGGACATCGCGACGCGATCGGTCACGCTGTTGCGCGACGAGCGCGGCCTGATCGGCACACCGGCGAAGCGCACCGTACTGGTGCAGTACATGCCGGAGACGGAGCTGCGCGCGGGGAAGGTGTTCGCGGCCGAGATGCGCCGTGCCGGCGAGTCGTTGCGGACGTTCAAGGTCGGGCCGTCGGTATCGCCCGCGACGCTCGACTCCATCGCGAGGGTGGCCCAGGGCGCGGACCGCGTCGTCGTCGCCACGTACGTACGACGCATCGAGGGCGAGGGGCGCTTCGCGATTCCGTCGCCCATCGCCGACTGGATCGACGCGCTGAGCCAGCGCGAGAAGGTGATCGTCGTCTCGCTGGGAAATCCGTACCTGTTGAAGCAATTCCCGCACGTGACCACGTACCTGACGACGTACGGCGTTGCCGACGTGCTCGAGCGGGCCGGCGCACGCGCGGTGAATGGGCGAGCGGCCATCACCGGGACGATTCCCGTGTCGCTGCCTGGATTCTTCGTCCGCGGCGACGGCATACGCAAGGACATCGCGCGCTAGCTCGCCTCCTGTCGTCGTGCGCGTCAGGCTGGTAATGTCAGGCACGCACCGCGCAGCTACAGCGTCCCCAGGCCTTTCATGTCCATCTCACGAGCGGAGGCATCGGCCCCCGCGCGTCGCATTCCCTCGCTCGACGGCCTCCGCGCGATCTCCATCCTCGCGGTGGTCGCGGGGCATCTCGCCGGCACCGCGGGATACCCGGAGGTCGTGTCGCGCCTCACGCGCAACCAGTACATCGACCTCGGTGGACTCGGCGTCCGCGTGTTCTTCATCATCTCCGGCTTCCTGATCACGGGGCTTCTGCTCGAGGAGCGCAGGGAGCGCGGCAACATCAGCCTGACGGCGTTCTACGCGCGTCGCACGTTCCGCATCCTGCCCGCGTACTTCATGTTCGTCATCGCGATCGTGATCGCGACGCATCTCCAGCTCATCCAGACGACGGCGTCGGACATCTGGCACGCGATGACCTTCACGATGAACTACGCCGAGGGTCGCAGCTGGAGCGTGGGGCACCTGTGGTCGCTGGCGGTGGAGGAACAGTTCTACCTGCTCTGGCCGACGACCGTTGCGCTCCTGCCGCTGGCGCGCGCGCGGAAGGTCGCGCTGGCGGCGGTGCTGGTCGTGCCCGTGGTGCGCGTCGCGTTGTCGATGCTGTTTCCCGAGTATCGCCCGCTCATCGGCACCTCGTTCGAGACGTCGGCAGACGCACTCGCACTCGGGTGCCTGCTCGCGTTCGACCAGGACCGGCTCTGGCAGAACGAGCGCTACGTGCGGCTCGCGCGCTGGCCGTTGATCGTCGCGATCTTCCTCGTGGGCATCGCCTTCTCGGTCCGTTACCGGCCGTCCATCCTCATCGGCATGAGCATGGTGAACCTCGGCTTCGTGCTGGCGATCGACCGCGTCGTGCGGCTGCCGGAGGGGCGTTTCGGGAAGGTGCTCAACGCGAGGCCCGTCGTGTGGATCGGCGTGTTGAGCTACTCGATCTACCTCTGGCAGCAGCTCTTCCTGAATCGCGATGGGGCTGCGCAGTGGAATGCCTTCCCGCTGAACGTGATCCTCGCGTTCGCGGCGGCCATCGCGAGCTACTATCTCGTGGAGAAGCCTGCGCTACGCCAGCGGAAGCGATTCCAGCGGATCAAGGCGCCCGCGTCGCCCTAGAGACGACCGCGTCGGTGTCGTCGCGCAGCACGAGGCTCGCGGCGCGCCCGTCCTTCCTCGTGAACTCTACGACGAGGTCGGGCTTGAGGACTTCATAGATCTGCCCGCCCTTGTCGTAGACGCCTGGTGCAAACCAGTCCGGCGCGATGCGGACGAGCGCGAACTTCTTGAAGTAGTCGTCCATCGGGTCCCACTGGCCCTTGAGTGTGTTGTCCTCGTGGGTGACGATGAACTTGTACGTCTTCAGCACCTTGCCGGTGGAGTCCACGTCGGACCAGGTGTAGTTCCCGAGGTAGGGTGCGGCGTCCGCGGCGGAGAGCGTCATGACGAGCGACGGCTGCACCTCGATGTCGAGGGGGACGCGCTTGCGCTCCCAGAGCATGGTGAGCGTGCCGCCGCTCATGCGCATCTCGGGCATGGCCCACGTGAGCACTTCGGTGAAGGGCGCGGCCTCGGGATGGACGGTGAGCTTGAGCGGAATCTTCGTGGAGTCGGGGCGGTCCTCATGGAAGCGATGCGCCTTCGAGTCGAGGAGCAGCGTCCACTCGGTGGGCGAGTTGAGGATGAACCACATGGAGTACTTGCCCCTGGCCACGGCCGTGCCGTTGACCGTGACGTCCTTGCTGACGTCGAGCGTGGTCGCGTAGTTGGCGCCAGGGGTCCAGACCCAGCCCTTCTTCATGTCGCCCTTGCCGAAGAGCGAGTCCCGTCCGCGCGCGCGCGGTCGCGAGTATTCGACGGAGATGGTGGTGCCGTCGATGGTCTGCGATATGGAGGCCAGCTCGCTCGCGCGGATCTGTGCGGCGAGCGGGAGGGGGAGGAGCAGCGCGAGGAGGGGGAGGCGCATGGTGGGATGTCGGGAGGTCAGGAGGTCGGGATGTCCCGACAGGCTCGGAGGTTCAGCCGAACTTTGCGTCGATCGCGGTGCGGATGCCGTCGAGCGACTTGCCTTCCTTGTGCAGGCGCACGGCGAGGCGTCCCTGTCCCTGGCAGATGCCGCAGTCGCGCGCCATGCCCTTGCCCTCGAAGCACGAGAGCAGCGAGTAGAACTCGGGCGGGTTGGTGCAGCCGCAGTTGCAGCGGATCCCGTCCACCACTTCGGGGATCTGCCGAACGGAGTCAAAGAGGGGAACGAGGGCGGGCTTGAGTTGGTCCTTGCCGAGCACCTTGTCGCCGGTGATGCCGGCGCGAGGGGTGGGGTGCGGGCCGGCGCGCTGCGCGAACAGCGCGCGGCGCGGGATGAACAGCGCCGCGAGGGTGGTCGCGAGGAATTGCCGGCGAGAGTGCTGCATGGAATGCTCCTTCGGGTGCAGCGCAGAAGTTCGGTGTTTTCCCTGACCGCGTCCAGTGCGGCGGTTTGGGCGGTTTGGGGTCAGAGCTGACAGGGGTCAGAGCTTTGTCAGCTCTGACCCCTGTCAGCTCTGAC
>JBDSTA010000399.1:0-12071 GCA_039928475.1 Gemmatimonadaceae bacterium | reverse complement strand
GCACGCCGAGCTTGCGACAGAGGTTCACGGCCGAGAACAGCAGGTCGCCCAGCTCCTCCTCGAGTAGGGGATCGGGCACGCCTGTCCCTGATGGCTGCGCGCCGCGCGCGACCTCCGCGCGCACTTCGGCGAGCTCCTCCTCGACCTTCTCCGCTGGGCCAGCGGCATCCGGCCAGTCGAACCCGACGCCCGCCGCACGGTCCTGGAGACGAAATGCGCGATGGAGCGCGGGCAGGTCTGCCGGCAGGCCGTCCACGATGCTGTCGCGCTTCTTCGCCTTCATCCCCTCCCAACTCTGCCGCTCACCGCCCTCGTACAGGTGCGGATGACGACTTTTCATCTTCGTGAGGAAACCTTCTGCCACTCCCGCGAAGTCAAAGGCACCACGTTCCTCGGCAACCACGCTGTGAAAGAGCACCTGGAGGAGGAGGTCGCCAAGCTCCTCGCGGAGCAGCCGGTCGTTTCCGGACCGGATGGCGTCATCCACCTCGTAGGCTTCCTCGATCAGGTATGGGCGCAGCGACTCGTGCGTCTGCGCCGCATCCCACTCGCAGCGCCGGCGCAGGTCCTTCATCAATTCCAGTGTCTCGTCCAGCCCGGGCTTCGGTTGCATCGCCTCTGGTAGCCTCGTATCTTGTTCTGTCTACACATGATAGCGAATCGCGCCGTCTCATGACACGCGCCTGGGTCGAGGTCGACTTGGGCGCGTTGTGCCGCAACGGCGCTGCCATTGCGGCGCGCTCGGGTGCGCCCATCCTCCCAATGGTGAAGGCCGACGGCTACGGCATCGGTGGCCTGCGGGCTGCCCTCGCCCTCGACGTCCTCGACCCCTGGGGCTTCGGCGTCGCCTCAGCCAGTGAAGGCTCCGAGCTGCGGCGCGGAGGCATCGCGCGCCCCATCCTCGTGTTCACGCCCATCATGCGGACCGAGATCGACGAGCTTCGCCGCTCCGACCTCACTCCCTGTCTCGGCGACCCCGCCGTCATCGAGTCGTGGGCACGCACGGGTCGCCCGTGGCACCTCCAGGTCGATACCGGCATGTCGCGTGCGGGCATGCCGTGGCACACCGTCGCTGCGAACGTGGAGCTCATCACGCGCGCCGCACCCGAAGGCGTCTTTACGCACTTCCACTCGGCGGAGCTGGACGACGCGAGTCGCGACGAGCAGGAAGCGCGCTTTGCCGAGGCACTCGCGGCACTCCCCAGCAGGCCGGGAATCGTCCACGCCGAGAATGGGCCGGCCGTCGAGCGGCGCGCGCCGTCGCCGTGGACGATCGTGCGCCCCGGCATCTTTCTCTACGGCGTCCCGGGCTTCCCGGGCGGTGAAATCACGCCGGCCCCGGTGGTCAGCATGCGGGCCTGCATCGTCGAGCTTCGCACGGTCGCCGATGGCGAGACCGTGAGCTACGACGCCACGTGGCGCGCCCAGGGCACGCGACGGATCGCGACCGTCCCAGTGGGGTATGCCGACGGATATCGCCGCGGACTCAGCAACCGCGGCTTCGCGCTCCTCAATGGCAAGCGCATCCCTGTCGCCGGCCGTGTCACGATGGACATGACGATGTTCGACGTCACCGACACCGAAGCCAACCTGGGAGACGTCGTGACGCTCCTCGGCGAGGACGGCGGCGACGTCATCACCGTCGGCGAGCTCGCCGGCGCGGGCGACATCTCTCCCTACGAGCTGCTCACCGGACTCCGGCTCCGCCTGCCGCGCCGCTACGCCAACGACTCCGGCGAGGCCGCCGCGTGAGGCGTCGCGCCATCATCCTCGTGCTCGACGGCGTCGGCGTCGGCGAAGCGCCGGACACCGCGACCTACGGCGACTCCGGCAGTGACACGCTGCGCAACGTCGCGCGCGCCGAGGGTGGGTTGAAGCTGCCCAACCTTCAGGCGCTCGGGCTGGGCAACATCGGCGGCATCCAGGGCGTCGAACCGGTCACTGACGCCGAAGGGTCGTGGGGCGTGATGCAGCCGGCGTCAGCGGGAAAGGACAGCACCACGGGTCACTGGGAGATCGCCGGGCTCCAGCTCGAGCGGGCGTTCCCGACGTTCCCGGGCGGCTTCCCGCGCGAGGTCCTCGACGCCTTCTCCAAGGCCACCGGCCGCGGCGTGCTCGCGAACATTCCCGCGTCCGGCACCGAGATCATCGAGCGCTTTGGCGAGCAGCACGAGAAGTCCGGCAAGTGGATCGTCTATACGTCCGCAGACTCGGTGTTCCAGGTGGCCGCGCACGAGTCGGTCGTCCCGCTGGAGGAGCTGTACCGCGCCTGTGAGACCGCGCGGACCCTGCTCGTCGCCCCGAACGATGTGTCGCGCGTGATCGCCCGCCCGTTCACGACGGTGGATGGCAAGTACACGCGCACGAAGAACCGCCGTGACTACTCCATTGCACCGCCGGGCGAAACGCTGCTTGACGCTCTCGCCGGTGCCGGGGTCAATCGTCACGGGGTGGGGAAGGTGGACGACCTGTTTGCCGGCCGGTCCCTCCATGCGCGCCACACGTCGGACAACGCGGATGGCATCCAGGCGATCATGGAATGGCTGGGGACGGCGCAGGGTGGGTTGCTGTTCGCCAACCTAGTAGATTTCGACACTCTGTACGGCCACCGGGGCGACGTGGCCGGCTTCGCGCGCGCTTTACGGCAATTCGACGACGCTCTGCCGGCCATGCGCGCCGCTCTCCGCGAGGACGACCTGCTCTTCATCACTGCCGATCACGGCAACGACCCCACCACGGGATCGACCGATCACGCGCGCGAGTGCGTCCCGCTGCTCGTCTGCGGGCCGCAGGCGCACGCCGTGGATCTCGGCGTGCGTCCGACCTTCGCGGATCTCGGTGCGACCGTGGCGGAGTGGCTGAACGTGGGGTTTCGTGGTCAGGGCACGTCGTTCCTCGGCGACGTGGAGCGCGGCGCATGACGGCGGTGGATAGCAGCACGCGCGAGTGGACCGTGTTGCGCGAGCGCGCGGCGGCGGCGATGGCGAACGCGTATGCCCCCTATTCGGGGTTTCGCGTGGGCGCTGCGCTGCTCGGGTCCGATGGCAGTGTGGTCGAAGGGTGCAATGTGGAGAACGCGGCGTACCCGGCGGGAATCTGCGCAGAGCGCGCCGCCGTCGCGGCGGCGGTCTCGCGCGGTGTTCGGAGCTTTACGGCGATCGTCATCGCCACGGAGGCGGAGGTTCCCACGCCGCCCTGTGGCATCTGCCGGCAGGTGTTGATGGAGTTCGCACCGGACCTCACGGTGCTGAGTGTGACGCGCAGCGGCGCGGAAGCGCAGTGGACCATGATGGATCTATTGCCCGAGGCCTTTACCCCCACGTCGTTGGGCCGCCGATAGTGCGCCCTGACGACGACGGACGGAGTGTACGTAGTGTCTGACCGGATTCTCCGAGGCGCGTTCGGCGCGCTTCTGTTCATTGGCACGCTCGTGGGCTGCACGGAAAGCGTCACGAGCACCCTTGGCTGTCCCGAGCTGTGCTCCGACCAGAGTGCCGCCCTGCGCGACACCATCCTCGTCGGCTCGGTTGCGATCGACACCACCTTCCTCGGCTATCCGCGGCGGGGTGAGGATCGCAACGTCACCCTTCGCAACCAGACCGACACGGCGGACATCCGCCTCGTCGCGCGGTACGACTCGCTGCCGTCGAGCTACCAGCTCACGGGCGCCACGTCGGACAGCACCATCCGCCTCGTGGACAGCGCGCAGTTCATCTTCGTGATCGACACGTTGACGACCAAGCCGACGGCGCCCATCACGATCGAGGCGTTCGACGTCGACACGACGTCGGCCGACACGCTCACGAGTGCGCTCATCCCGCTCTTCCGCAGCGGACGGCTGATCGGCTCCCAGACGTACCTCGCGGCGGACTTCACCACGGACACGATACGCCTGCCGCTGAACAACGCCGCGGTGTTCGCGAAGGTGCGCGACACGCTGCGCCTTCGCATCGGCCTGCGCGTGACGGGCCTCGGCAACGCGCAGCTGCGCGTGCTCGGCAACTCGTTCATCCCGCGCTTGCGCATGCGCGTTTCCGCGGACACGACGGTGCAGGCGGTCAGCCTCCTCCCGCGCTCGAAGACGCCGACCGACGACCAGACGACGGCGAACTCGCTCGTGTTCTTCCCGCTCATCGTAGCGGGTGGGCAGCCGGCGCCGCCGCCGGGCATGTTCACCATCGGTGGTATTGCGGGCGCGCGGACGTACATCCGCTTCGACATCCCCACCACGGTGCTCGACTCCGTGCAGGTCATCCGCGCATCGCTGCTGCTCACGCAGGCGCCGGCGCGAGGCACGGCGGCCGTGGCGGACTCGGTGACCATATTCACCGCGCCCGTCCTCGCATCGCCGTCCATCACCGACATCCTCACCGCGTCGAGCTTCGTGGGAAGCACGCGCGGCTACGGCATCGACTCGGTGCGCTTCTCGCCACGTGGGAGCGGCGTCCGCAGCATCGAGCTCGTGAACCTGCTGCGCTTCTGGCGCGATGTCGGCACCACGAATACCTCGCGCTCCATCGTGCTGAGCGCGCTGGAGGAAGGCAGCAGCCCCGGCGAGGCGAACTTCTATTCTTCCGAGGCGGCGGCCGCACTGCGTCCGCGCCTTCGTCTCACCTTCGTGCCGCGTCGCGGCTTCGGGATTCCATGAGCATGCGCACTACGGCATGGCGTCTCGCTGCGGTGACAGCGCTGGTGCTTCCTTCCGCCCTCTCTGCCCAGGGCAACATCAGCACGCTCGGCTTCGGCTACCCCGCCGGCCAGCTCAGCACTCGCTCCCTCGGCGCCGGCGGCGCACTGGGTGAGATCGATCCGCTGTCGGTGAGCAACCCGGCGTCGATCATCTCCTTCGGTGGCTCCGTCCTCTACTTCCAGGCCGAGCCGGAATACCGCACGCTCCACATCGGTTCGCAGTCGGAAAAGACGAACCTCGCGCGCTTCCCGCTCATCGCGGCATCGATACCGGTGTCGCCCACGATCATGATCGGCCTGAGCGTCACGAACCTGCTCGACCGCAGCTTCGAGACGACGAACCGCGGCGTGCAGACCATCGGCGACTCCACCGTGCTCACGACGAACACGTTCAAGAGCGACGGCGCCATCGGCGACCTGCGTCTCGCCCTTGCGTGGATGCCGCAGACGTGGCTGCGCCTCGGCGCCGGCGCGCACGCGATCGCCGGTGACAACCGCGTTCGCAACACGCAGGTCTTCGACGACAGCACGCGCTTCGCCCGCCTCGTGGACACGGCGACCGTGGGCTACACGGGCAACGCGTATTCGGCCGGCGTGGAGATCCTCGCCGGCAAGGCGTGGAGCTTCGCGGGTTCGTACCGCTACGGCGGACATCTCTCGCTCAAGCGCGGCGACACCACGCTCGCCAACGCGCACGTGCCCAACCGCCTCGGCCTGAGTGCGGCGTACCTCGGCATTCCGGGAACCACGCTCGCCGTGCGGACCTCGAAGGACGAATGGTCGCGCATGCGCTCGCTCGGATCGTCGTCTCTCCGCATCAGCGATAGCTGGGACACCAGTGTCGGCGCCGATGTCCTCGGCCCGCGCGTCCTGGCGCGCTCGCTCCAGCTGCGCGCCGGATACCGGTGGCGCACGCTGCCCTTCGGCCTCCCCACGTCCGCGGTGGACGAGAAGAGCCTGTCGGTCGGTGCGGGGACCACGGCCTCGCGCGGTCGCGCCGCGTTCGACATCGCGGCGATTCGCGCGTCACGCACCGCGACGGGCAACCTGTCGGAGTCCGCGTGGACGGTGAGCTTCGGCGTGACGATCCGCCCCTGATCCGATGACCGGGATCACGCCGCCCCCG
Source organism: Gemmatimonadaceae bacterium (assembly GCA_039928475.1). Classification (GTDB taxonomy): domain Bacteria; phylum Gemmatimonadota; class Gemmatimonadetes; order Gemmatimonadales; family Gemmatimonadaceae; genus AG11. Next base: position 6,256 of record JBDSTA010000399.1, on the reverse strand, counting down.
GCGGACGCACCGATCATCCTGGTGGCGGATGATGTTCCCGCCAACGTGGAGCTGCTCTTCGACCAGCTCCACGTGCTCGGCTTCCGCGCCATCGCGGCGTCCGACGGGCCTTCCGCGCTCCAGACCTGCTTCGACCAGATGCCCGACCTGTGCATCCTGGACGTGTCGATGCCGGCCGGCGATCTCGGGGTCGACGACCGGTCCACCGGCTTCGAGGTCTGTCGTCGCATCAAGCGCGACTCTCGCACGGCGCGCATCCCGGTCATCTTCGTCACGGCCCTCAACGACACGACGGATCGCGTGAAGGCGATCGAGGCGGGTGGCGACGACTTCCTCACGAAGCCGCACAACCGCCTCGTGCTCGGCGCGCGCGTGCGCTCGCTGCTCAAGCTCAAGGCCGCCACGGACGCGCTCGAGGAGAGCCTGCGCAAGCAGAAGGAGCTCGAGAAGGTCCGCGACGACCTGATGAAGATGATCGTCCACGACCTCAAGTCGCCGCTCACGTCGATCATCGGCGCGATGGAGATGCTCATCGACGGCGACTTCGGCACGCTCACGCTGGAGCAGCGCAGTGCGCTTGGCGACGCCGAGACGCGCGCGGACGATCTGCTGGCGCTCATCGAGGACCTCCTCGAAGTCGCGCGACTCGAGGAGTCACGGCTCGCACTGCACCTCACTCCCACGGCGCCCGGCGCGCTGCTCACCGAGGTCCGCCACGACTGGGACATTCGCAGCCAGCAGGAAGGCGCGACGGTGAAGGTCGAGGTGGCGGACGACGCGCCCGTGATCGAGGCCGACCAGGCGCTGCTCAAGCGCGTGTTCGGCAACCTCGTGCAGAACTCCCTCACGCACTCGGCGCGCGCGGTCACGCTCACGCTCGGCGCGCGCAAGGAGAACGAGGGCACGCTGTTCACGGTCGCGGACAACGGCGTCGGCATCCCGGTCGAGTACCACGACATCATCTTCCGGAAGTTCGAGCAGGTGAAGACGCCCCACATCCCGCGCGTGCGCAGCTCGGGCCTCGGCCTCGCCTTCTGCAAGCTGGTGGTCGAGGCGCACGGAGGCCGCATCTGGGTGAAGAGCGGCGGCGACATGATCGGCAGCGCATTCCACTTCTGGCTGCCGACCCATCCGCCGTCGACGTCGGCGCCTATCGCGAGCTAGGGAGCCAGGAAGTCAGGAAGTCAGGAAGTCAGGATCGTCTCCGCCATGCGACCTCCGACTTCCCTCCGCACGCCGCACGCAGTCCGTCTGTTGTGCGACCCTCCTGTTAGGATTCAAGTATGCCCACTGTCTACATCGAGACGTACGGCTGCCAGATGAACGTCAGCGATTCCGAGCTGATGCTCGGGAAGCTCGCGTCCGCCGGTTACACACCGGTCGAGCAGCCCGACGGGGCAGACGTGATCCTCGTCAACACATGCGCCATTCGCGATCACGCCGAGCAGCGCGTGATCGGGCGGTTGGGTGAGCTGAAGCGGCACATGACGAAGGACTCCGTCATGGGCGTCACGGGCTGCATGGCGCAGCGTCTCGGCCCGCAGCTGCTCGAGAAGGCGAAGCACGTGTCCCTCGTCATCGGTCCCGACGGCTATCGCGCGCTCCCGCAGCTCGTGGACGGCGCCCGCCGCGGCGAGCGCGCGATCGAGACGACGTTCGACCTCGAGGAGCACTACGAGGACTTCACGCCGCGCCGCTTCGACAAGGTGAAGGCGTGGATCCCGGTCCAGCGCGGCTGCGACTACCGGTGCACCTACTGCATCGTGCCCACCACGCGCGGTTCCGAGCGCAGCCGCCGGCTCGAGGACGTCGTGCGCGAGACACATGACGTCGTCGCGGACGGGATGACCGAGGTCGTGCTGCTGGGACAGACGGTGAACTCGTACAACGACGGCACGCACGACTTCGCCGACCTGCTGCGCGCCGTCGGCACCGTGCCGGGCATCCGTCGCGTGCGCTACACGAGCCCGCATCCGAACGACTTCAGCGATCGTGTCCTGGCCGCGATGGCGGACACCCCGACCGTCTGCGAGCACGTGCACCTGCCGATGCAGAGCGGCTCGTCGCGCGTGCTCAAGCGCATGCTGCGACGCTACACGCGCGAAGGCTATCTCGATTGTGTGGACCGCATCCGGAAGGCCATTCCCGGCGTGTCGCTCACGACGGACATCATCGTCGGATTCCCAGGCGAAACTGACGAGGAGTTCGAGGACACGCTGAGCGCCGTGCGCGAGGTGGGCTTCACCGACGCGTTCACGTTCATCTTCTCGCCGCGCGACGGCACGCCGGCGACGCGCATGCCCGCGGAGCTGAATGTCCCCGCGGAAGTCGCGAGCGAGCGCCTCCAGCGCCTGGTGGACACGGTCCGCACCGCCACCCGCGCGCGCAACATGCATCTCCTCGGCACGCGGCAGGAGGTGCTCGTCGAGCGTGAGGCCAAGCGCGGCGAGGCCATGCTCATGACGCGCACGCGTGACTTCAAGACGGTGCTCGTTCCAGGCGACGGCACGATGCTCGGCCAGTACCTGACCGTCGAGCTCACCGGCACCACGGGTTCGACCTTCACGGGCGCGGTGGTCCGCGAGCGCCAGCCACTCCCGATGGCCGGCTAGGCTGCTCAGGTGGTTTCGATGACGACGGCGCTACGGCGGTGACGCACTAGCTGCGCCTCGCCGCTTACGTGCGACGATGCCCCTCGTCGCCTGGAGCGTCCTCTCCTACGCCGCCGCGCTCGTCGTCGCATTGAGCGCATCCGCCCCACAGCGCGTGATGCTCGTCGCGCTCGGCGTCGTGGCAGGCATCGCGCTCGCAATCGCACGACGGCACACGCGCGCGTGCATCGCTGCGCTCGTCGCTGCCGCGGGATTGATGGCCATGGGCATCGCCCGCAGCGATTCCGCGTGCGCCGCGCGGCTTGCGAGCGCACACCGCTGGACGGTCGCGTTCGAGACCGACGCGAGCGCCAGCGGGATCGCGCACGGCATCGCAGGGGAGGGCGAGTGCGCCTCGCGCGCCACGTTGCTCATCACGTCCGGGCACGCGCAGGCGGGCGAACGCGCCGAGGTGCGCGGCCGGGCGACGACCGACCCACGCGGCATCTTCATCGAGAACGCCGAGCTCGCGCGCGTCGCGCCCGGAGCCCTCGGGAGCAGGCTCCGCGCTGCGGCGGGCCGCCGCATCGATCGTATCTTCGGCGGCGACGCGCCCATGGCGCGCGCACTCGTCATTGCCGACATGAGTGCCATCTCGGCCGAGCAGCGCGACCGGTTCGCGCGCTCCGGGCTCGTGCACATGCTCAGCGTGTCCGGGCTGCATGTCGGCATCGTCGCGCTCGCGCTCGAGCTGCTTGCCTCCGTATGCCGCCTGCCGAAGACGCCCTCGCGCATCGCGACGCTTGCGCTCCTCACCGCGTACGTCGCGGCCATCGGCGCGCCGCCGCCCGCGGTGCGCGCGGCCGTGATGCTGGGGGCGCTCGTCGTCACGCGGGTGCTCCAGCGACCGACGTCGCCGTGGGCCATCCTCGCGCTCGGCGCCGCGGCGCCGCTCTGGGACCCGCGCACGGCGCTGGATCTCGGCTGGCAGCTGAGTGTCGCAGGTACTGCGGCGCTGATCGCGGGTGGTTCGCTCGCGCGACGCATGATTCCGCACGGGTGGCGCGGCTGGCGGCGCTCCCTCGCGACGGCTGGCGTCGTCAGCGTCGTCGCGACGGCCGTCACGGCGCCGCTCGTCGCGTGGTCGTTCGGCCGGGTGTCGCTCGCCGGCCCAGTGACGAACCTCCTCGCGGACCCGGTGATGGGATTGCTCCAGCCGCTGCTCTTCCTCGCGATGTCGGTACCGATTGCCGGTGTCGAGCGCCTCTGCGCCGACGCGTCGCACGTCCTCATCGCCGCGTTCGACGCGATCGCAGTGCACGCGGCCCGCATCCCGGGCGCAGCGCCGGTCGTGCTCCCCACCGTCACCGGTGCTGTCGCCGCCGCAGTGAGCTCCATCGCGCTCATCGTCGCGTGCATCAGCAAGCGTCCGGCGCGCGCCGCATGCGTTGCGGCGGCCGGCATCGCACTGCTCGTCGTCGAGCCATTCATGCCACATGCGTCGCAGCCACCGGAGCTGCACATGATCGACGTGGGGCAGGGCGACGCGCTCGCCATCCGCACGGCGCGCGGGCGCTGGATCGTCGTGGACGCGGGCCGCAGCTGGCTCGGCGGCGATGCCGGTCGCAACACGGTCGTGCCCTATCTCGCGCGGCGCGGCGGCGACGTCGCGCTGTTCGTGCTGTCGCATCCGCATGCCGATCATGTCGGGGGCGCCGCGTCCCTCTTCGCGCTGCGCCGTCCCGCACGATTCCTCGACCCGGGCTACGTCGGGACCTCCACACCCTACCGCGCGGCACTCGCGCAGGCGAACGCCGGGCACATTCCCTGGCAGCGCGTGCGCCCGGGTGATTCGCTCGTCGTCGACGACGTCGTCCTCCTCGCGCTTGCGCCGGATTCCGCGTGGGCGGCGGCGTTGCACGACGCGAACCTCGCGAGCTCCGTGCTCCTCGCGCGCATCGGCAGGCATCGCGTGCTCTTCACCGGCGACGCCGAAGGCCCCGAGGAGGACTGGCTCCTCGCGCGCGATCCGGGCGCGCTGCGCGCGGACGTGCTCAAGGTCGGGCATCACGGGAGCCGGACGAGCACGACGCGCGCATTTCTGGACGCCGTGTCGCCGAGCGTGGCCCTGGTGAGCGTCGGCGCGCGGAATACCTACGGGCTTCCGGACGAGGACGTGATGGCGCGCCTCGACTCCGTGCACGCCGCCGTCTTGCGCACCGACCAACTGGGCACGGTGGTCCTCCGGTTTCTCGACGACGGGATCGAGGTGAATGCCCACGGCGAGCGCTGGCGCGTGGCCGCGAAAGTCATAAGATGACTCGGGTATTTGCGCGGGATCATGCGCGCAACTCTTGCCCCGACTCCGGCATGGTCATCAAGTTCAAGCCGTAACCCATCAGAGGCAGCCAGTGGTCCAGCATACCGCGACGTCCGTCGTCACCATCGAGCGATTCATCATCGAGCAGGAGCGCATGCACCCGGAGGCGACGGGTGAGCTCTCGGGCATCCTGTACGACATGGCGCTGGCGGCGAAGATGATCGCGAACAAGGTGCGTCGCGCGGGCCTCGCGGACATTCTCGGCTCCACGGAGAACTCCAACGTGCAGGGCGAGATCCAGCAGAAGCTGGACGTCTTCGCCAACGACACCATTGTGAAGGCGATGGATCACGGCGGCCGCCTGTGCGCCATGGCGTCCGAGGAGGAGCCGGGCATCATCCCCATTCCCGAGGGATTTCGCTGCGGCAAGTACTGCCTGATGTTCGATCCGCTCGACGGCTCGTCGAACATCGACGTGAACGTGCCCGTCGGGACGATCTTCAGCGTCGTGCAGAAGATCACGCGCGGCCGGCAGGGCGAGATGGAGGACATGCTGCAGCCGGGCCGCCGCCAGGTCGCTGCCGGCTACGTGATCTACGGCTCCAGCACCATGCTCGTGTACACCACGGGGCAGGGCGTGCACGGCTTCACGCTCGACCCCTCCATCGGCGAGTTCCTCCTGTCGCACCCGAACATCCGCATTCCCGACGAGGGGCGGTATCTCTCGGTGAACGATTCCTACGAGGGATCGTGGGACGAGGCGACGAAGCAGCTGATGCGCCGCTATCGCGGCCTCGAGGGGGGTCGCAAGCCGCTCAACGTCCGCTACGTGGGTTCACTCGTCGCCGACTTCCACCGCAACCTCCTGGGCGGCGGCGTGTTCTGCTACCCGATGAACACGAAGACGCCCGGCGGCAAGCTGCGCCTCCTGTACGAGGCGAATCCGCTGGCGTTCATCTGCGAGCAGGCCGGCGGCGCCGCGTGTGATGGCATTCACCGCATCCTCGACGTGGCCCCAACCGAGCTGCACCAGCGCGTGCCGCTGTTCATCGGCAGCAAGCGCGACGTGGACCTCGCCACGCAGACTTACGCGCAGCACGCAGAGCTCGTCGGCGCTTAGGTCATTCCGAGCGGAGCGCCGAAGTCGCGCAGTCGAGGAACCTGCACCCGGGCCCTCGACTGTCGGACTGTCAGGCTGTCAGACTGACTGACTATTAGTTTGAGCAATGCCTGACGAACGACTCTCTCCCAGCGGGATTCCGATCGACCCCGTGTACCGCCCCGTCGATCGGGACTATGCGCACGACCTCGGCGATCCCGGCAGCTTTCCGTACACGCGCGGCGT
>JBDSTA010000398.1:0-6609 GCA_039928475.1 Gemmatimonadaceae bacterium | reverse complement strand
GTAACGCGTGATCTCGTCGTCGTAGGCGAGGCGGCCCTTCCCGGCGAGCATCATCACGGTCGTCGCCGTGAACTGCTTGGAGAGCGACGCGAGGCGGAAGTTCGTCGCCGTCGTCACGGGCGCCTGCGAGTCCACGTCGGCGAGACCATACGCCTTCGCGTACATCACGGCGCCGTCGCGCAACACCATCACGCTGGCCCCAGGCCCGCTGGCGTCGGCGTAGGGTGCCATGAGTGAGTCGATGCGCGCATTGGCCGGCAGCTGGGCACCTGCGTCCATGGCGACTCCAGTCGAGAGCGCTGCGACGACGAGCATGCGGGCGATGGTCATTGTCTCCCCGAGCGTGATCACGACTCCTGCCTGCCCTGCACGATCCTCAGGATCGTCACGAGCTGCCCCACGTGCCGCTGCGTATGCTCGGCCGCGTGCACCAGGAGGCCGAGCGTCGTCGAGGGCAACCGGCCGCGCCCGACTTCGCGCGCGTCGAGCAGGCGCATGTCGTTCGTGGCGCGCAGCTGTGCAAGTGAACGCTCCACCGCGGCGATGAACGCGATGACCAGCTCGTCCACGGTGCCGTCACCGGTATGGGTCTCGCGCGCCAACATGTCGAGCTGTGTGCGGCTGAGCTGCTCGCCGCGCGCGTAGGTGAACAGTCGGTCCAGGCTTCCCGCCGCGTGCTGCAGGTGATATCCCGCGGACGTGGTCCTGCCGGGGGCGGTCCACAGCTCGTCGCGCGTGGCGTTGCGCATGTGATGGCGCACCTCCTCCGCGGACTGCATCAGCGAATGCGCCACGGGCTGGAGCAATGGCGGCACGTCGGACAATGGGCCGCGCAGCCAGACCTCGGGCTTTCCGTCGGCCACTCAGTCCCCCGTGGGGACGATGGACGCGTTCTCCACCATCAGGATCACCGACCGCTCCGGAGCGCGCGTGCGGTGCACCACGCCCTTCGGCACCGTGAATCCCTCGCGCGCGCGGAGCTCGATCACCTTGCCGGGCGTCACGCCGTCGTCGGCCGGCTCGAGGTCGATGAGAAAGAGTCCCTCGAGCACGAAGAAGAACTCGTCGTCGGTGTCGTGCTTGTGCCAGTGATACTCGCCCTGCATCACGCCGAGCCGCACGACGCTGCCGTTCACCTGCGTGAGCGTCTGGTTGTACCAGGGATGCGTGACGGTGGAGATCACGTCGTCGAGCGAGATCTTCTCGAGCGCCGGAAAGAGGACGTTCAGGCGCGTGTCGTACGGATAGGCGGTGTCGGTCATGCGCGTCTACTTGTCGGGAAGGAATCCGGAAAGCCAGTGCAGCACGTTGAGCGCGTACTGCGCGTTCTGTAGCGCGGCCGGGGCATTGAACCCCATGGCGTTCCTGCCCTGCGGGCCGGCGCGCTGTGCGGAGAACATCGCTGCCTCACCGGACACTGCAACGCGTCCCTTCCCCACGCGAAGCGCGGCGCCCTGGAGCATGCCCATGGCGCTCACGCTCGCCGTCGAGTCGCTGAACTGCCACGCGACGCTCGGCATCCGTACACGGGAACCCGCAGGAATCGTCATGAGTGGCGCGCCGCCGGCCGGCAGCCAGAACGCGGAACCGGTGAATGCGACGACGGAATCGATGCGCTCGCGCGCGTTGCGTCCCTCGAACACCGGGTGCGCCAGCATGCCCTTCGCACGCGTGTACGTGAAGATGCTGTTGTTCGCAGCGTCGTACGCGAAACCATTCACGAATGACACGCCGAGCGCGGCGCCGAGTGCTTCCGTCGCGCCGGCGAATGGCATGTGGTCGGCGATCATGAGCAGTGCGCCGCCGCGCTCCACGAATCGGCGCACGGCGGCGATCTCGTCGTCCGCGAAGGCGGACGGCGTCGGCAGGCTCCAGTTGTTGCGGTCGTTGATCGCATTGAGCGCGTTCGCGATCACGAGCACGTCCACCGACGACAGCATCTCATCGCTGAATCTCGACGTGCTGCCCGATACGCGATAGCCGTCCCGCGCCGCGAGCCGCGCGAAGGGCGCATAACGGCCGTTCACCGTATGGAAGTTGTGATGTCCGCCGTCGATCACGAGGCGCGGGCCCGCGCCGATGCCGAATGCGGCCGGCGCCGTCACTGGGACGAACAGCGTGTCGGGCACCTGCTGGCCATTGGCCGCGCCAGCGACCGCGGTCGCCAACAGCACACCGGCGATGATCGCTCGAATCATGTGTGTCGGGGCAAGTGGAGAGCGGGGAATGTGGCTTGCGATTGCCGATAAGTCACCCCGAAGTGGCAGACGGATGGTTACCGGGGCGGCCCCGCGCGGTATCGCATTCTGCGGCAGGAACCTACACTTCCGGCATGAACGGCGAAGAGCTCGATCCCGCCACCTCGCAGGCGCTCGAACGGGTCGTGGACCGGTTCGAGAAAGTCGTGCGGCGCGTGGGTCGCTCTCGCGGCCTCGACACGGCCGACCTGGACCAGCTCCTCCAGGACGTCCGCGTCCGCCTGTGGAAATCCGGCGCCTCGCGTGAGAAACTGGACGGGCTCGGCTCGTCTTACCTGTATCGAGTCGCCATGTCGGCCGCCATCGACCTGCTCCGGCAGCGCCGGGCGCGACGGGAGGACGCACTCGATGACGCCGAGGTGGCATCGCCCGCTGCACTGAGCGTTGCGCCGGTCGACGTCGCTGAACGAGAAGAGCTCGCGCGCCGCATGCGCGATGCACTTGCGACACTGGCACGCAATCGTCGTATCGTCGTACAGCTGCACCTGGAAGGCTACGAACGCACGGAGATTGCCACGTTGACGTCGTGGAGCGAAGCAAAGGTCCGCAATCTCCTCTATCGCGGCCTCGACGACCTTCGCGCGGCACTCTCGGCCAACAAGGAAGGCCAGGCATGAACGACGAGGAGCTTCGACACATCTACGTCGCATCGCGACGAGCGCCGCCCCCACCGGGCGAGCGCCCCGCACTCGAAGAGCTGCAGCAGCTCGTCGAGGGTGCGCTGCCGGGGAGCGAGCGCGAAGCGATGCTCGACCGCGTGCTCGCCGATCCCGCCAGCACGCGCGAACTCGCCATGATGCACGCCGTGGCCTCCGCACGCCCCCGCCAGCGCAGCTGGACGTCATCACGGTGGCTCGGCCTTGCCGCCGCCGCCGCTGTCGTGCTCGCCGTCACGCCGTTTCTGCGCAATAGCCGCGACGCTGAGCCCGTCTTCCGCGCGAGTGAAGGCGGGACATCACTCATTCGCATCATCGCACCCGCCGAGGGGCAGCCACTCGTCGCGGGCGCGCAGCTGTCGTGGCATCCGGTGGCCGACGCAGATCGCTATGTCGTGGAGGTCGTCGCCAGCAACGGCGACGCACTCGCCAGCCTCACGACGCCCGATACGACGCTCGTTTTCCCCGACAGCATTCCCGCCGCGCGCGTTCGCGATGCCGCAGGCTGGATGCTCGTCGCACACCTGCGCGACGGCGGGCAGCGTCAGAGCGCCATGCGCATCACGAACACGCGCACACCGTAAAACACGCCGCCCAGGCACAACAGGGCGACGAACACCGGCCAGCCCCGGCGCCACAGCGGCGCCGCGCTCAGCTGCGGCGCCACGCCCGGATCGCCAATGAGCTCGAAGTTCGCCCACACGGCGGGCGACTCGCCCGCGTCGATCGCGTTCCGCCGCGCATCGGCCAGGGCGCCTGCGGCATCCCGCCCGCGCACGAGCGATTCGTAGAACACGTCCAGGAATTTCTCCGAACCGCGATCGGCCATGCGCCAGCGCGTTGCCAGCACGCCGCGCGCGCCCGCCTCCAGGAACGCGGTCGCGATCCCCTGCAGCCCCTCGCCGCTCAACAACGAGCCGCTTCCACTCTCGCACGCGGAGAGCACCACGAGGTCGAACGGCAGCGACATCGCCGCGATCTCCGGCGCCGTGGCCTCGCGCAAGCGGCCATTCTCCGGCGCGAAGAGCATCGCACCGCTCATGAGCGAGTGTTCCATTGCGCGCGCGTGTGTCGCGAAATGAAGCACTGGCCCGCCACGCGACGCAGCGCTGCGCAATGACGCGAGCGTTGCGGCATCTCCCTCGATCACGTCGGTGCCCGCCGCGATCGACTCGATCCGCCGCATCTCACTGCTCGCGCCAGGCAGGGGCGGCCAGCTGCCCGCCAGCGCGACGTCCACCGCGGGCGCGCCGAAGGCCAGCACACCGTTGCGCCGCACCCCCGCGCCTCCCTCGCGGCGCGCGAGCCCATGCAGCGCAATCTCGACCGAGGGCGACGTCACGAGCTCGAAGCGCTGCGACAGCAGCGAATCACCCGGCAGCACGAGCGCCGCGAACGGCAACCGATGCAAGCTCCCGTCGGGAACGATCACGAGCCGCTTCACGCTCGGCGGCAGCAGCGGCAACACGGGGTCGATGAGCACGGACGCGAGACGCCGTGCTACCTGACGCGCAAGATGACCCGCGTCCATGAAGGCGACGAAGCGCCGGATCACGTCGCTGATCGAGTCGACGGGGACGGTGACCTTCGCTGTCGTACCCGCCGCAGTCACGACGATGATCGTCGTCGGCTCGCCGCCGGCGCCCGTGGTGTACGACACCACCGCAACGTCCTTCGGCATCGCACTCGCCGCCGCCGCCGCCGTGCCGGCGCGCGCCACCTGCGGCACGTCCCCCACGAGCATCTGCCGGCGCAGCGACTCCTCGAGCAGCACGCGCGCGCGCCGAGCATCCGACAGCGCGAGGGCCGCCTCGCTCTCGCCGCGTGTTGCCATCGCGGCAATCACGGTCGCGATGCCGAGGTCGGGGTCCCAGTCGAAACCGCGCGTCTGCGCGGCGGCCAGACGAAGCTGGCGGTCCTGGAGCTGCGTCCTCCACCGATCCAGCTCTGCGAGTGCGCGCTCGAGCGCCGCGCGCGCGCTCGCGGTGTTCCCATCACGCGCGTCCACCTCCGCCAGGCGTGCCAGCGCCTGGTAGCGCAGCAACGGCGAAGTGAGCGACGGCCGCGCCAGCAGGGACGCGAACATGCGCCTCGCCTCGGGAAGGCGATGGCTCTCGAGTGCCATCATCGCCCGCCGGTACTCCATGTCGTTCGCGTACCCCTTCACGTCGAACCGGCGCACGAACAGGTCCGCAGAGTCGAGCAGCACACGTGCGCCCGCGAAGTCGCCCGCCTGCCGCGCTATGTCGCTGCGCGCCGCGAGCACCTCGGCAGCCGTGCGCGGGAAGAGCGCCAGCACCGCCGCCTGCTCGTCGGCGAACATGTGCGCGGCGCGGGCGAGGTCGCCGGTGGCGAGCGCCACGTTGGCCGACTGCACGCGCGCGGACGCCAGCCCCGCACCGTCTTCCGCCGCCGTGAACGCCTGCTCGGCACGCAATGCATAGCGTGCCCCGTCGCTCCAGGACCCCACGCGGCGCGCGATCTCGGCGAGCGCGCTGTTGGCCCATCCCGCCGACGTGAGCGTTCCCGCCTGCACACCGAGTCGCACGGCCTCGTCGAGCGCCGTGCGCGCGTGCACGTAGTCGCCCTGCGTCACCATGATCCAGCCCTGCCATTGCCGCGTGGCCGAGAGGCTGTTGTTCAATCGCGCGCGCGTCTGGAGACCCGCGAGCGTGTCGAGCATCGCCAGTGCCTGCGTCACGTCGCCGCGGCCCTCGTACATCTCGACCTGCGCGAGCAGGCAGGTCGTCTCCGCACGCACGGACGCGGCCCGGCCGAGCAGGCGGTTCTTCACCAGCTCGGCATTGGTCACCGGTTGCCCGGCGCGAATGCGGATGAACAGGAGCGTGCACGCGACGTTGCCGCGAATCCATTCGTCGTCCTTCGGCGCGATCGCCTGCACGCGCGTGAGCATGGCGCGACTCGCATCGCTGCCGCGCGTGCGCAGGAGCGCCTGTCCCTGACCGAGCCACGCTTCCGCAATGCCGGTGGTGTCGCCGATCGCGGCGAAGTGGCGTGCGCTCGAGTCGAACCACGCCACGGCGTCCCCATAGCGCGCGGACTGCGCGAAGAGGGTGGCGAGGCCGAAGCTCGCGTGGGCAGGCATCGCCCCATCCTGCTGCAGCAGCGCACGGTAGGCGCGCTCGGCGTCCGCCGCGCGGTACGACAGCCGCGCGCGCGTGGCCTCGGCAAGTGAGACCGTAGCCGGCGTGACTGGGAGGCCGTCGTCGGCGCCGGCCTCCATCGCGCGCGTGAGCGTGCGGACCTGCAGGCGCAGCGGCGCGCTGTCCTGTGCCGGGAGGAGCCGGGGTACGGCAAGCAGCAGCGACGCGATCAGCGCGCGTCGTGGGTACATCATGTGCGCGAGGCGACCGGAAAGGGGAAGCGGGCAGGGCGATAATAGCGCGCGTGCCGAGCGGCAACAACGCATGACGGCGAGCGCGGGCGGAAACGACGTGAGCGGGGTTTTTGCATTTCCGGCGCGTGACAGTAGTACGCCCATCTTCACGACTTTCCGATGCCAAAAAAGAAATCGTCCTCGACGGCGAAGGCCGCCTCGCGCAACACGGCCAGTGGCCCGTCGAATCCCGCGCCCGCTCCCGCTACCGATCTCCTCATGGAGAAGATGGCAGGTACCGAGGCGCTTGCCGCCTCGGTGACGGACAACCCACTCAAGCCGGCAGAGTTCGGTCGCG
>JBDSTA010000397.1:0-1739 GCA_039928475.1 Gemmatimonadaceae bacterium | reverse complement strand
ACGGCGAGGTTCTTCAGGTCGTCGAAACCCGTGGTGGCCGTGCCGGTGCGACCCAGCTCGACACCCAGCTCGTTGTTGTCCGGGTGGTACGCGAGCGGGATGTAGGCGAGAAAGCCGCCGGTGTCGTCCTGGAGGTCGCGCAACATGCCCAGGTGGTGCATGCGGTCGTCGTAGTTCTCGACGTGTCCGTAGAGCATCGTGCAGTTCGTGCGGATGCCAAGCTCGTGTGCGGTGCGATGGACCTCGATGTACTCCTCGCCGGACAGCTTCTTCTCGGCGATGGTGGCCCGGACGCCGGCGCTGAAGACCTCGGCGCCGCCACCGGGCATCGTGTCCAGGCCGGCTTCGCGCAGGCGGATGAGGACGTCGCGCACGGACAGCTTGTCGATACGCGCGATGTGCGCGATCTCGACTGCCGTGAGCGCCTTGATGTGCACCTGCGGGTGACGCGCCTTCAGCCCGCGGAACATCTCCTCGTAGTAGGCGATGCCGGTCTGCATGTCGAGACCGCCCACGATGTGGAACTCGCGCGTGATGCCGCCGTCGACGCGCGCCGCTTCCTCCCACACCTGGTCCATGGTGTAGCGGTACGCGCCTTCCTCCTTCGGGAGGCGTGCGTACGAGCAGAAGACGCAGGTCTTCCGCAGGATGCAGATGTTCGTCGGGTTCAGGTGCTGGTTCGCCGCGAAGGTGACCAGGTCGCCGTTGCGCGCGCGGTTGACCGCGTCGGCCATGGCGCCGATGCCGAGCAGGTCACCCGACGTGAAGAGCGCGACGCCATCCTCGTGCGTGAGGCGCTCACCAGCGATGAGCTTGTCGGCGATCGGAAGGAGCGCCGGATCGGTCACGCGCGTTCGGTCGAGCGATACCGCAGATGCCACGGTGTTACTCCTGGTAGCGCTTTACGGCGATCGTGACATTGTGCCCGCCGAAGCCGGCACTGTTGCTCAGGATCGCCCGGACTTCGCGCTGCTTCGCCTTGTTCGGCGTAAAGTCCATGTCGCCGCACTCCGGATCCGGAGTGAAGTGATTGATCGTGGGGGGAATGACCTGGTCACGAATCGCGAGCGTGGCCGCGATGAACTCCACGCCGCCCGCCGCGCCCAGCATGTGGCCCGTCATCGACTTGGTGGACGACACGCTGAGGCGCCGTGCGTGCTCGCCGAAGACGATGGAGATGGCCTTCGCCTCGTTGGAGTCGTTGAGCGGCGTGGAGGTGCCGTGCGCGTTCACGTAGTCAACGTCGGCAGGCGTGAGCCCGCCGTCCTGGAGTGCGCCGCGCATCGCGCGCTGCAGCCCCTCGTGCTCCGGCAGCTGGCCCGTGAGGTGGTACGCGTCGCCAGTGGCGCGGTAGCCCACGATCTCGCCGTAGATCCGTGCCCCGCGCGCGAGCGCGTGGTCGAGCGACTCGAGGATGACGACGCCCGCGCCCTCGCCCATGACGAAACCGTCGCGATCCTTGTCGAACGGGCGCGACGCCGTCGCCGGGTCGTCGTTCCGCTCGGAGAGCGCGGTCATGTTCGCGAAGCCGCCGATGGCCATCGGAGTGACCGTCGCCTCGGCGCCGCCACAGATCATGACGTCCGCGTCACCGTACTGGATGGTGCGAAACGCATCGCCGATGGCGTGCGCGCTCGTGGAGCACGCAGAGACCGTGGCGTAGTTCGGCCCACGCGCGTTGAAGCGCATGGAGACGACACCTGCCGCGATGTCCGCAATGAACATCGGGATGAAGAACG
>JBDSTA010000396.1:0-5948 GCA_039928475.1 Gemmatimonadaceae bacterium | reverse complement strand
CCCGTAATAATCGCGGTAGTCACGACGAAAGAGGAACGACGCCAGCCCAACCTCGGTGTTGCTCAACTGCCAGCTCTCCACCCCCTCCACCTGGTCGGCGAGGCGCCCGCCGAGGGTCACACCGAAGCGACGTCCAATGCGAAGTTCCGCGAGCATCGAGTGGCCGACGTCGGGCGTGGACGAGCTGAAGCTGCTCCCCGTGCGCAGGATGGCCGCCGCGGAAAACCGCAGGTGCCCCCACCCCTGGTCCCGATAGAGCACGGGACCGATGCGCACGGGCAGACCCTCGACCCGGTTGTAGACGCCCCCCGTCGCCAGCTCCAGTCGATTCGCATTGTCGCGGCCGAGCCGCTCGAAGCGCCGCCACCACTGCTCCTCGGCCGAGGGCTCGTCGAGTTGTGCGACGAGACGCGTCTCCACGACGGTGTAGCGGAGGGGCGGGTGGTACACGCGCAGCTCGCCGCCGATCGTGGCGCCCTCGCTCCCCTCTACCTCGCCGCCGACGACGAGCAGGTCGCCGTCGATGCGCGCGCCGCGGCGCAGGATCACATCCGCATTGATGGCGAGCACGCGCCCCGTCACATGTCCCGCGATCGTCACTGGCCCATTCAGCACGGCGACGTCACCCGTCACGGTGCGTCCGCTGTCGATGGTCAGCCGGTCCGTCGCGCGCAGGGCCGTGGTCGCGTTGAACAGTGCGACAACCTCCCTCGCGACGTCGCGCGGCAGCACGTTCGTCGTGTCGGTGGCCTGCGCAGCGAGGCGTGAGGACGACACCGCCATCGCGCACACCAGCCACGTCGCAACGGCGCCACGCATCACTCGTCTCCCACGGGGATGCCGAGCCGGCGCATGCGACGATAGAGGTTCGCGCGGTCGGTCTTCAGGCGGCGCGACGCATCTGCCACGTTGCCCCCCGCGGCCGAGAGCGCGCGCACGATGAGCGTGCGCTCGTGCGCGTCGAGCGTGTCGGTGAGCGACTGGTCGAGTGCGGTCGGATCCGGCAGCGGCTCCTCCGGACGTCGCGTGCCGCCGTCCACCGGCAGCACCGCGCGTACATGCCGCTCGTCCACGTCGCCGCCCGCGTGCAGGATCGCCAGGCGCTCGACGATGTTCGCCAGCTCGCGCACGTTGCCCGGCCAGCGATAGCCGTGCAGCAGCGCGAGCGCCCCGGGCGTCCACGTGGGCGCACGTCGGCCGGTGCGCGCATGATGCATCGACGAAAAATGCGCGACGAGCGCGGGGATGTCGTCCGGCCGCTCGTGAAGGGGCGGCACGTGGATGGGGATCACGTTCAGGCGGAAATAGAGATCCTCGCGGAACGTCCCATCGGCGACGCAGCGCGCGAGGTCCCGGTTGGTCGCCGCGACGATGCGCACGTCCACGCGGATCGGCTTCCCGCCACCGACGCGCTCGATCTCACGCGCCTCGATCGCGCGCAGCAACTTCGCCTGCGCCTCGAGGCCCAGGTCGCCGACCTCGTCGAGAAACAGCGTGCCCGTGTGCGCGAGCTCGAAGCGCCCGATGCGGCGATCCGTCGCGCCGGTGAACGAGCCCTTCTCGTGCCCGAACATCTCGCTCTCCACGAGGTCGCGCGGAATCGCGGCGCAATTCACCCGCACGAACGGCCGGTCTCGTCGCGCACTTCCAAAGTGGATGCCCGCAGCGACGAGCTCCTTACCCGTCCCGGACTCGCCCGTGACGAGCACGCGCGCATCCGTGGGCGCAATGCGCGCGATGAGCTCGCGCACCTTCGTCATCGCGGGGCTGCTGCCGATCATCTCGCCGGCGAGCCCGAGGTCTTCACGCAGCGTCCGCGCCTCGCGCCGCACGCGCCGCAGCTCGAGCGCGGACGCCAGCGCGAGCAGCACCCCCTCCGGCGACAGCGGCTTCTCCAGGAAGTTGAACGCGCCGAGCTTCGTGGCCTTCACGGCATCGCTCAAGCCCGCCTTGCCGCTCATCATGATCACCGGGATCTCCGGCGCGCTCTCGCGCAGCCGCGCGAGCGTCGCGAGTCCATCCAGCTCGCCTGGAATCATCAGGTCGAGCAGCACCACATCCGGGGCACTCTCTGCCACGCGCGCGAGCCCGTCAGCGCCCTCGGCGGCATCGCGCACCTCATAGCCCTCGCTCGCGAGCAGCGCGCTCACCATGCGCCGGATGTTCGGCTCGTCGTCGACGATCAGGACGCTGGACACCGGTCAGCGCGACTCGAGCGAGGCGGGGATCGCCGCGGGCTGTGCGGGCCCCACGCGCTCCGCGAGCAGCTTCGTCGTGAAGCGCTGGCCTTCGGAGATACGCTCCACTTCCACGGCGATGGAGTCGATCGCCTGCTCCATGCGCTCCAGCCGCAGCGCCACCTCGGGCGGCACGCTCGGCGCGAGCGGCCGCGCCTCGATGCGCCGTGCAAATGCGCGCACCAGTGGGTAGCCGATCGCGATGATGGGAATGGACGAGACGAAGATGATCGGGATCAGGATCGGGCTAGGCATGCACTCCCCTCGAATCGTTCACGATTGCCGCGTTGGCCTGCGAGGACGCGACCTCGATGGGCAGCAGCAGCCGCATCGTCGTCCCCGCACCCGGCGCGCTCTCCACTTCCACGGCCCCGTCGTGCGCCACGAGCGTCTGCCGGACGATCGCGAGCCCGAGACCAGTGCCTCCCGCCTTGTGCGTTACGTACGGTTCCCAGATTCGTTCCAGCCGGGCCGCCGTGATCCCATGTCCCTCGTCGCGCACCGCGAGCTCCACCATCGCGCGTCCCGCTCGCGACGTGCAGCTCACGCGAAGCGCGATGGGCGTGTCCGCCGGGCTCGCCTCCACCGCGTTCATCAACACGTTCGTCAGCGCGCGCCCCAGCGCATCCACGTGACCGGGCACCATCGGCACGTCCTCGGCGACGTCCACCGTCACGGTGCGCTCCTGCGGAATCGCGCTGCGCGATACGGCGCGCGCAAGCTCGCCGAGGTCAACCGGGGCTCGCGGGCCCTCGGGCAGTCGCCCGAACTGCGCGAAGCTCCGCGCCATCTCCTCGAGGCGGCGCGACTCCGCCTCCAGCACGTCGATGGTCTCGCTCAGCGACTCCGGCGCGTCGCGACGGAGTCGCGAGATCGCGAAGCGGATTGGCGTGAGCGGATTCTTGAGCTCGTGCGCGACCTGCCTCGCCGAATCGCGCAGGGCCGACGCGCGCTCCTGCTCCAGCGCTCGCACGCGGCCGAGCCTGAGCTCGGTGGACATCTCGCGCATGCGGTTGCGGAGGACGACGAACTCCGGCGCGCCCTTGCGCGGGGGAACGTCGGGAATCGGCTCCCCGCGTTCGATCGTGGCCGTCCAGCCGACGAGCTCACTCAGCGGTCGGCTCAGGTTGCGGCTGAGATGGTTTGCCACGCGCGACGCGATGAGCGCGAGGAGGAGGCAGGCAACCAGCGCCACGGCGCCCGCCGTGACGGGGAGCCGCTTGGTCATCAGGAATTCCATCTGGCGCGCGTAGAGCAGGCCGTCGTGCAGGGCGCGCTCGTGCTCGCCGAGCGCGCTGCGCTGCTCCGGCGTGAGCGCGGTGTTGCGGGCCACGTCCATCGCCCGCGTCCCGGTCAGCGCGATGCGCCCCATGGCCGGCGCGGTGGAGATCACGGGCAGCACGCGCACCACGGTCACCTCCCACGCCGCCGACAGCACGATCGTCGGGATGAGCGCGAAGCCGAGGAGGATGAAGAAGAGGCGAGCGCGGAAACCGACTTGCTTCACGGGGCTGATGGCTGGTTTCGAACTAACATACTGCCTGCACTTGGGGTCTGGGCGATGGCCACGCACGGCCGCCGGTCGCGGGCCGGAGACCGCCGCCCGCGGGCCCACCCTACCTAAACCCAACCTGCGCACTACATTACAGGCTGGCCATTCAGGTCGGCGCGAGCAGAATGTGCCCGCGGCGCCAGGGATGACCAGTCACTGACGGTGGCGGCGTGATCGGTGTTGCCCTCCAATACTGCGCGACATGCAGTAGGGCGAGCCGGTCGACGAACGCACCGCGAGCCTTCGCTCACAGCGCGCTCCGTGCGCGCCCTGTCACTCGCCTGCGTCCAATGACGCAAGGGACAGCATGAATCCACGCTCTACGCGGAATGCTCCGACGCGCTCTGGCGCGGCGCTCATTCACCGCGGGCCGCAGGCCTTCTCGGCCCACACCGCCCCATCGAATTACACGCCGCCCATGCATTCGCCCAACGCGGCACTGCTCATCGACTTCGACAACGTCACGATGGGCATCCGCTCCGACCTCGGCAAGGAGCTGCGCACGCTCCTCGGCTCCGAGATCATCAAGGGCAAGGTCGCCGTCCAGCGCGCCTACGCGGACTGGCGCCGCTACCCGCAGTACATCGTCCCGCTCGCCGAGTCATCCATCGACATGATCTTCGCGCCCGCCTACGGGTCGTCGAAGAAGAACGCGACGGACATCCGCCTTGCCGTCGACGCGATGGAGCTCGTCTTCACGCGCCCGGAGATCGGCACCTACATCCTCCTCTCCGGCGACAGCGACTTCGCGAGCCTCGTCAACAAGCTCAAGGAGTACGGCAAGTACGTCATCGGCGTCGGCATTCGCGAGTCGTCGAGCGACCTGCTCGTCATGAACTGCGACGAGTACTACAGCTACAACGCGCTCGCCGGCCTCGTGAAGAACAACGAGGACGAGCCCGCGAAGAAGTGGGATCCGTGGGAGCTCGTCACCGAGGCCGTCAGCCGCATGAAGCGCAATGGCGACGTCATGCGCTCGGATCGCCTCAAGCAGGTCATGCAGGAGATCGACGCCTCGTTCGACGAGAAGAATCTCGGCATGGCGAAGTTCTCGCGCTTCGTGCAGGATGCCGTCCAGCGCGGACTGCTCTCGGCCACGAAGCTCGAGAACGGCCAGCTCGAGATCGGCCTGCCGAGCGGTGCACGCGGTGACGCGCGCGCGGCTGAGAACGCGGCAGCCGACGAAGCGGCGCGCGGTGACGCACCGGCCGTCGCAGCCGAAGCGGCACCCGGTACTGCGGAGGAGAAGAAGGGTGGCCGTGGCCGCCGCGGACGCCGTGGCCGTGGTCGCGATCGCGACGACCGTCCGCGCGAGGGCGGCGCTGCCGCACCGGCGTCGGACGATGCCGCCGCAGCGCCGGAAGCAGAGGCGCCAGTTGCCGCCGCCGCCGCCGCACCAGCACCGGCGCCAGCATCACGTCCCGCGCCAACGGCACCCACTCCGCCGGTCGTCTCGTCTGCGTCCGGCGAGTCCATCGGCGCCACGGGCGAGCGTCTCACGCGCGACGAGGCGTTCGACCTGCTGCGTCGTACCGTTGCGAGCCTCACGCCGGGTGAGAACGCGGTCCGTGCGAGCATCGTGCGCTCCAAGGCGCGCGAGATTCTCGGTCGCGACAGCGAGAGCCTGAGCGATCGCAACTTCCCCCGCATCCTCAAGGACGCTCACGACAACGACGTGATCGACCTGCGTCGTCGTGGTGACGACTTCGAGGTCGCGCGCGTGTCGGAGGCCGAGTCGGTCGCCGAGCAGCTCGCGAAGAGTGCGGTGGCCAACGCGCCTGCTGCGCCCGCGGCGTCCGCTCCGATTCCTCGCGGCATGGGTCCGCGTGGCGGTGCAGGTCCGCGTGGCCGTAACGGCCGCATGGGCGCGCCACCCGAAGGCCTGCTGAGCATCGGCGTCGTTGGAATGGCGTCGAGCGCGCAGCCTGCGCCCGCCGCACCAGCAGCGCCGGCGCCAGTCGCGAAGGCGGCAGCATCGGCACCGGCAACGCCGGCAGCTCCGGCGGCGAAGACGGCCGCCAGGAAGACGGCGGCGAAGAAGACCGCCGTGAAGAAGACCGCGGCCAAGAGGACGACGGCGAAGAAGACCGCGGCCAAGAACGAGGACGCCGACGGCGAGGACGGCGGGGAGGAGACCACCCCCGCCAAGGCAGGCGCCG
>JBDSTA010000395.1:0-7831 GCA_039928475.1 Gemmatimonadaceae bacterium | reverse complement strand
AGCTCCGACACGCCGTCGCGCTCGCGTCGCACGCGATGCCACTCGCGCAACACCACCACGCCGTTCACCCGCACGCCGGTCACCTTCCGGCCGTCGGGACGCACGGTGAGCAGCGCGATGGACTGCGGCGTGCCCGCCTTCCAGAACCACGAGTCACCCGCGGTCCTCGCGGCGATGTAGAACTCCGCCGGATGCACGAGCGTCGTCGTCGACGTGCCGACGACCTGCCGGTTCACGTCCGTCACCGTTGCCTCCACCGTCACGCGCGCCGCGCGTCCCTTCGGTGTCGCCGGCAGCGTCAGCGTCCACGCGCGCGTGCCCGTGGCGTCGAGCGTATCCGCCTTCGACGCGAACACCTGCGAGCGCTCGGCGGACTCCTCGAAATCCTCCCACCACGCGCCACTCTCGCCGATGGACCAGTCGTCCATGCCCGGAATATCGAGCTCCCATGGGTACACGGACGTCAATCGCGCGAGCCAGGTCACCTGCGCGCGCCCCATCGGCGCGCCGAAGAGATATCGCGCCGACGTCGTCGCCGTGAGCTTGTCTCCCGGCATGTGATTCTGCCCGGGCGCGCTCAGGTCGACGAGAAACTCGGGCGGCCGATACTCGGCCACGCGATAGTAGATCGTGCTCAGGCGCCGCCACTTGCCCTGCCGCCGCACATCGATCGTCACGCCGTACTGTCCGACGGCCGCCGCACTCGAAAGCTCGACCGACTGGTCCGACGTACCGAAGGCCGAGAGTGGCGACGTCACCTCGCGCAGCACGGCATTCTCGCGTCCCCTGAACACCCACTTCACCGAATCCCCGGCCGCCGGCGCGCGCAGTGCGCCGAGCGAGCCGTCGCGCACGATGGCCTTGGCGTACACGCGCTCGCCGGGGCGGTAGATGCCGCGCTCCGTGAACAGCGCGCCGGCCACGGGAATCCGTTCGTCGCCCCATGCGCTGCCGACGTTGAAGTGATACGGCGAGAGGTCCGCGTCCCATTCGTTGATCGCCGCCACGCCGCGATCGGTGCCGAGCGTGGCGCTGACGTACCCCTCGAAGTTCGAGCCGCCGTACTCCTCGTCGCCATTATTTTCATCCGGCGCCGCCGTTGGTGCGCGCAGCGACGTGAAGCGCACGAGCCCCTGGGCGTCGGTGCGCCCGCTCGCGAGTGCGTGGCCGATGGCGTCGTGTACCGTGACCAGCGCACCGGCCTTCGCCTGCCCGTCGCTCACGCCCGTGATCCAGACCACACCTTCGCGCGTGCCGATCTTCGCGTGCACGCCGACGTCGCTCACTTGGAGGATCGCAGTGGGTCCGTCGGCCTTGACGACCTTCCCCGTCCGTCCGCCAACGCGCACCGCGAACAGCGTGGGCGCGCCGGGCGTCATGGCATTGATCGTCGGCAATCGCACGCCGGTGATCATCGAGTGGTCCGCGTTCGCGCGCACGGGAATGCGCTGCACGGTCGCGGTGGGCATGAGCTTCGCCCAGAGGGAATCCACGCCGCGATAGCCGAGTCCGAGCGCCTTCGCCTCGAGCGCGGGCGGGATTGGGGCGACGGTCGCGACGAGTGTGTCCACGTTGACGTGCAGCACCGCGAGCGTGCGATAGCCCACGCGCTCGACGAGCTGCCGCCCGTACGCATACGTGATGGTGGGCTCGTACCCGGTCGTCGAGAAGCCGAGCGCCGGATTGCCGTGCAGCGATTGCCCGTATACGTCGCGCATCGCCGTGTCGGCGACGACCGCGTATCCCGTGTGTAGCGCGACCTTCGCGTCCAGCGTCCACGTCACCGACTCGGCGCTCGTGTCGCGCACGACGAACTTCGCGGCGGGGATGAGCGTGATCCGGCGCTGCACTTCTGCGCCGCGCACGGGATTCGAGAAGGTGATGTTCACCGGGCCGGCGGCGCAGTACGGTTGCGCAGGCTCGCCGCACCGCGCCGCGATCATGCGGAACTCGCCGTACGTCCTGAAGGAGTAGCGCGCCATCTCGCCGCCGATCTCCGACGGCACGACGAGCTCGCCGGCGCAGTCGAGCGGCAACGGGCGCTGCGGCACGAGCAGCAGGACGCGGCGCAGCGAGTCGAGCGCGCGATCGCGCTGCCAGCCGCCCGCCTCGTGGAAGCTGCCGTCGTCGTCGTCGCGGATGCGGCGCTGCGACGCGGCCGTCATGCGCACCATCTTCTGTGCGCCGCCGCAGCCCGCGTTGAGCTCGATGAAAGCGTCCGCGGACATGCGGTCGACGTCCACCGGCGACGAGTAGACGACCGAGAACTTCTGCGCCGGCACCAGGTGATCATAGTCGCTGTTGCCACTCGGCCCCACTGGATTGCCGGCGAGGAGCACGGGGCCCTGGACGCGAAACGAGAACCTGTACGGCTCCGCGAGCGCGCTGCCGTCCATCGCCCGGAACGCGTTGTCGATCGTCACCGTGTACTGCCGCCCCGATGGGAGCGCAGTCGCGGGCGTGAGCCTGATCGTGACGGGATCGCGCCATTCGAGCGTGCCGGCCACCGCGGGCGTGATGCGCAGGATGGTGGCGGGGTCGATCGTGCGGTCCAGCGAGCCGGCGACGGGCCGGTCGAAGGTGACCGTGATCTTCGAGAGCGGATTCGCCGTGCCGTTGGGCGCGGCGCGGATGACTCGCAGTGCACCCGCCTGGCCGAGTGCCACGGCAGGCAGGAGTGCGACGAGAAGCGCGACGAGCGGCAGGCGTCGAAGGGCAGGTCTCAAGAATCCCGTTCCCGCGTAGGACGCGCTGGTGTTGCGGACCCTCTTAGAGCAGTCGGGCCGCGTTTCGCGCGAAGTATGTGATGATCACGTCCGCTCCGGCGCGGCGGATCCCGATCAGGCTCTCCATCATGGCGCGCTCGAGGTCGATCCACCCTCGCTCGGCCGCGGCGTGAATCATCGCGAATTCACCGCTCACCTGATAGGCCGCGAGGGGATACCCGGTGTCGGTCCTCACGCGGCTCACGATGTCGAGGAACGGGCCGGCCGGCTTGACCATCACCATGTCGGCGCCCTCCTCGATGTCGAGGCGGACCTCGCGCAGCGCCTCGTTCAGGTTCGCCGGGTCCATCTGGTACCCGCGGCGATCGCCGGCCTGCGGCGTGCTCTCGGCCGCCTCGCGGAACGGTCCGTAGAAGGCGCTCGCGAACTTTGCCGCGTAGCTGAGGATCGCGACCTGGTCGAAGCCGGCGTCGTCGAGCGCGCGACGAATGGCCCCCACCCGCCCGTCCATCATGTCGCTCAGCGCCACGACGTCGGCGCCCGCGCGCGCGTGCGACAGCGATTCCTTCACGAGCAGGTCGAGCGACGCGTCGTTGTCCACCTCGCCGTTTCGCAGGATGCCGCAGTGCCCGTGATCCGTGTACTCGCACATGCAGACGTCCGTGATCACGACGAGCTGGGGCAGCTCGCGCTTGAGCGCGCGCACGGCCTCCTGCACCGGACCGTGGTCGTCCCAAGCGCTCGAGCCCTCGGCATCCTTGTGGTCGGGGATGCCGAAGAGCAGCACGCCGCCCACGCCCGCCGCCGCGGCTTCGCGCGCGTCCACGAGCATCTCGTCCACGGACGTCTGGTGCACGCCCGGCATCGACGACACCGCGGTGCGCACGCCCGTGCCGGACCGCACGAAGAGCGGCAGCACGAGCTGCGACGGCGTGAGCGTCGTCTCGCGGACGAGGTTGCGCAGCGCGGCCGTGCGTCGCAGTCGGCGCGGCCGGTATTCGGGAAAGCTCGGTGTCATTCCGGCTGTGGCGACGGAAGGTGATTCGCGCGGCGCAGCCCTTCGAGGATCTCCGTGGCGCCTTCACTGCGCAGCTGGTTCGCGAGACGAATCCCGCTCAGCGCCGGATCATTCGCGTCGAGCGCGATGGAGCCGCGCACGACGCGCGAGCCGGCGATGTCGGCGATCATGCCGTGCAGCACCGGGCCGTCGGGCGTCTCCATCGCGAGCGCGCCGATCGGGACCTGGCATCCGCCCTCGAGCGCGGCGAGGAAGGCGCGCTCCGCGGTGACGGCGCGCATCGTCGGCGCATCGTTCATGGCGGTCACCAGCTCGAGCATGCGTTCGTCGCCGGCGCGCGTCTGTACGGCGATGGCGCCCTGCCCCGCGGCGGGCAGCCACGCTGGCGCGTCGAGATAGCAGGTGATGTGCTGCTGCGCGCCGAGGCGGTGGAGTCCCGCGGCGGCGAGGATGGCGGCGTGTACGCGCTCCTCGTCCACCTTCTTGAGCCGCGTGGGCACGTTGCCGCGCAGCTCGGCTACCTCGAGGTCCGGGCGCGCCGCGAGCAGCTGCGCGCGACGACGCAGGCTCGACGTCCCGATGCGCGAGCCCGCGGGAATCTCGCCGAGCGACTGCGCGAGCACGCGGTGGTTCACCACGAGCACGTCGCGCGGGTCCTCGCGCACGAGCACGGCCGCAACCGTGAGCCCGTCGGGCGACTCCGTGGGCAGGTCCTTCAGCGAGTGCACCGCGACGTCGATCTTCTGCTTGAGGAGCGCAGTCTCGAGCTCCTTCGTGAAGAGCCCCTTCGCGCCGATGGTGCTGAGCGGCTCGTCAAGCCGCTTGTCGCCGACGGTCTTGTACGTGACGAGCTCGCTCGCGATGCCGCGGGCCTCGAACGCAGCCTGCACCATCCGGGCTTGCCTGAGGGCGAGCTCGGAGGTGCGGGTGCCGATGCGTACTGTCCTGGATAGGTCGGACGTCACCGCCGAAAGCTAGCGGACGGCGCCCGGTGATTGCAGCCGAGCCTAGCGGGTGAAGACCGCCGAGAGTCCCTGATCGACGACCGTCAGCGTTCCGCCGTTGATCGTGCCGATCGTCGAGCTGCCGTCGCTCGAGCGCAGCGTGATGGAGGTGCCGGCCGTGGTGTACGAGCCGTTGTCCGTCCCGGTGTCCGTCGTGACCTGGCCGTTCAGCGTCGTCCGCGTGTGGCCGACCTCGGTGTACGTGCCATTCGTGGCGAGCGAGATGACGTCGTCGACGACTTCGATCTTCTGGGTCCCCGACTGGAGGACGATGTACGGCAGGTTGGTGCCGTTGATCGAGCGCAGCGTATATGTGCCCTCGACGCTTACGAGCCCGGTGCCGCTGTCGCCACAGGCGGCGAAGCCGGCGAGTGCCAAAACCATCAGGATCTTGCGCACGACAATACCTCGTTCCTTGAAAGTGTTACCGGTCAGCCTCGCAAGCAGCGTGCGAGGCCGACGAAGTTCACCTGTTTCGTAAACGATGATGTGACGCGGGACACAACCAGCGTCCAGATGCTCAGCGTAAGGAGGACAGGAGCGCCGACGCGAGCCGCTCCGGCGCGCCCGGCTGCTTGCGCATGAACAGGTCGGGCTCGATGAGCTCCAGCTCCATCAGCAGGAACTGGCCACCGAGCACGCAGCCGTCCACGCGCGCGTAAAGCGACTCCTCACGCCCGCGCGCCGCGGCGCGCAGTGCCCGGCGCGCGGCGTCGATCACGCCACCCGGCGGCATCTGCAATGCCGCCGTTCCGCCGTGCTCCTTCTGCACGCGGAAGTCGCCCTCGTTCGGCTTCTTCAGCACGGCATGGCTGTACGCGCCACCATAGAAGAGCACCGACCACTCCCCCTCGCGCTGGATCACGTCGAGGAACGGCTGCACGAGCACGCGCCCGCGCGCGACCATCTGCTGGAAGCGCGCATCGTCGGCCGCGGCCGTCGCGGCACTTGTGCGCCACGTCTCGTGCGCCGACGCCGAAACCGCCGGCTTCACGACGGCATCGCTCCATCCGCCCTTCGCGAGCACCTTCGCAAGCGTGACCGCCGCGCCCTTTTCCACCCACTGCGTCGGCACCACGGGAATGCTCAGCTGCTCCAGGTCGCGCAGGTACGTCTTCTCCGAGTTCCAGCGCACGAGCGCCGGCGGGTTGAAGATGCGCACGCCTGCCGACGACACACGATCCACCCACGCGAGAAACTCGTCGTGCCGGCGGTGATAGTCCCAGCACGACCGGATCAACACGGCCGAGAAGAGATGCCAGTCGAGTACTGCATTGCTCCACACGACGGGACCCGCCTTCACGCCGAGCTCGCGGAGCGCGCGCACGAGCAGGCGGTCGTCCTCCGTGAGGTCCGGTACGTCCTGCGACGTGGCGAAGGCGATCGCGAGCGTGTCAGTCATCTGCTTCGTGAGACGAATTCCGTCGTGGCGGCAGCGAGCGCGGCGACCGACGCCTCACCCGCCTCCAATCCAACCGTGATTCCCGCCGCGCGCAACGCCTCGCTCGTCAGCGGGCCAATGGAAATCCCTGGCACTCGCCGCGCGAGCTCCGGCCCAACGGCCTCCACGAACCCGCGCACCGCGCTCGCCGACGCGAACGTGACGACGTCCACCGCGCCGCGCTCCACCGCGGCGCGTAGCTCGTCCGCACCCGCCTGCTCCATCACGCTTCGATACACCGGCACCACGTCCACTGTGCAGCCGAGGGCGCGCAGGCCGTCAGGCAGCGCGGCGCGCGCGTCGCTCGCCGCCAGGTACAACACGCGCGCGCCACGCACATCGTCTCGCTCCGCCATCGCCGCCAGCACACCCTCCGCGACGAACCGCTCCGGCACGAGGTCCGCCGCAATGCCGCGCGCGAGCAGGGCGTCGCTCGTCGCGCGGCCCACGCACGCAACGCGCACGCCGGCGAGCGCGCGCGCATCCCGGCCCCCCGCACGCAACGCATCCCACATGATGCGGACGGCGTTCTGGCTCGTGAGCACCACCCAGTCGTACGTGCCGATCCCTGCGAGCGCGGCGCTGAGCGGCGCGTCGTCGAGTGGCTCGACTCGCAGGGCAGGAAGCTCCAGCACCTGCGCACCAAGCTCGGCGAGCGCATCGCGCAGTCCCGTTGCCTGCGCCGACGCGCGCGTGACGACGACCCGCTTCCCGAAGAGCGGCCGCCGCTCGAACCACGCGATCTCCTCGCGCAGCGACACGACGTCGCCGATCACCGTGATCACCGGCGCACTCAGCCCCTCGCGCGCGACCACCTCGGCGAGCGACGACAACGTGGCCGTCACCGTGCGCTGCCTGGCATGCGTGCCCCACTGGATCGCCGCGGCGGGTGTCGTCGGCGCGCGACCACCGTCGATCAGCGCCTGCGCGATGCGCGGCAGCGTCTTCACGCCCATGTACAGCACGATCGTCCCGCCCGCGCGCGCGAGCGCCGCCCAGTCGGTCTGCGTCTCGGCCTTCGCCGGATCTTCATGGCCCGTGACGAACGTGACCGACGTCGCCACGCCGCGATGCGTCACCGGGATACCCGCATACGCCGGCGCGCCGACGCCCGCCGTCACCCCCGGCACGAGCTCGAACGCGACCCCCGCCGCCGCGAGTGCCTGCGCTTCCTCGCTGCCACGCCCGAACACGAGCGGGTCGCCACCCTTGAGGCGCACGACGCGCTTTCCCTCGCGCCCGAGTCGCACGAGCAGCGCATTGATGTCGTCCTGGCTCGCGGACTCGCCGCTGCCGCCACGCTTGCCGACGTCGTGCACTTCCGCGCGTGGGTTCGCGACGCGCGCCGCGGCGACGATCGCCGGGTTCGCGAGCGCGTCCGTCGCGATCGCATCGCACGAGCGCAGGAGGTCGAACCCGCGCACGGTGAGCAGCCCCGGGTCGCCGGGGCCGGCGCCGACGAGATAGACAATTCCGCCAGCAGCCATCAGCGACGCGCGTCCCCGTGTGATTCGAGCTTCGCACGCAGCGAGCGCTCGCGCGCCATGAGCGTGAGCGCATAGCCCGTGTAGACCACCGCCGCGCAGGCGTACGCGACGATCGCGAAGATTCCGTTGTCGGGCGTCATGAGTGCTCCATCTCC
>JBDSTA010000394.1:0-3063 GCA_039928475.1 Gemmatimonadaceae bacterium | reverse complement strand
AGGAACTTCTCGATCCACGGCAGCTCGTACTGCAGGTTGCTCTGCCCGACCTGGAGATCGACGAACATGAGTGCGTTGCGGCTCTTCGCCCAGCCGTAGACCTTCTCGATCATCGCGCTGTCGTGGCGCGTGCGGTACTTGCCGCTCGTGCCGGGCTGCGCGTCGGCGACGAGGACGATGACGTGCAGCGCCGGCTGCGCGGGATGCGCTGGGTCGATGCGATTCCATGCGGCGACCTCCGCGTCGAGCTTGCGCAGCATCTCCTCGGGCGGAAACTCGCCGAGGATGCCCATGCGCTTCGAGAGCGGGTTGCCGTAGAAGGCGATGATGCGCCTCGCGGGCAGGATGCTGCCCGGCAGCGGCGCGGGACCCTTCACGGGCCAGAGTGAGTCGAGCGGACTGCCGACGTCGCCGAAGGCGGGATGCCGGTCGCCGGACCTGGGGCCGAGGCCGGACGGAGTGCGCGGGCGGGTGGACGTGTCCGCGGGGGGCGCCTTGAAGGGCGGCAACGGCATGGTATCCATCACCGTTGCGCGGCGCGCGGCGGTGAGGGAGTCCACGGTGTCGGCTGGTGCGCGGAGGACGGGCGCGGTGTTGGGTTTCTGTCCGCTCGTAACGTGGGCAGGTTGTGCCTCGGCTTCTTCCACGCCAATACGCTGGGAGTCGCCCGCGCACGCGCAGAGCAGTGCCATCGCGAGTGGAAGGAGGGCTGGGAGAGACTGCGCGCTGATTCGCGAACGCGTGCGGAGCGGCATCGGTGTCGAACGGGTAGTAAGGTGTGGCGCTGGAGGACGGTGCGTGCCCCACGGAAAGCTACGCGCGTACATTGCACTGAGCGCGGTGCAACCAGGGCTCGACGCCATCCCAGTTCGTCGTCCCGGAGCAGCCCATCTGATGCCACGCAGGTTTCGCGGTGCCAACTTGATCCGCCTTCCGTCATCTGTCGCGCGCAGTGCTCGCGTGGGCGCCGTTCGCATGGGTGGCATGGCGTTGTCGCTCGCCGCGATCGCTGCCTGTTTTCCGAATCATGCCACGCCCTTGCCCGCATGCGAAGCGCGACTTGGAAGAGACGTCGCCCGCGGAGCACTCGCAATCCTGCCTTCCCTCGTGCCCGGCGTCGTCGTCGACTCCGCACATTGGCGGTCAGAAACCGCCTCGCCGGAGATGAGCACGCAAACGGGTGTTGGATACAGCGCTTTCCTCAACGGAAATTCCGTCATACCTCTGTCGACGTTCGACGTGCAGTTCCACTCGGATCGTGCCGAGGAAGACGGGGAGCTGCGTGCGAAAGGCACCCTGCTCATGGCGACTTTCATTGGCGGACGAGAAAAGGGGATGCTTGGCGTACGCATGGGACACGACTCGCTGCGGCCGGGAGAGACGCGCTGGGCCATGGCGCGATTTTCACACTCCGGGAAGAAGGCTGGGGATTGGGGATGCCCGCGTTCAGTGCAGATCGTTCCCGCCGATGCGCCCCTTGCGCCGGGTCACGGCGGTTCGTGATGGCATTCAGCACGGCATGTGCATGAGGGAGGCGCCGCACAGGCCCACCGCCATGGCAAACCCGCACATCACGCACTCATGACAGGCGCTCATCTCCACCTGCTGGTCAACCACGCGCCGATCTTCGGCGCGATCTTCGCCCTCGCCCTGCTCGTCGCGTCCTACGTCTACGCCCCGGACGTGCTGCGCCACACGGCGCTCGTGGTCCTCGTCGCGACAGGGATTGCCGGCGCCGCGGCCAAATGGACGGGCGACCCGGCCGAGGAGGCGATTCACGGTTTCCCGGGCGTGCAGCGCGCGGTGATTCACGAGCACGAGTCGATGGCGGACAAGGCGTTCATCGCGGCCGCGCTCGCTGGCGTCCTTGCGGCTGGCGCGCTGCTCAAGTGGCGTCGTGCACCGCTGCCTGGCGGCGTCGCTGGTGGCGCGCTCATCGCCGCGGCGATCGTGAGCGGCGCGATGGGCTACACGGGCCTGCTCGGCGGCCGCGTTCGGCACACGGAGGTGCGGCCGGACGCGACGGCGGCCGATGCGATGGCGATCGAGCCAGCGCGCCAGCGACCGCCCGCCGCGGCGCCGGCGCCCTGATGCAGTGGTCGTCGCGCGGATGAAGTTCGGCTACATCGCGAGCTTCGCGAGCGCGACGACGATCGCTGCGCCCGCGGCCATCGTCACGAGCGCCTTCACGCGCACCTTCCGCAGGTAGAACAGCAGCCCGAGTCCCGTGAGCGACAGGAAGACGAGGAAGACGCCGCTCACGTCGATGAGCCACGCCCACGCCCTGCCCGAGTCGCGGCCGCGGTGCAGGTCGTTGATGACGCCGATCGCGCCCTGGTACGACACGGCGAGCTTGTAGCTGCCGTCGTGCACGTCGATGGTGGCGTCCGCGGAATAGCCGGGCGCGCGGAAGGACAGCGCGGCTTCGCGGTCGTCCTCACGCCGGTCGGCGACGGCGCCGTGCACGCCGTTCGCGCTGCGCAGGTGCTCCCCGACCACGAGCCAGTCGATGCCCTTCGTCGTCTTCCATGATGCCGGCAGCGTTCCGCTGAGTTCGTCGGTGCGCTCCGTCGCGAGCCAGTCGGGGTGATTGAGCGTCACACCCGTGCCGGCGAAGAAGAGCACGACGATGAGGCTCACCATCGACGTGTAGATGTGCAGCCAGCGGAGCAGCGAGTTGATGCGCAGCCGCAGTGGCCGCTGGCGCCGTACGCGATGCTCGCTCGTCGCCACGACGGGACTACTTGCGTAGGCGGTACTCGACACGCGCCCTCCCGATCTCCTCGTTGGCAGGGAGGTCCGCGGCGACAGGCTTGGTCGCGAGCGTGAGGTCCTGCTGGATCAGCTGGTAGCTGCCATGCTCGCGTGCCGCCTCGATGAAGAGCCGGTAGGTGCCCTGCTCCACCGCGTTGCCGCGATCGTCGCGCCCGTTCCACGTGACGAGGTAGCGGCCCGGCGAGCGCGTCGCGCTCGACACGGTCGACACGAGGTCGGGGCCGCCGGCGTCCTGCGCGTCGCGCGCGACGCCCACCCAGCGGCGGATCTCCTTGATGTACCGCGGGC
>JBDSTA010000393.1:0-3195 GCA_039928475.1 Gemmatimonadaceae bacterium | reverse complement strand
ACGCTTTTTGTTGCTGCACGTCCTCGACGTGCGGAATGTGACGAGGGCATTGATTTTCACCCGCACCAAAGCAACCGCCAATCGAGTGGCGGAGTTTCTGTGCAATGAAAACATCAAAGCCGAGGCGATCCACGGCAACAAGTCCCAGGCGCAGCGCATGCGCGCGCTCGAGGATTTCAGGAACGGCACGACGACGGTGCTCGTGGCGACGGACATTGCGCAGCGCGGGCTCGACATCACGGGCATCACGCACGTCATCAACTACGACGTCCCGCAGCAGGCGGAAGACTACGTGCACCGCATCGGCCGCACGGGCCGCGCGGCGAAGGAAGGCGATGCGTACACGTTCATGGCGCCGGACGAGATCGGGATGGTGCGCACGATCGAGCGCATGATCGGCACGCCGATTCCGCGAATCTCCGTGCCGGGCTTCGATTTCGGCACTGTCGCGGCGGAGTGATCACAGCGTGACGGCGGCGCAGGAGACGACGGACGCTCCGCCGCCCCCAGCTCCCCCAGCGCCGCCAGCGTGGCGAGCGCTCCTCCGCACCGAGCACCTCGGACTCGCCCTCACGCTCGGCTACCTGTTCCTCACGGCGCTCGGCATGCTGCACCGGGCGCTGGTCTTCCTGCTCTTCCGAATCAACGTATTCGACTACGCGGAGCCGGCCGATTTCCTGCTCGCCGCGCTGCGCGATCCGCTCATCATCCTCGTCTGCATTGCGCCGATCCCCGTGGTCTGGGGGTACTTCCGGATCTCGTACGGAATGCAGAAGCGGGCGAAGGCCACGAGCTGGATCTACGGCGGCGCGCAGCGCCGCGAGCTGTCGAACCGCTATCGTCGCCCGCTCTTCATCGCGTCGGTGTTCGTGTGGGCGCTCGCGGCGTCGCTGCACTACGCGAAGAGCGTGGCGACCGACCTGCGTGCCGGTGTGGGGCGGCGCGTGCGCATCGAGTTGGTGAACGCGCCCACTGCCAGCCCGCTCGACACGACGCCGCAGCTGCTCCTCGGCACGACGCACCAGTATTTCTTCCTGTACGATGCGACGCGGCAGGTAACCACGGTGATACCCGCCAGCAACGTCGCGCGCATCAGGATCGAGCGGCGGAAGGCAGCGACGCCTTCTCAGTAGCGCACCCTGCCGAGCCGCGACGTGGTGAGGGTGTCCGCCGCCCTGCCACGCCGCGTGACCAGGGTGAGGTTGGCGGCGCCGTAGCCGAGGCCGCGCACGTCGAACGTGATGGAATCGCGCGAAGTGGAGAGCGTCACGCCGTGCATGGCGCCAAGGAGCGTGCGAGCTGGAGGCACGCCACTGGCGAGGAGCTCGAGCGACGCGCTGGCCGTGTCCACGCGCACGCTCACGACGGTGTGGAGCGCGATGGCCTCGTCACGCGCGCGTTCGACGAGGGCGCCGGCGGCTCGCACGGCGTCGCGCGTGGCGATGCGGTCCAGGTACAGGTGGACCTGCCTGATCCCGACCGCCGCCGTGAGCCCGATGACGACGAGGACGAGCGCGAGCTCGACGAGTGTGTAGCCGACGCGAGGACGATGGTTCGCTGACATGGCGCACGGTGGCACCGCGCGGGTGAGCGTGCGTCATCATTTGCACGCTGACCGGACCAATCCACCGCTGGCAGCGAGCGTGGCGCGACGGCATTTTGCCTGAGTGGCCCGAGGCACCACCTCATCCGGTTCGATCATGTTCAACTCTCGACTTCGCCCATTCGTCTTCGTCGCCGGGCTCGTGCTTGGTGCGGGTTGCCGCAGCCCGAAGGCCGATGCGGCCATCGCCGAGCAGATGCAGCAGATGGGTGACGAGCTGAACGCCGTGCGGCAAGACAATGCGGCGACCGTGGAGCAGCTGGATTCGCTACGCGTCATCGTGGCGAAGCAGGACACGATCCTGCACAGGTTGTCGGACATGGCGAACGTCCCGTACCCCGCACACTGATGCCGGCTGCGCCCGGGGCGAGGCCAGCCGCAGCGACCGTTCGCTATATTCCTCAGTACACCGCACGACATCACGCGAGGGACATGAAGATCACGATCGAGTATTGCGTCGTCTGAAGTTACGAGACACGGGCCACCGGTCTGGCGGCCGAGATCAGGGAAGCATTTCCGGATGCTGACGTCGAGATGACGCAGAGCTCCGGTGGGCGGTTCGAAGTGACGAAGGATGGCGTGCCCGTGTTCGAGAAGTCGAAGACGGGCCGCCACGCGGGGAAGGGCGAGATCGTCGCCCTTCTGCGATCCCATTAACGCACACTGAATGCGCATCGCCATCTCCACCGGCGGCGGAGACGCACCGGGCCTGAACGCAGTCATCCGCGCCGCCGTGCTCACGGCGATCAATCGCGGGTGGGACGTCGTCGGCATCAAGCGGGGATTCGCGGGGCTGCTCGGTGAGGACGAAGTCGTGCCGCTCACGAAGGACTCGGTGCGCGGCATCGCGCACCTCGGCGGCACGATCCTGCGCGCGACCAATCGGGGCAATCCGTTCAGCTATCCGCGGAAGCAGGCCGACGGCACCTTCACGGCGGAGGACCGGTCTGACGAGCTGATGGAGAATGCGCGCGCGATGGGCATCGACGCCGTGATCACCATCGGCGGCGACGGTTCACTCGACATCGCGCTCAAGTTGTGCGAGAAGGGGATGAAGCTCGTCGGGGTGCCGAAGACGATCGACAATGACGTCAACTGCACCGTGACGACCTTCGGCTTCGACACGGCGGTGAACACCGCCATCGAGGCGATCGACAAGCTGCATACCACCGCGGAGAGCCATGACCGGGTGATCGTCATGGAGGTGATGGGGCGGGAGACGGGATTCATCGCGCTGCACTCCGGCGTGGCGGGGACGGCGGATGTCATCCTCATCCCCGAGATTCCCTATGACATCGAGAAGGTGTGCGAGAAGGTGATGGCGCGTGTGCGTGCCGGCCGCGACTTCTCGATCGTCGTCGCCGCCGAAGGGGCCTTCCCGAAGGGGGGCGCGGAGCACCAGATCGGCGAGTCGATGCCGGGGCAGGCGAAGCGCGTCGGCGGTATCGCCGAGCTCATCGCGCGGGAGATCCAGGCGCGCACCGGGAAGGAGACACGCTCGCTGGTGTTGGGTCATCTCCAGCGTGGCGGCATGCCGACGGGCTACGACCGGCTCCTGGCCACGCGTTTCGGCGGCGCTGCGGTGCGCGCCG
>JBDSTA010000392.1:0-5857 GCA_039928475.1 Gemmatimonadaceae bacterium | reverse complement strand
CAACGCCACTGGCGAATGGGTGGGCGTACATCCCCGCGACGGCCGCATCGATCGTGGTGAGCGAAGCAGGGAAGACGCGCACGTATCCGGCAGCGCCATGGTATGCGACCCTGACGCGCGTCATCGGCGACGCGCAGGGCCGGCGGGTCATCTACACCGGCTGGAACAGGACGACGGGCGACTCGGCCGCCGCCAGCACACTCCTGCTCGACAACGGATCGCACGAGCACATCATGACGGCCTTTGGTGAGGGCGTTGGCCTGAGCCGCCTCTCCGACGGCGTCCTCATCAAGTCGTATCCGACGCAGGAGTCGGTCGCGCTCATCAAGGTTCCTTCCGGCGGCGCAATCCAGAAGCTCGGCACGATTCCGCGTCCGATCAGCGCCATCACCGCGTCCGGCGACATGAAGCGCGCGACGATCGACGAGCGCGACTATCGCGCCGATGCCTGGATGAGCAAGGTGATCGTGCCGTAGCCAATGCTTGTCCTGGTCCTCGCCGCGGCGGCGCTCCTCCTCGCTGCTCGGTGTGCGACGCGCTCTTCCCCGATCCCCAGCTCACCCGTCCACCGGACAGGATGTCGAGCACGGCCACGCGCTCCGCCACTCGCATCTGCTCCTCCAGAAATCCGCGCGCTCCGGTCATGGCTCACGACTTCTTGAGCTGAAGCCCGTCCACCCGTGCGAGACGCCGGGCCCCGGGAATGCCGGGCAACTCGGTGTACGTGCCCGATCTCCGGCCCGCGTCCAGCCATTCCCGGATGCGGCGATCTGCCTTCGCGTCCGCCACGAACAGGCTCAGGGCCATCCGCTCGCTTGCGCCGTCCTCGAATACGACGGCCGTCCACTTGCCCGCCGGGCCAGGAAGCACCTTGCTCTCCTTGGGCCACACCAGGCCGCCCACCTCCACCGCCAACCAGAGATTCATGCCTTCCTGCATGCCGAGCACCAGTCCCTCGCAGGGAATGCTTCGGTCCACGACGGCGTCGCGTGATGGCTCCGTAATGCTGCCCGTCACCTGATCGTACGCCTTTGTCCGGACGGCGGACCGCCGCCCGGACATCAGGGGAATGGCGGCCCCCACGATGGTGCCAGCGACGCCGATGAGGGCAGCCACGATCGAATTGTCCACGATTGTATCTCCCTTAGCCGTGTGCGCGCGTCGTCACGGCATCGGCCCCACCATCTCGCTGCTCAACGACTTGCCGAACAGGCTCGTGATCCGGCTCACCTTGAGCCGGTTGTTCGTGATGAACGTGGACGGCACGATGCGCAGGCCGTCCGTCGCCTCCAGCGCGAAGCTGCTCTTCAGCGAATCGCGGCCCCTCCGGTACTCGAACGTCACCATCGCGTTGATCCGCTGTCCGGCCGACACCATCTCGATGCCGCCGAGCCCGGGCTTGATGTTGATCCTCAGGTCGCCGGCCGCCGAGAGCGGCACGCGCTCGACCGACATTCGCAGGTGATCGTTCCCGACACCGAGGCGGTTGTGCACCACGAGCTGGAACTGCTTGTCGTGACTGCCCTTCACCGTCACCGAGCGCATGTGGTTGCCGAGCTCACTCACCTCGAACGTGTGCTCCTCACCCGTCCCCGCCTCGGCGGTGAGCATGAACTGCGTGAGCCCGCGCTTGACGCCGTACGACAGCTCGCCGCCACGAAGGCCGCGCACGGTGTGGATGAAGTTTGGTGAGATACCTGGCTTCGCCGTTCCTCCCAGAGCAGGCTTCACCGCCGCGTCGCCGATGATCTTCTGTACCGCCCCCTCGACCAGGAGGTTGTGCATGAGGCGCCCCTGGTTGGCCGCGATGAACTTTTCCTGGCGGACGAATCGCTCGCGCACCTTGGCCGGCGCCCAGATGCAGAGATACTCCTTGAGCGTGAGCCGAGTCCAGTCGGTGCCATTGCTGCGATTGGGCGGCGTCCGCGACGACAGCGTCTTCGGCTCGCACCGCATGTGCACCTCGGACCGGAGCACGCCCTTCGGCCGCGGCCTGCGCGGTGGAACGACGACGCGCGGCGGTTGCTCCGGATCGCGCACGAGCGGTGGGCAGTCGCGCATGTGCACGTCGCGCGATTGGCCGAATCCCTTGACGCTCACGAACTTGTTGGTGAGCGACTGTCCCGCCTGCAGCCGGCTCACGGCGTCCGCTCCGTACGCGTCGAGCTCGACGCCGTTCTCGTCGGTGAGGCTCGTGGTCTCGCAGTCGTCGCCGACGATGAGGATCACGCCGCTGAGCAGGAGCATCAACGCGTCGAAGATCGGCGTCCGCGGCTCCTCGTTCAGCAAGTAGTACGGCATGTAATGAAAGCGCCCGCCACTCCACTCGGCGCCGTCGTACGTGCGGCTGGCCCCGACGTAGTGGAAGGTGTTGTTGTCGGGATCGACGAGGAGCTCGCGCGGACCCGGGTCGTTCACGGCCACGGACGGGACGTTCGGGTCGCGGATGAGCATGCGCCACGGCTTCACGCTGCGATCCCAGCCGACGGGCAGGATGCAGTGCGGTCCACCGCTGAAGTCGTAGTTCTGTGCGATACAGATGACCGGATCGGATCCGCACGCGTTCCACGCCTCGGTCTCGAGGAAGACCGACACCGGGTTGTGCGTGCGCCCCGAGAGGAACTCCGCCACGAACCACCAGATCGCCGGCGCGCCAACCTGGTACTGGTGCTTGATGTTGAACTCGCCCACCACCGTGTCCCAGTTGGTGAAGCGGTCGATGGGCAGGCTCATGAGGCTGCGATGCTTCTTGCTGTAGATCGCCTCGAGCGACATGCCGAAGCAGTTGCCCGTGTCGGCCAGCGACTTGACCACGGTCTTGTAGAAGAGCGCCGCCAGCCAGTCCGTGGGATCCCACCATTCGGTGTCGCTGTCCACGTCGCTGAATGCCGAGGCGTACTGGTTCCACGTCAGCTCGGGCGTCTTCCGGTTCTTCACGCCCCACCACTTGTTGCTGTCCGTCAGCATCGCCTCGTCGACGATCGGCTGCACCGCCCACGTGACCGAGTTGATCATGTCCACGGCGCCGCTGTGGAAGATCAGGTCTGCGCTGTCGCGCTGCCCCCACGCGTTGGCCATGCTGAGCGTGTAGGAGAAGACGCCGATGTGGTCGTCGCCGTCCGGCCAGTCGCTCTCCCAGACGTCCAGCGTGAACTTGATCGTGCGGTCCGGACTGTTGGGAATGATGCCGGCGCCGCCGAACGTGAACGTCGTGTTCGCGTCATAGATGTTCTGGCCGTCGGAGTCGCCACTGTGTGGCAGGCGCTCGGAGTGGATGACGTGGCCGTCGTCCTCGAACGTCGCGTGCATGTAGAGGTCGTTCGAGCCCTTGCCCCAGCCTTCCGACTCGTCGGTATCGACGCGTCCCAGGTAGACGTTGAAGGGCATCGAGACGAAGGTCGTCGTCGCGCTGCCGAACCAGGTGATGCTGCCGTGCTCGAAGGTGTTGTACCTCCCGCCCGCGGCGCCGGGGATGTCCCCTTCGTCGGAGGTCGGGAAGCCCAGCTTCCCCGCCGGTCCGCCGGCATCGCGGTAACTGTTGCGGATGTCGCCATTGAGCTCGAACGCGCCGGTGGCGCTGCTCCAGTAGATCGTCGCGCGCTCGAACTCGCTCACGCGGCCCATCGGCGCTCCGTTGTTCAGCAGGTCTTCCTCGTTGCCGAGCGGCACGCCCCACGCGGCAGGTCCGCCCGTCGCCAGATACTTGCTGAGGATGGCGCCGTGCGTCTCGAACGCCTTGGACGCGCCGTTGCGCAGGTACATCCTCGCCGACTGGAAGACCTGCTCCGTGCCGCCGCTCACCGGCGACTCGGCAGATACCGGTAGCCCGATCGCGTTCGCCTCGCCCATGCTCTCGAAGTCCACCCAGATCTGCCCGAGCACCGGGACCGCGCCGGTGCTTCGCGACCAGTAGATGCCGCCGCGACTGAACAGGTTCTTGTGGCTGCCGCTCCGCGCGCCCGCTATCTCGTCCGAGATGGGGAAGCCGATGAGCACGCGGTTCGGAAGCGCGCGGTACGCGGCGAGGATGGGGCCGTGCATCTCGAACGCTTGGCCGTTCCCGTCATGGTACATGATGCGCCCGTTCGGGAACTCCTGGATCCACGACGTGCTCGGCAAGTCGTAGTAGAATTCACCCGCCGCGTCGCCGAAGCTGAGCAGCGACTTGACCTCCTCCTGCTTGTACGTGAGGAACCACTGCGGATGTGAGCGCCGCTCGTCGAGCTGCGTCTCGAGCGCGAGTGGGATGTCGTCGTAGACCTGGATGGCGGCCATGCTGCCCTTGAAGGCGTCGCTGGTGCCATCGGTCGCAACGCCGGCGACGAGGTCCGTGCCCGGCGCGGCGCCCACCGCGCCGTTGGGGAACGCGTGCACGGAATACACGACGTCATCCACGAAGAGCGCGAGCGTGTCCGTGTCGTAAACGAGATCCGCCGTGTACCAGGTGCCGAGTTGCAGGGTGAGCAGGTATTGCGTGGAGGCGACGCCGGCGCCGGTTGCCGTGGTGGCGACGGATGCCACGAGGTGGAATGCACTGCCATTGCTACCCGGCACGACGACCAGCGAAATGGGGAGCGCCGAGGATGCGACGAGTGCTTGTCGCGTCGTCACGGCGGTGGGGACCTGGAACACCACGCGCACGGCGAACCTGACGTCGTTCCACTTCGCGCGCGGGAGCGCCACGCTCAACTCGCCGCCGGCGCTGAAGTCGAGTGCTTGCGGAAAGGTGCCTGCTGGAATCGCGCCTGGTCCGGCGCTAACGGCGCAGCCCGTGACAGTGGCTGGATAAGAGGCGTCGGCGTTCGCGGGTGACAGCGAGTCCAGCGTGTAGTCGATGACGGTGTTGCTCATGGCACGACACCCTGCAGCGCAGGGCACCTCCAGTGGGGGGAGAATTTCCCTTAGAGCATGGAGGGCCCTGAAGCGTGCCGCAAGAGCTGCTACGTCATCATACGATTCGTGAGAATTCTCTTAACGCATTCGTGTGAGTCAACGACGATGAGCATTACTGTTGGAGCCGGAGTAAAAGGATGAACTGGGCTATCGTCGAATGCCCGCAAAACAGTCGTTCTCCGAACTCGGCACGAACATTGAACTGTTTTGACTGCACGAGCCCGCCGGCCCCGACGTTTCGTCGCGAGGCGGTCCTCCTTCCGGTCGTACAATTGCTCACCACGCCCGTCCCGCTGTTGCATGCGCTTCATCCGCATGCCGGACGGCCGTCGTCGAACGGATCGGTCCTGCTCGTGGACGACGAAGGTCGCCGGCGTGACGAACTCGCCAGTATGCTGCGCGCCGAAGGCTTCGACGTCACTACGAGCACTTGCGGTGGTCCGGCTGTGCTCGCTGTTGGGACATTGTGGCCGGATGCCGTTGTCCTCGACCTCCACCGGCCTGACCTGCTCAACGCGGGCCTCTGCCCGCAACTGAAGGCAGCCGCCCGCGGCCTCGTTCCTGTGCTGCACGTCTCGCTCGACGCGAACGCGCACACGAACCGGGCACGGATCCTCGACGATGGAGCAGACGGTTGCCTCCTCGCACCTTTCGACGCCGATGAGTTGAGGGCCACCATCTGCTCCCTCGTGCGACTCGGGCGGCATGATAAGGTGCGCGCCGCCGAATGTGCGGTGAACGCCGTGCTGCACGGCGCACTGGATGAATTGTCCGACCACATCGCGCTGCTCGATGCCGATGGAACCGTGCTCGCTGTAAACCGGGCATGGACGAACTTCGCGCTGGCGAATGGTTATGCCCACGGAGATGCCGGGCTTGGCGTCAGCTACCACAGCGTGTGCGACCACGTCACCGGAGCAGACTCGGAAGACGCCAGGTTCACGAGCGAGCAACTCAAGCGCCT
>JBDSTA010000391.1:0-22201 GCA_039928475.1 Gemmatimonadaceae bacterium | reverse complement strand
GGCCGTCGGGCGCGAAGGCAAGGCCGTACGGCGTGCGATGACCCGTGCTCCACGTCTCCGCCGGCGTGAGGTTCGTGCCCGGGAACGTGTAGTCGAAGACGACGGGCGCCGTCTTCGCCGTTTCCGTGTTGCGTGGCGGATTGATGATGTGCAGCGTCGCAGCGCCGGTCTTGCCCGCCTGCGGGTTGCCGGGCGCGGGCTTTCCGTCGAGCGTGAGGCGAAGGATCTTGCCGAGCGGCGAGTCCGGCTCCTGCGCGGGCGTCATGCGCTGGCGGTCGCCCACCGTGAGGAACAGGTAGCGCTTGTCAGGGGAGAAGGCGACGGCCGCGCCGAACTGGCCGCCGCGGCCGCGCGCGCCATCACGCCAGATCACCTGCAACCCATCCAGGCTCGCCGAGTTGGTGCCGAGCGTGAGCTTGGCGCGCGCCAGGGCCAGGCTCGAACCGGTGTCGCCGGGCTCGGAGTACGTGAGGTAGACGTTGTGGTCGGTGGCGTAGTTCGGCGACGTATAGATGCCGAGCATGCCGCCCTGCCCGCCGTAGCGAACGGCGGGCGCATTGGCGACCGGCGTCTTCGCGCCCTGCTGCGTCACGAGCCACACCGGGCCCGTCTTCTCCGTGATGAGCATACGCCCATCGGGCAGGAACGCGATGCGCCACGGGAGGCTGAACGTCGCCACCTGCGGCGACACCGTGAAGGGCATGGACGACTCGGGCTTCATCTCGCCCGCGTTCACCTGCGCCTGTGCGGCGGTGGAGACGAACGCCATCGATAGTGCAACACGCGCGAGCACCTTCATTCGCATCTCCTCCACTGGGTTTTCCGGCATCACGACTGGAACGTTACTCAACGGGCGTCCGGGCACGCCAGTTCCGTGAGGCGACGTGCACAAGGTGGGCACTTCGGCGACATTGAGGCATGGATGAACCCATTGGTCTCCCGTCCCCCAGAAGACGGCGGCGTCGCTGGCTGATAGTCCTCCTCGGGATCGCTGCTCCCGTCCTCGTGTTCCTCTTCATCAAGTGGCGCGAGGCCACGCGAAACGGCGGGCAGGTGGCCGCTGAGCCGTTCCGCATCGCGGGCAACTTCTATTACGTCGGCGCGGGCGACGTCGCCTCCTTCCTCATCACCGGGCCCGACGGACACATCCTGATCGACGGCGGCTACCCAGGCACGGCCCCGATGATCATGTCGAGCATCGCGAAGCTCGGGTTCCGCATCGCCGACGTGAAGGTGCTGCTCAACTCGGAGCCGCACTATGATCACGCGGGTGGGCTCGCCGAGTTGCAGCGCGCGTCGGGCGCGTCGCTCTGGGCGAGCATCCCGAGCGCTGCCTCGCTCGCCTCGGGCGGCGACGACGCGGACCTCCGGCTGCCGCTGCGCGCCGCGCTCATCTGGACCGGGCTCGCTCGCTACGCCGCCCCGCGCGTCGACCACCAGCTGCATGACGGCGACACGATTCGCGTCGGCACCACGGCCGTCACGGCGCACATCACGGGCGGCCACACGCGCGGTTGCACCACGTACACGCTTGCCGTGCGCGACGGCGATCGCACGCTCGACGTCGTCAGTGCGTGCAGCCTCGTCCTCCTTGGGGGAATGCGCTATCCCGAACAGAAGGCCGACATGCAGCACACGTTCAGTGTGCTGCGCCGCCTTCCCGAGGACATCTGGGTCACCTCCCACGCGCGCCTGTTCGGCAGGTATCGCAAGTTCGTCGCGCGCGACACCATGAAGAATCCGGCCGACGCCTTCATCGACCGCGACGGCTACCGCGCGTACGTCGACAGCGGCGAGGCGCGGTTGCGCCGCGGCCAGACGCAGTGACAGTCACTGCAGCGGAGTCGCCCGCAGCACGTCCCTCGGCGATCCGCCCCACTGCCGGCTCCACGCGCGTCGCATCTGCGGGC
Source organism: Gemmatimonadaceae bacterium (assembly GCA_039928475.1). Taxonomy (GTDB): domain Bacteria; phylum Gemmatimonadota; class Gemmatimonadetes; order Gemmatimonadales; family Gemmatimonadaceae; genus AG11. Next base: position 20,291 of record JBDSTA010000391.1, on the reverse strand, counting down.
CCGACCGGAAGCCGGCCGTCTCCGCCGCGCGCGTCACGCTCGCCCCGCGCGTGAGCGCCTGTCTCGCACGCTCGAGCCTGATCGCCTGGAGATACTGAAGGGGCGACACGCCCGCGTGCTCGACGAAGAGCCGCAGCAGGTGCCGCTCCGTCGTGTGCCCCGCGTGCGCGAGCGACGTCATGCTCCAGTCGAGCTCGGGCGCGTTGAGGATCGCGTCCTGCACGCGATGCACCGTCGCGTGCAGGTGGCCACGGTGCATCCGGAATGGCGACTGCTCCGGATCGCGATCCGAGCGCCGCATGTAGACGACCATGTCCTCGGCCACGCTCGCCGCGAGCGCCTCGCCGCACTCGCCGGCGATCAGGTGCAGCGCGACGTCGATGCCCGCCGTGATCCCCGCGCTCGACGCGATCGGCCCATCGACGACGAACACGCGGTTGTCGATCACGCTCGCCAGCGGCGCCAACGTGCGCAGCGCGTGCAGCAGTTCGTGGTGCGTCGTGCAGCGACGCGTGCCGAGCAGGCCGGCGCGCGCCGCGAGCAGCGTGCCCGAGCAGATGGTGACGAGGCGATGATCGCCCGTATCCTGCCGCAGTGATTCGCCGAGGCAGCTGTTCAGCCAGCGCGCGGTGGTGGTCACCGCCGGCGTGACCTCGTCGATGTGTTCCGTCGGCTGCCCGACGACGACCACCCACGTCGGCGTGCGAAGCTCGGCGGGCAGCGGCTCCATGCCCGCAATGCACAGCCCCACCGACGTCTCCTGCATCGCACTAGGCGCCGCGTAGCGCAGGCGGAAGCGCGGCGGCAGCCCGCGCATCTCGCGGTGCTGGTTCGCCAGTCGGAATGCTTCCGCTGGCCCGGCAATGTCGAGCAACAGCGAATGCGGGAGGACGACAAAGAGGACGTCCACCGGATGTGCGCGTGTGATCATCTGTCCGAATGTGAGCGATACGTGTCGGTCCTCGGCGCGACGATCCGCGCTGGCGCTCCTACCTTCGCCGAGGTCGTCACTCGATCTCGAGGTCATTCCATGCGCAACCAACCATTGCTCCGTCGCGCGCCATGCACGATGGCGCTGCTGGCACTCGCCGGCTGGCCGTTTTCGGCCACTGTTGTCCTGGCCCAGTCGCCATCGAGGCCGGAGAGCGGCGTCGATGCGCACATCAAGCCCGGCGACGACTTCTTCGCCTTCGCGAACGGCGCGTGGCTCGCCTCCACTGTGATCCCGAAGGGCAGGGACCGCTGGGCCGTGCGCGACGAGATCAACGAACGCACGCGCGGGCAGGGGGTCGCGCTGCTGGAAGACGCAGCAAGCGCGCGTGCCGGTTCGCTGGCGCGCAAGGTGGCCGACTTCCGCGTGGCCTATGCGAACCAGGCGTCGATCGACGCCAGGGGCGTCGCGCCGCTCGCTCCGCTGTTCCAGCGCATCGATCGCGTGAACGACAAGGTCGCGCTCGCACGATTGCTCGGCGCCACCATGCGCGCCGACGTCGATCCGCTCAACGTCGGCGTGTTTGTGTCGGCGTCAGTGCTGGGACTGTCCGTGGAGCACAGCATCCATGGTGAGAAGACCTACACGCCCTTCCTGCTGCAGGGCGGGCTCGGGCTCGGCGATCGAGACAAGTACCTGGGCGAGACGCCGGGCGCTGTCGAGCTGCGCGGACGGTACCGGAAATACGTGGGCGAGGTGATGTCGCTTGCGGGGCTCGATCACGCAGCGCGCCGCGCGGATTCCGTGATCGCGCTGGAGACGGCGATCGCTCGCGCCCACGCGACGATGCAGGCGATGGCGGTGGACCGCAACGCGGACAACCAGTGGTCGCCGGCGGAGCTCGCTCAGAAGGCGCCCGGCATGGACTGGAGCGCGTTCCTCGATGCCGCCGGGCTCGGGAAGCAGCGCGTCATCGTCGCATGGCAGCCCTCGGCGCTCGCGGGCATCGCCGCGCTCGTCGGGTCGCAGTCGCTCGAGACGTGGAAGGACTACCTTCGCGTGCGCGCAATCGACGACCATGCCGACGTCTTGCCACAGCGATTTGCGGACGCCGCGGCCGCGTTGCGCGGTGACAACCGCACGCGCGAGCAGAAGGGGGCAGCCGTCACGCAGTCCGCCATGCAGGATGCGATCGGCGAGCTCTATGCGAGGCGCTACTTCTCTCCCGCGCAGAAGGCTCGCATCCGCGGGATCGTCTCGAACGTCACTGCCGCCTTCCGTGAGCATGTCGCGCACGCGACGTGGCTCTCTCCGGCCAGCCGCAGGGTGGCGCTCGCCAAGCTCGACGCCTTGTACGTCGGCATCGGCTACCCGGAGCAGTGGGACGACTTCAGCGACCTGCGCATCGATCCGGCAGACGCATTCGGAAATGCGGAGCGCGTCGCGGAGCGCAATCGTCGTCGCGCGCTGGCGCGCCTCGTACTTCCATTCGACCGTCAGGAGTGGAGCATCGCGCCGCAGAGCGTCGGTGGCATCCTCAACTTCCAGCAGAACGCGTACGAGTTCGCGGCGGCGCTGCTCCAGCCGCCGAAATACGATTCCACCGCGTCCGACGCCGCGACGTACGGCGCCATCGGCGCGCTCGTCGCCCACGACGTCAGCCACTTCATCGACGTGCTCGGCGCCGACTACGAGCCGGATGGCCGCATGCGCCGCTGGTGGACGCCCAGCGACTCCGCCGGCTTCGAGGCCGCCGCCGAGCCGCTCGTGCGGCAGTTCTCGGAGTACGAGCCGCTGCCCGGCATGCATGTGGACGGCCGGCTGACGCGCGGCGAGAACGTCGCGGACCTCGCCGGACTCACCGCTGCGTTCGACGCGCATCGCAAGGCGCTCGGCGCAAGGGCGTCGAACTGGAGCGCCGTGCGCAGCGCGGACCGCGAGTTCTTCATCGCGTTCGCGCGAACGTTCGCGACGAAGATGAACGAGACCGCGATGCGTGCGCAGCTCGCGAACGATCACGCGCCCGAGATGTACCGGTTCAACACCGTGCGCAACATCGACGCATGGTACGAGGCGTTCGACGTCATGCCGGGCGATCGCCTGTATCTCGCGCCCGCGGCGCGCGTGCACGTCTGGTAGCGACATGCGCGTCACTGTGTGTGAGCTGCCACACGAGGCACGGGCGCTCGCGGAGGCGTGGGCGCGGCTCTCTGCGCACACGACGTCACATGCGTCGGAGCTCGTGCTCCTTCCGGAGTTCGCGATGCTCGAGCCCGTGTGGGAGTCGGGGCGGTTCGATGCGGCACGCTGGGATGCGGTTGCAGCGCAGAGCGGAGTGCAGGCCGCGCGACTCGGTGAGCTCGGCGCCAGGCACGTGGTGGGCACGCGCCCCGTTGCGCGGCTGAACCAGGGATACCTGTGGACGGCGGCCGGCATGCAGTCGTTGAGGAGCAAGTACTACCTGCCCGAGGAGCCGGGCAGTTGGGAGGCAACCTGGTTCGAGCGGGGTGACGACGAGTTCCCCGTGTATCGTGCCGGCGCCGCGTCGTTCGGCCTCAACATCTGCACGGAGCTCTGGGCGCTCGACACATATGCGTCGTACGCGGCGCTCGGCACCGATCTCGTGCTGTCGCCGCGCGCCACATCTCGTGCGACCACGGGCAAGTGGCTCGCGGCGGGCGTTGTGGCGGCCGTGCGCACCGGCGCGTTCTGCCTGTCGTCGAACCGTGTGGACCCCACGGGAGCGTGCGGTGGAGCGGGCTGGATCATCGATCCCGACGGCGAGGTGCTCGCGAAGACCTCTGCCGCCGAACCCTTCGTGACGCTCGACATCGACCTGGGCAGGGCAAGCAACGGCAAGCGTACGTACCCGCGTTACGTGTTCACGTCGTGAAGGTGTTGCGCGCGCTTCGACCGCGCTCCTGATTCCCTCGCTCGCGCCGTGTCGATCCGCGTCCGGCCGTTTTTCACGATGGTGAGGCAGGCTGACATGCACGGCACCCCGCTCGTCTTCCGGACGTCGCATCGCATCGCCTTCTCGGATCTCGATCCGTACAAGCACATGAGTACTGGCAACTACGCCATCTACTATGTGGACCATCGTATGGAAGGACTCGCCGAGCATCTTGGCTGGGACCAGGAGGCGATGGCGTCGTCGCCGTTCATGGTCTACGTGCGGCGCATCGAGATCGACTACATCCGGCCGGTGCTCGGCGACCAGGTCATCACGATCACGTCGCTCGTGCGCGAGTTCCGCGGCTCGGATGCGATCATCGACTGCACAATGACGGATGCGGCAGCGAAGGTGCTCTCGCGCTGTGTCATGACCGGGACGTACGTGGACAAGGCAACGAGCCGCGCGGCGGACTGGCCAGCAGACCTCATGGCAAGGTTCTACACCGCGGCCGTCGATGCCTGAGAGCAGGCCGGTGCTGGCTCCCATCACGCTCCGTGGCTCGTTGATCAGGCTGGAGCCGTTGACGCTCGAGCACGTGCCCGAGCTGTCCGCCATTGGACTGCACCCGGAGCTCTGGCGCCTCCAGCCGCGACCGATCCGGTCCGAAGCGGAGATGCAGGCATACGTAGCGCAGGCACTCGCGGATCAGGACAACGGGCTTGGCGCGCCCTTCGTCATCGTGCGCAACGCGGATCGGGCCGTCATCGGCTCGACGCGCTACATGGACGTCGCGCGCGCGCATCGCCGGCTGGAGATCGGCGCGACGTGGCTGTCTCCGCAGGCGCAGCGCACGGGCGCAAACGTGGAAGCGAAGCTTTTGCTCCTACGCCATGCGTTCGAGACGGCCGGCGTGCAGAAGGTCGTGTTCAAGACGGAAGTGCTGAACGCGCAATCGCGCGCGGCGATTCAAGCGCTGGGCGCGGTGGAGGAAGGGACCTTTCGCCGGCACCTGATTGCCGACGACGGACGCAGTCGCGACATGGTCTACTTCTCCATCCTCGATGCCGAATGGCCCGTGGTCCGCGCCCGTCTGGAGGGGCGACTCGCTCGATACGTCGAGCCGGGGTGACGCGCGGCCCCTTCGCGCTGTCTCATTCATGGACCCGCGACGATCAGGAGCAGCCGATGAGGCACGTCACGACGTACATGCTGGCACTCGCCACGCTCGCGGGATGCGCCGGAAGCGCGCCCGATCCGGTGTCGCCGGCGTTGTCGTCGCCCGACGCATTCGTTGGCGCGTGGGAATCGACGACGCCCTCACTCGAGTTCCTCCGCCTCTCAGTATCGTCACTCTCGAGCGAGCAGGGCGCCCTCGGCGCGCGGCTCACCTTCTCGGGCGTCGCGTGGGAAGGACGCGGCCGCATCGACGGCGACTCGCTCGTCGCGAGCATGACGATGGCCGGCTCGACGCAGGCGAGCGGCATCATCGTCGCGCGGGTGCGCAGCGGCGGCGCCCTCGTCGTGAGCGTGCGGCCCATCAGCGCCGCCGCGCTGGACGTCTCCTTCGTGCGGCAGGACTGACGCCGAGCGGCGTTACTTCGACTCGCGCGTCATCTCGATCATCGTCCGCCGGAATCCAGCGCGCTCGAACAAATGCTGCGCGGCATCGTTCCGCTCGGCGGTAGAAAGCACCACGCGCGGCGCGCCGAGCGCTTCCAGCTCGGCCAGCGTCGCGTCGAGGAGCAGGCGTCCGACGCCACGCCCACGATGCGCGGGATCGACGATGATGTCGTACACCGCGCCCGCAGGTCCGCGGAGCGCCATGTAGTCGAGCCCCTCCATCCCCGCATAGGAGTAGCCGAGCAGGCTGCCGTCCTCCTCGGCGACCAGGACGACGACGTCCTTCACGCCGAGCTGCGTGTCGAGGTACGCGCCGTATCGCACATCGGTTTCCGGCGTCGCAGGGATGAACCGCAGCGCATCGAAGTCGTGATGCGCGCGCACGAGCATCGCGCCGAGCCGGCCCACGTCGGCCATGTCGCTCGCCGACGCGTGACGAATCGTGATGCTCACCGATCCACGAGCTTCGCCGAAGCCGCACCATACCGAGGGCCCGAAACCTTGTCCGGCGCGAGCGTTGCCTCGAGCGTCTTCATGTCTTCCGCCGAGAGCTGAAGCTCCGCCGACGCGACGTTCTCCTCGAGGTACTTGCGACGCTTCGTGCCCGGGATGGGGACGATGTCGTCGCCCTTGTGCAGCAGCCACGCGAGCGCGACCTGCCCTGCCGTCGCGCCCTTCTGCGCCGCAAGCTCACGCACCGCCGACGCCGCACGCACGTTCGCGTCGAAGTTCTCACCCTGGTACCGCGGATCGTTCCGGCGAAAGTCGTCCGCCGTCAGCTCCTCGGCGCGCTTCACCACGCCCGTGAGGAAGCCGCGGCCGAGTGGACTGAAGGGCACGAGGCCGATGCCTAGCTCGCGAAGCAACGGGATGATCTGCGGCTCGAGGTTGCGCTCCCACAGCGAATACTCGCTCTGGAGCGCCGAGATGGGATGCACCGCGTGCGCGCGACGGATGTTCGCCTCGCCCGCCTCGGACAGGCCGAGGTAGCGCACCTTTCCTTCGCGCACGAGCTCCGCCATCACGCCCACCACTTCCTCGATGGGCACGTTCGGGTCGATGCGGTGCTGGTACAGGAGGTCGATGTAGTCCGTCTTCAGGCGACGGAGCGAGCCTTCGACGCGCGTGCGGATGGTTGTTGGCGTGCTGTCCACGCCGTTCATCGCGCCGTTCTCGATCCTGAACCCGAACTTCGTCGCGATGGTCACGCCGTCGCGCTTGCCGCTGAGCGCGCGCGCCATCAGCTCCTCGTTCACGTATGGCCCGTACACCTCGGCCGTGTCCAGGAACGTGCAGCCGAGCTCGATCGCGCGGTGGATCGTGGCGATGGACTCCTTCTCGTCGCGCTCCTCGGGGGGCCCGTACGACTGGCTCATGCCCATGATGCCGAGTCCGAGGGCGGAGACCGTGAGCCCCTGTGAGCCGAGTTTGCGTGTGGTCAGCATGCGTGACTGTTCGTCGTGTGAGGTATCCGCCCAATGAGCGGCGCACCGCGCCGTATGGCAATGGTGCGCACGCTCATAAGTCCCGGCGAATGCGTCAGGTTCCCGCTGGGCGCGGGCGCGGCAGCGCCGACGGCGGAATCATGTTGTTCAGGCGCATGTAGTTCGCGATCTGGCTGTAGTGGTCCGCCATGTCCATCGCGTGGCCGATCACCGACGCCGCGCGCGTCGCCTGCCGCGTGGTGCCGTTGGGGCCCGGCATCGTGAGCTGGTCCGCGAGCTTCGCGTCGTCCACCTGCGCGAGCGCCTCGTCGCAGAACGCGAACGACGCGCGCAGCTGCGCGACGAGATCCGCCTTCGGCCACGCGGCCTTCAGGGAGTCGGGCGTCGTCGTCTCCTTCTCCGGACGCGACGGCTTCATCGCGCCGAAATTGCCGCAGAAGAAATAGCTGTCGCTGGCGAGGTGCTGCGCGATGTAGCCCACCGTGAGCTGCGCGGGGGTCGGCTTGTAGCCGAACTTCGCCTCGGGAATCGAGTCGAAGGCCATGCCAAGGTTGCGGTGCAGGGCCGTGATGCGGTTACGGAACACCGTCGTGATCGGGTTCACCGGTGGGCCGGCAGGGGTCTGGGCCGCGAGGCCCATCGGCAGCGCGAGCGCGAGGAGCGCGAGGCGGGAGATCTTCATATGTTCTCCAGAGGAAGTACGGGGGTGAACCCTGATACTGTGCAGTGCGGACGACAGGCGCAACACAGAAAACTGAAAGGATTTCAGTGACCGATAACCGTCGCTACAGCGATGCCGAGGTCGCCGCCATCTTCGAGCGGGCGACCACCGCGCAGGAAGACGTCCGTCAGGTTCCGGCGACGGGCGAGGGCATGACGCTCGCCCAGCTCCAGGAGATCGGCCGCGAGGTCGGCATCCAGCCGAGCCTCATCGCCGAGGCGGCGAACATGCTCGGCACCGGCGAGCCCGCAGCGACTCGCAGCATGCTCGGCATGCCCATCGGCGTCGAGCGCATCATCTCGATCGACCGGCGGCTCACGGACGAGGAGTGGGAGCGCGTCGTCGTCACGCTGCGCGAGGTGTTCGACGCGCGCGGCGTCACCCGCGGCGAGGGCTCCCTTCGCCAATGGACGAACGGCAACCTCCAGGCGCTGCTCGAGCCCACGGCGACGGGGCAGCGCATTCGCCTCCGCACGTTCAAGGGCAGCGCGCCGGGAGCGCTCATCGGCGGACTGGCCGTGTCCGCGGCCGCGGGAACCGGTCTCACGACCTTTGCGCTCAACGGCGTCCACGACACCGGACTGCTCGTGGCGCTCTCGGCAATGGGGATCGCGGGCGTATCGGTGATGATCGGCACGCTCGCACGGCTGCCCGGCTGGGCGCGTCGCCGCCGCGAGCAGATGGAGGTGGTCGCAGCGCGCATCGCGGAGATGAGCGGACCCTCGCGACCCTGAACGATCACTGGGACCGGGGCTCTGCGGCGCGGCTCTTGTATTAGGTGATGCTGCACGTATTTGAATCGCAGCCCACCAAGGAGCTCCAGATGCACCAATTCAATCTCATTCGGCCACGCATGGCCTCGCTCGCCGCAGCGGCGATGCTGGCAAGTGCGCCGGCCGCCATCGCGCAGTCGCGCGTCGTCCTCCCCGCAGGAAGTGTCGTCCTCGTCCGGACGACGACTCCACTCCAGTCCGCCTCCGCGCAGACCGGCCAGACGTTCGACGTCACGGTCGAGGAAGCCGTTGGCGTCGATGAATACAGCGTCATCCCGGCGGGAAGCCACATCCGCGGCGTGATGTCGCTCGTCCGCCCGGCCACGCGTCAGGAGTCGGGCGTCATCGACGTGGCCTTCGACCGCCTCACGCTCTCCGATGGATCCGCCATCGCCATCACGGGCAAGCTCACGAGCACGGACTCGGCCGAGCGCCGACAGATCGAGGCGAACGCGAACTCGCACGTGGCGCTCGTTGGCGGACGCGGCGGCATCGGCGCCGCCATCGCTGGCGCCGGAACCAGCAGGTCGTCCACCAGCATCCTTTCCGCACTCGGCGGGCTGCTCTCCGAGGGTCGCAACGTTGACGTTCCCACGGGCACGCTGCTCGCCGTCCAGCTCGAGCGCGCGGTAGCACTGCGCGGCCGCGGGCGACTGCGCGGCGCCGAGGGATCCACGATCTACACGGCCGCCGAGCGCGTGAGCGCGGCGCAGCAGGCGTTGGCGAAGGCGGGCTATTATCGCGGAAGCATCACCGGTCGTCTCGACGACCTGACGCGTCGCGCGCTGTTCTCCTATCAGGTGGACCGCGGCCTCAGCGGCACCGGCAACCTCGACGGCCGCACCGCGCAGTCGCTCGGCATCTCGCTGGACGGTGGCCTCGCCGGCGCATCACTCAGCGCGGAGCAGGCTTCCACGGTCCGGCGCAGTGCGCAGTCCGTCGTCGCGCGCCTGCGCGCCGACCTCGGCAGCACCGATATCGCGCGCCTCAACGGCTCGCGCGCATACGCGCAGAGCGACATGGACCTGTGGTTCGCGCTGTCGGCGTTCGCGGACAATGCGTCGGTGTACGAGCAGATCGTGCGCAACGGCGGCAACCGCGACGCCGCGGTGCTCGCGGGCCGCGCACTGGTGAGTGCCGAGCGCCGGGTGGATGCTGCGCTGCAGGCGGCGCGTACGTCGTCGCAACTGCAGGCCGGCTGGAATGACGTGCGCCGGCAGCTCGCTTCTATTGAAGTGCCGGGCACCTGACGCGCGCGAGCGCGTGAGGAGCGAGAGGCGCGGTGGTCATCCACCGCGCCTCTTGCGTATGCGGGACGCGCTTCCGAGTTTGTTCGAGCGGGAAACTAAACTCGCACCAACGACCCCACCGCAGCACAGACGGTTTCCGTGAGAAAGATCGATACGCGCGATTTTCGCCGAGCGACCCGGACGACGTCCCGGGAGATCAATCGGCGGATCGTGTTGAACCTCGTGCGCGATCACCAGCCCGTCTCGCGCGCCGACCTCGCGCGCCGGATGGACATCGGGCGTGGCGTGGTGACGTCGATCATCCAGGAGCTGATCGACGAAGGGACCATATATGAAGGGGCGACCGGCCACGCCGCGCGCGGCCGACGCCCGACGATGCTGTACGTGCGCACGCAGGACCGCCTCGTCGTTGCCGTGGACGTGCGCTTCAGCCGCACGTTCATCATGCTGAGCGACTTCGCGGGGACGCAAATCGCCCTCGAGTCGTTCGAGACGGTGTTCTCGCCGGAGCTGCTCGTCGCCGAGCTGGTGGAACGCATCGGGCGGCTCGTGACGTCGCACGGCGCGACGGGACGCATCGAGGGCGTGGGCCTCGTGGTGCCGGGCATGGTCGAGCGCGCGTCGGGCCGCGTGCTGATGGCGCCGCAGCTCGGCTGGCGCGACGTGGACATTCGCGAGCCGCTCTCGAAGGGCACCGGCCTGCCGGTGAGCATCGAGAATGCGCCGATGGCGTGCGCGCTCGCGCAGATGTGGCTCGGCCAGCGCGGCAACAGCAGCGACAACTTCGTCTACGTCACCGTCTCGGATGGCGTCGGCGCCGACATCGTGCTCAACGGCCAGCTCATTCGCGGCGACTCGAATTCAGCGGGCGAGTTCGGGCACAATCCGCTGGACCCGGATGGTCCGCAGTGCCTCTGCGGTGCGCATGGATGCTGGGAGGCCTACACGTCCAACCAGGCGACGCTGTCGCGCTACCTCGGCCGCGAGCTCGTGCCGCTCTGGGGCGGTGCGGTTGCGCAGCCGTCGACTCTCACGATCGACGACCTCATCGCACGCGCGCGCGGCGGCGATGTCCGTGCGTCGGAGGCCATCGAGGCCACGGGCCACTATCTCGGCATCGGCATCGGCACGATCGTGAACGCGCTCAATCCGTCGCAGGTGTTCGTGGGCGGCGAGATCACGGGTGCGTGGGACATGATCGAGACGGCAGTGCGCGAGGGCATCATGGAGCGCGCGCTCACGCGTGCGGCGGCACAGACGCCGGTGGTGCCGGAGCAGCTTGGCGGTTATCCGCGACTGCGTGGGGCGACGGCGCTCGTTGCCGCGCCGCACTTCGCCGCGCCGCGCGTAGCATGACGCTGCTCGATCGCGTGCGCGCCATTCCATCCCTGTGGCGAAAGACGGCCCTCGCGCTCGGCGGGTGGCTGGCGTGCGAGCTCGTGTCGCGCGTGATGGTGCCCATGCCCGACCCGCACGTGCTCGGCGCCTTCATGCGCGGGAAGACCGGCTTCCTCGCGATCTACGACATGTTCTCCGGCGGCGCGATCGCGCGCGGATCGGTGTTCGCGCTGGGCATCATGCCGTACGCGTCGGCGCGGATATTCACGTGGGGGCTGGAGCGAGTGACCGGCCGCAAGCTCACGCGATGGACGCGTGGGCTGACGGCGGTGTTGTCGGTGCTGCAGGCCTGGGGGTTCGCGAATTTCACGCAGGCGCTGCCTGGTGCTGTTGCGCAGCCCGGACTCGCCTACACGCTCCAGACGATCGGCGTGTTCGCCGGCGTGGCGATCTTCATGGGGTACGTGTGCGAGCAGGTGACGGAGGGCAGTGCCGCCCCGGATGCGGCAGCGTCACCACTGCTTGGTGAAGGAGCGGCAGCGCCGGTGATGAGGACGCCAGCCCGGGTGCAGACGCCACTCCCGCGCTGATGAACCCGCGGTGACCCAGCGAGCGAGCGCGACTGAGCAAAACCGGTTGCGAAGGGGGCGACTGGAGCGCTAAGGTTGCTTGCCGGACACTCGGACCCCGCAGGAATGGCCCTCGACGAACAACTGCAGCGACACTTCGGAACGGCGTACACCGTCGAGCGCGAGCTCGGCGGCGGGGGCATGTCCGGGTGTTCCTTGCCGAGGAGACCGCGCTGGGCCGCAAGGTCGTGGTGAAGGTGCTTCCGCCGGAGGTTGGCGCCGAGCTGTCCATGGAGCGCTTCACGCGCGAGATCCGGATGGCGGCGAGCCTCCAGCAGGCGAACATCGTCCCCGTGTTGACCGCGGGCGAGATGGGCGACCTTCCGTACTATACAATGCCGTATGTGGAGGGCCAGTCACTCCGCAGCCGCATCGCGACGAGCGGCGCGCAGCCGCTGACCGCCGTGGTCAACATCCTGCGCGACATCGCGCGCGCGCTCGACTACGCGCACGAGCACGGCGTCATCCACCGCGACATCAAGCCGGAGAACATCCTGCTGTCGGGCGCGGCGGCCGTCGTCACGGACTTCGGCATCGCGAAGGCCATCTCGGCATCGCGCCCGGCGATGGGCTCGGCGACGCTCACGTCCGCCGGCGTAGTCATCGGCACCCCGGCGTACATGTCGCCCGAGCAGGCGGTCGGCGATCCGTCGATCGACCATCGTGCCGACATCTACGCGTTCGGGTGCATTGCGTACGAGCTGATCAGCGGCGTGCCGCCGTTCGCCAATTCGTCGATGCCGAAGTTGCTCGCCGCGCACATCAGCGAGGTACCGCGAGGGGTGGAGACCCTGCGCGCGGACGTGCCGGCGACTCTGGCACGGCTCGTTGCGCAATGCCTGGCCAAGGATCCCGCGCAGCGTCCGCAGTCCGCGCGCGAGATCCTCGAGGTGCTCGATCGCGTGACGACGTCGCGCGGTTCGCGTGCGTCGCTGGACCTGATGTCATCGCCAGGGCGGTCATGGAAGTTGGCGGCGTGGGCGGGCGGCGTGCTCGTCGCGCTGGTCGTCGCCGGGATGGCGTGGTCGAGGTTCTCCTCTCATTCGGGTGCACCGCGCACGCTCGCCGTGATGCCCTTCGCGAACATCGGCGGTGATTCCGCGCAGGAATATTTTTCGGATGGCATCGCGGTGGACCTCACCAACGCGCTCAGCAAGGTGGCCGGGCTTCAGGTGACTTCGCGCAGCCTGGCGTTCGCGTTCAAGGGCAAGCCGATCGACGTGCGCGCGGTGGGCCGGCAGCTCGGCGTTGATGCACTGCTCGAGGCGTCGGTGCAGCGCGTGGGCGCGCGGCTTCGCGTCACGGCGCAGCTCACGCGCACGGCGGACGGCGTCACGATCTGGAGCAACAAGTACGAGCGCGACGCCAGGGACGTGTTCGGCGTGCAGGACGAGATCACGAAGTCCATCGTCGATGAGCTGCGGCCGGCGCTGTCAGGCCAGGGCGCGACGCAGGCGCGGCAGGCGAACGTCGCCGGCACGACGAACTTCGACGCGTACAATTCCTACCTGCGCGGCGTGTACCTGCTCGAGCATCGCGGTGCCGGCGTCACGCAGGCGGTGGTGTTCTTCAAGGACGCCATCGCGAAGGACACCACCTTTGCGCGCGCCTATGGAATGCTGAGCCAGGCGCTCGAGCTCATGCCGTATTTTTCCTCGACGTCCGCGGTGAGTGTGGAGGAGGAAGCCGTGAACGCGGCGCACACGGCACTGCGTCTCGACTCGACCGTGGTGGATGCGCACGTGGGCCTCGCGCTCGCGCGCGACCACGCGTTCCGCTGGAAGGAGGGCGAGCAGGAGTTCCGTGCGGCGCTGGCGCTCGACCCCAACAACTCCACCACGCTGATGCAGTGGGGCCGGCACCTCATGCACCTTGGACGCATTGATGAAGCCATGGACGCCTTCCACAAGTCGGTGAAGGCCGACCCGCTGAATGGCACGGCGTTCGTGTGGCTCGCGCACACCATGACGCTCGCCGGCCGGCACGACTCCGCCGTCGTATTCGCCCGCATCGCACGCACCGTGGATCCCGGCCTCGTGTTGACGCGAACGATCAACGCCAAGGATGCAATCGAGGCGGGCAACCGGACGCTGGCGGTGTCGCTCGCGACGGGCGTGGAGGCGATCGCGCCATGGCGTGGACAGGCGGTGTACGTGCTTGCAAAGGGAGGTGACACCACGCGCGCGCGCGCCATCTACCGCGACCTGGATCACCTGCGGAAGGACACGTGGCTCGTGCACACCGCACTCACCTATGCGGCGCTGGGTTTCGCGGATACGTCGCGCGCACTCGCGGAGCTCGAGGCCGCGCTGGCCGCGCGGGAGACGACGCCCAAGTGGGAGACGTTCTCCGACCGGATGTTCGACCCCGTTCGCAGCAGTCCGCGCTTCATTGCCGTCGTCCATGGCTTCAACGTGGACGACCGCGTGCTTGGCCCCACGGGCGGACGCCCAAAACCTTAGGCAAATGACCGACGACCAGACGCTGAAGCTGCTCGGCCGCCTCGTAGGCACGTGGACCACCGAGGCGACGCACCCCATGGTGCCGGGCACCGTCGTCCACGGCACCGCGCACGTGGAGTGGCTCGAGGGCGAGCGCTTCATCCTCTTCCGCGCGACCACCGACCACCCGGACTTTCCCGACTCGCTCTCCGTCATCGGCGACATGGCGCGCGACCGCGCCGACGACGCGGCCGCGTCGCAGCTCGGCCTGCAGTACTTCGACTCGCGAGGCGTGTTCCGCGAATGCGGGGCGAGCATCACCGCCACGGAGTGGCGCTGGTGGCGCGACGCGAAGGGGTTCTCGCAGACGTTCACCGGCACCTTCGCCGACGAGGACACCATCGTCGGCCAGTGCCAGCTCCGCGAGGATGACGTGCACTGGAAGGACGACCTGGCGATCACCTACCGGCGTCAGCGCTCGCCGTGACCGGCAAGTACCTCGTCGATCTCACCGACGACCGGTTCAAGACCGCGCAGAACGACGACGTCATTGCATTCATCCGCGCGAAGAATCCCTCGTCGCATTCGGACGTCGGCGAGCTGCTCATCTCGTTCAGCAAGCAGGTCGCGGGCTCGCACTTCTACTGTCCGTCGTACAAGAGCTGCGCGTACGTGGCGCTGCACACGGGCGGCGATCGCATCTTCGCGATCTCGTACGGGCAGCATGCGATGGCGTTCAAGCTCACGCCCGGCGCTGTAAACGATGCGCGCGCCGACGGCGGCGTGGCCGACGAGGAGATCGGGCCGGACTGGGTGCGGTTCGAGCCCTGGCACCGTGGCACCGTTCCGCCCGAGCGCTTGCTCCACTGGACGCAGGTGGCCTTCGAGGCCGCAGCGAACGCCTAGCTGATGGCCTTCGCGATCCCGGCGGACATCGCTGGACGTTCAGCGAGACGGTGAGCGACGTCGACCCCGCTGCGTGGGGCGGCCAGCTGCGCTGAAACGCTGGCCGCCCCGCCGCAGTCGGCTCGTCAGTTGCCGCGAAGGTTCCGCGTGAAGTGCGGCACGACGCCGACCAGACGCTCCAGAACCGTCAGCTGTGCGCGATGCTGCATCTCGTGCTCCTTCGTGCCCATGAGCATCTCGAAGCGCGTGATCGTACGGCCGCCGGGCAGGCGGATCTGCTCCGAGAGCAGCTCGTCGGGAAGCGACTCGATCCACTGCACGAACTTGTCACCCTCGTCGCGCAGCTTCGCGACGACTTCCGCCTTCGTGCGCGGCTGCCGTTCCTCCGCGGTGGACTGATCGAGCAGCGCGCCGAAGTCGAAGCCCTCGAGCGAATCGAGGTGCGCCTCGGTGTGGAGGTAGCGATCGAACCCCCACAGCCAGGCGATGTGCACCAGCGTCTCCTGCACCGACCTGCTCTCCGGCGCCGGACGATACCCGTACTGCGCCTCCGGGATATCCTCGGCGACCTGGATCGTGTTCTTGCGGACGACGCGAATGCTGTCCGCGAGCTGCTTCATGCCGTACATGGAACTCATGCCTCCATCTCGTGTGGGGCCGGACGGCCCTGGTGCGCGGCCGAGTCGCCCGCGAGGAACTTGCGAATGTTTTCCGCCTGGCCGTTCCAGCCGCCGGAGTTCGACGAGAACGCCCGTGCGCGGCGGGATTCGGGAATGGCATCGAAGCCCGACTCCACGATCGTGAGCTGCGTGCCGGCCGCGGTGTCGCTGAGCGTGAAGCTCACGAGCGTCGTCGGCTCCGCGTCGTAGTCGATCCCTTCCTCCACGGCGTACGGATGCCAGCGGAAGGAGAAGAGGCGCTCGGGCTCCATCGCCTCGATCCAGATCTTGAGCGTGACGTGCTCGTACTTCTGGAAGGTGAGCTTGCCGCTCGCCTCCACGCCGGGCGCGAACGGCGTCGCGAGCGCGACCCCGAACCAGGCGTTGAACTGCTTCACGTCCGTGAGCGCGCGCCACACGCGCGAGCGCGGTGCGTCGAGGTTCACGAGCTTCTCGATGCGGTCGGTTGCCGATGGTGCGGCGGTGGTGGTGGTCATGTGCGTCCTCACTTGTCGGTGGAAGGGTCGTTGTCGGGATGGCGCAGGAGCTCGACGAGGCGCTCGATGCGCGTATCCCAGAGGCGTTCGTAGCCGCGGAGCCAGTCGTCGGCGCGCTCGAGCGGCCGGGGATCGATGCGGCAGTAGTGGATGCGTCCGCGCACGGTGCGTTTCACGAGGCCGGCCCGTTCGAGGGTCTGGATGTGCTTCGACGCCGCCGCGAGGGACATGGCATGCGGGGCGGCGAGCTCGCTGACGGTCTGTTCGCCCTTGGCAAGTCGCTCGAGCATCGCGCGGCGGGTGTTGTCGCCGAGGGCGCGGAAGACGAGGTCGAGCCGGGCCGGAGATTGTTCAACCATGTGATTGAATATATGTGGGGTTCGCCGATTGTCAACAATACTGTTGAATATTAGGCCTGCCGTGGTAACCACAGAGGACACAGAGGAAAAGCAGCACAGAGGACACAGAGGAAAGATTCCCCTGTGTCCTCTGTGTGTACTCTGTGTCCTCTGTGGTTTACATCACGTCACCGGACCACCTACGACATCCCCACGCTCGCTCGCCGCCTCGCCCTTCGTGAGCCACTCGAGCGCCGCCTCCTCAGTGTCGAACAACCGCATCGGCTTTCCCGCGAGACGTGCGACCTTGTCCGCGAGGTAGCGCTTCACCCCCGTGATGCCGATGAGCGCGTGGCGCTTGATATACGGCGTCGTGATCGCCGAGCTCTCCTTGAACATCTGCACCACCGCGCCGGAGGCGACCGTGTTGCGCAGGTCGATCAGCGCGAGGATGGTCCCCTTCGGCTCACGCTGGATCTCCGCGTCCGCCTCGTCCACCTCGGCGCGGAGCGACACGAGGTCCGCCTTGAAGTTCGCGTAGTCCAGGTGCAGCACGGCGACGTCGTTCCAGCGTCGCCAGCGGGATTTCATCATGGTGTCGAGGGTTCGTCGTGGAGGGCTCGTCGGGGAGCCCCGGGGTATACGCATGAGGGCGGCCACCAGTTCTAGGCGATAGCTTCGCGGTCATGAGACCACCCGTCCTCGTCATCGCCGCGCTCCTGGCAAGCAGTGGCGCAATCGCTGCCGACGCCCAGCCCGCGCGCTCCGGCAACCCGATCATCCCCGGCTGGTACGCCGATCCCGAAGCGCACGTCTTCGACGGCCAGTACTGGATCTATCCCACCTACTCGGCGAAGTACGCCGAGCAGGTGTTCATGGACGCGTTTTCGTCACGCGACCTGGTGACGTGGACGAAGCACGCGCGCGTGCTCGACACCGCGAACGTGAAGTGGGCGAAGCGCGCGGTGTGGGCGCCGTCTGTGATCGAGAAGGATGGCTGGTACTACCTCTTCTTCGGCGCCAACGACATCCAGAGCGACTCGGCGAAGGGCGGCATCGGCGTCGCGCGCTCGCGTTCGCCGGCGGGGCCGTTCGTCGATCACATCGGCAAGCCGTTGATCGATGCCTTTCACAACGGCGCGCAGCCGATCGACCAGATGGTGTTCCGCGATCTCGACGGCGCGTACTACATCGTGTACGGCGGCTGGCGGCACTGCAACATCGCGCGCCTGAACGACGACTTCACCGGCCTCGTGCCCTTCAAGGATGGCAGCACCTTCAAGGAGATCACGCCCGCCGGGTACGTGGAGGGCGCGTACATGCTCGTGAAGGACGGCAAGTACTACTTCATGTGGTCCGAGGGCGGCTGGACCGGGCCGGACTACGCGGTCGCGTACGCGGTGGGGACTTCGCCGTTCGGGCCGTTCGAGCGCGTGGGCAAGATCCTCCAGCAGGACTCCACCGTCGCCACGGGTGCGGGACATCACTCGGTGCTGCACGCGCCGGGGTCGTCCAGCTGGTACATCGTGTATCACCGTCGCCCACTCGGCGAGACGGATCGCAACCATCGTGCGGTGAGCATCGAGGAGCTGCACTTCGACGCGGACGGGCGCATACGTCCCGTGAAGATCACGATGGAAGGCGTCGCCCGGGACGTGCTGCATTGACGCAGGCACGGCCTCCCGGACGACCTTCCGCCCGGGAGCCCGGCCCCGCTCGAATTACTTGCGCAGCGTGAGGTCCGTCAGTGCGATGCGATATTCCTTCGCGGCGGCGTCCCACGTGATGCGATACGCCGTCGGGTAGTAGCCCGCGGTCTTGTACTTCGCCGGCACCGGGATCGGGATGACCTGGTCGCGAACCGCGGGGTCGATGGTCTTCTTCTTCTCGATGATGTGCGCACGAGAGATCATCGGCTCGTAGAAGGTGAACTGGCCGTCCCACGAGCCGTGGATGAACGTCGTCGTGAACGGCTTGTACGCGTCGGGCTTGCCGAGCAGCGCCTGGAGCTCGGGGGAGCGGACGTCCACCCAGTGCACGCCCATCTGCGGCACCGCGAGCTCGGCGGGCGTGGCGCCCGGCGGTCCGAGCGCGACGTTGAACGCGGGAACGTAGTCGCCCGTGGGGACGGCATTCGCGCGCGCCGCGAAGTTCGGCGTCGTGGGCAGGATGGAATCGCGCTGCGCCTGGCTGATCGTGTAGAAATGGAAGTCGAAGTGCGGCACGCCCTGGTACACGCCTTCGGGCTCGTGGCCCGAGGGATTCCAGTTCATCTCGAGGAACTTGAACGGTGTGCCGTTCGCCTTCGGGAACTCGAGCAGCGAGGTGTGCGGCATCACGTGGCCGCCGTGATGACCCGTGCCGGCAGCGGGCAGCCCGTCGAGCGCGCGCTCGTCGAGCGCGATGCCGATCTCCTTCGGCGCACCCTTGTCGTCCGCCACGATGTAGGCACGCGCGCGGCCTTCGCCGAGCACGACGGACGAGCCGTACTGCACCGAGGTGCCGGCGGCGGAGAGCACGGCGGACGCGGGCGACGACGAATACGCGGCGGTCTGCGCGCCGGCCGTGCCGGCCAGCGAACCAACTGCCAGTGAGTAGACGCACAGCGAGCGGAGTCGAATCATGATCAATCTTCCTGTTGGGGGGGGTCTCGAACTGTCTGCCGGGAAGGATTGCGTCGCCCGCTTAATTGGCGATTATCGTCGGCTGGCCGCCCGCCTTGTAAGCGCTTTGTAAGCGGCCCTCCGGGTCGCAAAGGGCTGCCATTGGCTGCACATTTCGGCATGGCAACCCAGGCTGACGTCCGCCGCATCGCGCGCCGCGCCCTCGCGCACTCGGCCTTGCTCCTCGGCGCCGCATGCGCGACGAAACACCTCGAGCTCGGGGACTTCGTTTCGTCGGGCAGCTTCGGCGAACGCGCGCGCGTGCTCGAGGTCTATCCCGGCGTCACCGCGACGATCGTCGCGCCGGCGCATCTCGACCAGAGTCGCCGCGTGGACCTCATCATCTACGCGCTGCCCAACGGTAACTCCACCGCCGAGACGATCGGCCGAACGCCTGGCGACGGCGTGGGCTGGCGGTATGACATCCAGAACATCGGCGCGCAGACGCGCGCGTTGCGGGCGCGCGGGTACGAGCAGGCCGTCGTCGCATATCTCGAGGCCGACGCGAAGAGCTGGCCGAGCTGGCGGAGCACGCGCGGGTACGATCGCGCGAACGCGCGCATCGTCGGGATCGTGGACGAGCTTCGAGCGGCCGTCGGCAACCCGCCGCAGCTCGTCGTGACGCTCACGGGTCACAGCGGCGGCGGCTCGTTCATGTTCGGCTTCATCGAAGGGCAGGCATCGCTGCCGTCCTGGCTGCATCGCATCGCATTTCTCGACGCGAACTACAACTTCGAGCCGCGGCACGGCGAGAAGCTGGCGGAGTGGCTGCGCCGAAGCGCGAGCAATACGCTCGTCTCGTTGGCCTATGACGACCGCGAGATCATGCTCGACGGAAAGAAGGTCGTCTCCGATTCCGGTGGTACGTGGCGCGCCAGCGGCCGCATGATCGAGAACCTGCGCTCGTCGTTCCCGCTCGCGGTGGATACGCTTGGTGATTTCCTTCGTTACCGAAGCGAGCAAATCGAGCTGTTGCTGCACCCGAATCCTGCGAATCGCATCCTGCACACCGAGATGATCGGGGAGATGAACGGATACATGCACGCGATGCTCGTGCGCAGGCCTGCATACGGGAGAAGCGCCAGTGTGCTGAAGCCATCGCGCGCGTACTCGACATGGATCGAGAACAGTCTCGCGTTGCCCGCCGCCACTCCACCGCAAGTTCCCGCTCGCGCAAAGAGCGC
>JBDSTA010000390.1:0-11464 GCA_039928475.1 Gemmatimonadaceae bacterium | reverse complement strand
GATGTATTCCGTGCCCTTCATGTTGCCCACGCGGCCGATCTGGCGGCCCTGCATGGAATCGTCGGCAAACTGGTAGAGGCGGACCTGGAGGTCGCGCTCGGAGATCGCCGTCGCCGTGGGGGCGGGCTTCACCGTTGCGGGATTACCATATCGGTTGAGCTTCCCCTGCGCGGCCGCTGGCATGGCCGCGGCGACGAGCAGCAGGGAGAGCGGGATGGTGCCGGCCTTCGTCATTCGAGCTCCGTCGTGGGTTGGTCGTGCGGGTAATGAAGGAATACGCGCCGCGCGTGGGGTTGGTTGGAGTTTGACCCCGGTTTTCACCGCGCCGTCAACGCAACCAGACGTACACCGTGGGGCAATTGCGCGTGAGGTTCTGGAACGCCGCCTCACTGGTGTTGCTCAGTGGCACAAGGGTTTCCCCGCGCGACGGCCTGGCCGGTGTGATACGCGGCATGCCGGTCTGCATGCTCCTCGGCCGCCCCACTCGCGCCGTCTGGTACACCTCGACGCTCTCCACGTCGTCCACCGTGAGTGTCGCAAGGTCCATGTACGTGGGACCGCCGTTGACGACGACCTGGCAGTCGTTGCTGTACTGGTCAGACCCGGCCATCCGAACGAGGTCGTAGATCCACACGACGCCGAGCTTCTGGATCTCCTCGCGCGTGTAGAAGGGCATCGTCTGCTTGTTGCGCCACGCCTGCCGCGACGCGAGGTCGGCGATGTTCCACGCCTCCTTCACGGGGATGGGCCGCCACGGGCCGAGCATCGCCCGCATGTGCCGCCCGCTGTCCGCGGGAATGCGCACGCTCGCAACCTTCTCGGCGAAGCCGTCCTTCCTGATGGAAACCATATAGCTGCCGGGCGGCGCGGGCAGGAAGAATCCGCCCGACGAATCCGTGAGCGTGCTCATGCTCTTCCCGAGCACGGACACCATCGCACCAGCGACGGTGTTGTAGCCGGTGTCGGCGACCACGCCGCTCAACCCGCCGCGCGCCGCACTCGTTACCACCGCGGGCAGCGCGCGCGCGACGGGCATGAGCTCGAACTCGCCGGTGCCGCCCTCCTCTTCCACTTCGAAGTCGCGCACCTGCGGCGCGTAGCCGACCTTCCTCGCGCGCATCGAGTACTTGCCCGGCTTCACGTCGTCGAAGCGGAAGGTGCCGTCGTCCTTCGTGAACACGCGCTTCTGGAGACGCGGGATGGTCACCTCGACGCCCTCGAGCGGATTGGCGAGCGTGTCCTTCACGGTGCCTGCGAAGAGCTTCGGGCCGGGCGGGTTGGGCTTCGCCTTCACAACGACGCCTGGCAACCGCACCGGATCCTGCGCCATCGCCGCGATGGGCGCGACGAGGAGGGCGGCCACGAGCAGCCACCTGCGGTCAGGCCCTGCGAGCAAAACGAGCCGAGGAAACTGCACCCGCTGCTCGTCTCAGGCGGTGACCCCCTTGGGCCCGAACATCAGCTTTCCTGCCGCACCGCCAATCGCGCCCGTCACTGCGGACCCGCAGGTGCCGAGCGCGATGATCGCCGCCGGAACATCGCCGAGGAGGTACGACACGACGATGCCGATGAGCGCGCACAGCCCACCCGCGATCAGGCCGCCCAAGGCGAGCGATCGCAGCCCGCGATCCTCGGCGATCCTCGAATAGACGAGCCCCGCCACGAGCGAGATCGCCATGCCCACCGGTGCGAACTGCTCCGCGACGGTGGGCATCGAGTGACCCGCCACGACCATCGCGACTTGAAGCACGGTTCCGACGATCGTTCCCTGGATGGCGGCTCGTCTCGAGATCATGACCGGGTAGGCAGAGGGTGGGTGCTGCGCGCACAGATACTTGCGCACACCGTCGGGACGCGCAAGGGACCGCGGTCCCGGCGCGCCACCGACGCCACCATCTCCCGCATACCCGGCTCCGACGCCACCGCCTGTTCGTTGGCGAAGCCGAGCTGCCGGGCATGTTCGAGCCAGCGCGACGCCTGCTTTGCATTGCCGAGCCGCACATACGCGCGCGCGATGTGCCACGCGTTGTCCGCCGGTCGCGGCGCTCGCAGCTGCAATGCGCGCTCGTACGCCGCGATGGACTCCTTGTAGTGGCCCGCACCAAACAGGTTGTCGGCACGCGCAGTGACATCCTCCTGCGCCGCGAGGAAGCGTGGTAACGCCAGCGCGATGACGAGCGCCGCCACGATCGAGGCCCTCACGGGAAGGGCCGCGGACGGGGCCACGGCCACGGCCACGGATTGAACGCGTTGTTGCCGACGAGTCCACGCACTGCCGCTTCGCGCACGGTCGCATCGGTCGAGTTGAGCATCTCCGTCAGCGCTTCCTCCGAACGGCCACCCGACTTGATCATCGCGCGGATCAGGGCGCGACGCACGTTGCTCGACTTCTCCACCTTGAGCGCATTGCGGATCGCGTCGAGCGTCGTCGCATCTCCTACCTGGCCGAGTGACCACGCCGCCTTGAGGCGCGTGTCGTCGGTATCGCTCTTGAGCAGGCGTGCGAGTGCTGCCGGCGCCTTGCCCGGCACGTTGCGCATCTGCCCGATGGCCCACGCCGCCGTCGCGCGCACCTTGTCGCTGCGATCACCCTCGAGTGCATCTGCCAACGCGTCCGCGGCCGTGCGATCGTTCATCTCGCCGAGCGCCCACGCCGCGGTCTCGCGCACGTTCTCATCCGTGTCGTGTGCGAGCGCAGCGATCAGCGCCGCCGAACCGGTGCGCCCGCCATTGTCGCCGAGCGCCCATGCGATCATCTCGCGCACGCGCGCGTCGCCCTCCTTCGAGAGCTGCGTCGCCATCACCTCCGAGGCCTCGCGCGCATGGCGCTGTCCGAGCGCCCACGCGGCCACGCGTCGCACCGCGGGTGACTCGTCGTTCTGGAGCACGCGCAGCAGCGCGGGTACTGTCGTCGACGAATCGATGTGTCCCGCAGCGACGAC
Source organism: Gemmatimonadaceae bacterium (assembly GCA_039928475.1). Lineage (GTDB taxonomy): Bacteria > Gemmatimonadota > Gemmatimonadetes > Gemmatimonadales > Gemmatimonadaceae > AG11. The sequence continues at coordinate 8,522 of JBDSTA010000390.1, read as the reverse complement.
CGCCGCCTCGCGAACCTTCGCATCGCGATCGCCGAACAGGCCCGTGAGCGGTGCGAGCGCCTTCCCGTTGTCGATGCGCCCGAGCGCCCACGCAGAGTTCGCACGCACGCCGGCCGACGCATCGCGCAGCGCGCCGATCAACGCATCGATGCCCGTTGCTGGCCGCACCATGCCGAGTCCGTACGCCGCGAGCTCGCGCATCGACGCGTCCGCGGAGCCGAGGCGCGACACGAATGCGCTCGCAACCGACTCGCTCCTCTGTCCTCCGAGCAGCCGCACGGAAAGCTCACGCACGCACGCATCCGGCGACGCGAGTCCGCCGAGCAGGCGGTCGACGTCCTCCTGCGGAAGCTTCGAATCGTTGTAGTCGCGGCTGCGCACCGACGCGACAGCGGCCGACAGCGGCGTGGACGGCGCGTCCGTGTAGTCGCCCCAGCCCCAGCCCCGCACCGACTGCGCAGCAAGGGCGCAGATCATCGGCGGCGCACCGTTCGCCGCGGTGAGCAGCGCCGCGACATCGAGCGGCGCCTCGTAGACCGTTGCCGCGTACGACGTGCGTACGCCGGCTCCATTCAGCGTGACGAGCACCGAGGCCGTCACCACTCCGAGCAATCGCTGCATCTTGAGCTCCATTCGTCGAACATCAGGGTGAAAAATCAGCATCATACGTCGTAAGAACGGGCGCTCGTTTCCCCGCAGCGCCCATTCGTCAATCGATCAGCAATCGATCAGGGGAACGGACGCGGCTCCGGCCAGGGCCACGGCCACGGACCCGCCGCCTGTCCACCGGCCAGCGCGCGCACGGCCATCGCCTTCACGCGCTGGTCGGGCGACTCCAGCAATCCCTTGATCGCATCCACGGACTTGTCGCCCATGGAGGCGAGCGCGCGGATGTAGCTCACCTGGAGACTCTTTTCCTGCTCCACCTTGAGCGCGGCCTCGAGAGCCGGCACGGCGGACGGATCCTCGATGTTGTACAGCGCCCACGCGGCGAGTTGGCGCACCTTCGGCTCCTTGTCGCCGAGCAGCGCAATGAGCGCCTTCGGTGCGGGACGCGCGCCGATGTTGCCGAGTGCCCAGGCGGCGCGGATGCGCACGTCCGCGCTCGGGTCGGCGAGTGCGGCGACAAGGCCGTCCACTGCGCTGCGATCGTTCTCGTTGCCGAGCGCCCATGCGGCGATCGTGCGAACGCGCTCACTCTGGTCACTCCTGAGCGCGTTCGAGAGTGCCTCGGTGGATCCTGTGGACGCATGGTTCGCCTGACCCAGCGACCACGCGGCCATCTCGCGCACACGCGCGTCCGAGTCGCGACGCACGGCGTTGACGAGTGCATCCATCGCCGTCGCGTTGTGCGTGTACTCCTGGAGTCCCCACGCCGCGATGCGGCGCAGCGACGCACTCGAATCGGTGCGCAGCACCTTGGCGAGCAGCTCCGGGCGATCGTCGGACTGCTTGCTGCCCTTTGCGCCCTTGTCGCCCTTGTCGCCCTTCCCTCCCTTGCCATCCCTGAGGCGCTCGGAGATCAAGTCGAGGACGTCGGCGGAGATCTGCATGCCGGCGCGCGCACTGGCTTCGGCGAGCGCGGTGATGGCGACGCCTCCGACGGTGACTTGCGGCTCGCGATTGTCGCTGACTGACGTCGACGTACGGGTGCTCATCGCGGTGCTCATGCGCGTGGACACCGACGTATGGATCGTGGTGTCGACGCGGAGACGCTTCTCGCCACGCACGCCCGAATCCGGATACGCCTTCTGCATCGGCGCGGCGAGGGGTGCGTCGTTCAGCTGCGGTACGGCCCGCGGTACGGCCGGCGGTACGGCCCGCGGGACGGCTTCCGGCAGCGGCGCCTGGGCGGGCGTCCCGCTCGTCTTCGCGACGTGCAGCGGCGTCACCGCCGCGTCGGCGGTACGCGCCACCGGTGCCACCGCACCGACGGTGAGCGAGATCAGCGCGAGCGTCGCGATGAGCACGGCGGACTGCCTTCGCGTCGGCGTCGCTCGGCGCAGGTCGGGATCGAGGATGGCGAGCATGCGGCCTTCGAACTCCTTGCGCCTCGCCATCGCGAGCGCCACGAGTGGGGTGGAGTCGCCTCGCACGGAGGTGACGATGTCCAGGAGGTGTTCCGCGTAATCCGTTGCGCGCGTTCCGCACGACAGCGCGAGGTCGTCGCACGCACGCTCGCTCTCGTTGCGGAGCTGCTTCGCGGCGGTCCACACGAGCGGATGGAACCAGTACACGGCGCACACGAGCCGGCCGAGGGTGTGGCCCATCAGGTCGTGACGGCGCACGTGCGCGAGCTCGTGCAGCAACACGGCCTTCCGTCGCTCCGTGCTCCAGCCCTCGGACTCGGCGGGCAGCACGATCGTCGGTGTCATCATGCCGCACGCGAACGGCATCTTTGCCTCATCGCTCTGCAGGAGACGCGGCAACTCCTCGAGGCCCAGGCGGTCGGCGATCTCGTACATCGGCGTCTCCCAGTCGGGCGACGTCAGCGGCCGCGCGCCACTCACGATGCGGTGCACGGCGAAGCCGGCCCACGCGAGCGACAGCAGGATCGCGAGGACCATCGCGGCCCACAGCGTGATCGCGATGGAGACGCCACTCATGTTGCGCACGCGTGCGGCGAAGTCGTCCGTTGCGGATGATGGCGCAGCAACCGGGGCGCTCGGGACCTGCGTGACGACGCCTTCAGTGCCGCGGAGGTAGTCCGGCGCCGCGACGGGTGGGACGTCGCGACGCACTGCGACTTCATTCGAAGCTGTCGGCGCGACAGCGACGGTCGCGGCCGGAAGCACGGCGAGGCGAATCGGCGCCCACGCGGTGAGCGCGGGCACGAGCAGCAGCGTGCCGAGCGTGACGAGCCACACGAGGTGGCGCGCCGTTGCCGACGCGCGCTGCATGGCGAGCGTGATGCCGAGGGCGGCGACGAGGATGACCGTCGCCTTCACCAGCAGCAGGAGCAGCGAGATGTTCCAGCCGGGCAGGCTGCCGAACGCGGAGAGGAGCGCGGCGCTCATTGCCTATCTCCCGCTCTGCCGCGCGCGGCGGATGCTGTCGCGCAGGCGCTCGATGTCGTCGTCCTTCATGTCCACGTCGGACATGCGGAGCAGTGCCGTGACGGCCTGCTCGGGCGAGCCGGCGAAGTACGTCCGCACCACGTGCGCGAGGACGTCGTCCCGCGCAGCTTCCGTATCCTGCGCGGGATAGTAGATGTAGCGGGGGCCGTCTTCCTTGTAACGGATCAGGTTCTTCTCACCGAGGATGCGCAGGACGGAGCGCACGGCCGAGTAGGTCGGTGGGTCCGGCAGCTCCGCCATGATCTCGGCGACGGTCGCCTCGGCGCGGCGATGGAGGATGTCCATCACCTGGCGCTCGCGTCGGGAGAGGGTGTTTGCTGTCTCTGGCTTGTCGGTCATGACGGGTGTGGACATGGGGAGGTCCGTTTCCGGGGTGCTGCTGAAAATTCAACCATGTTGATATTTCAACAATCGGGGGCCATTGTCAAGGGTGACTTTCAAGACCGCACTTCTCGCTGCCCTGATGGCGGCCGCCTCCAGGCCCGTGATGGGGCAGGACCTGGCGCTGGTTGGAGTGACTGTCGTCGACCCCTCCGCGAAGGTGTCCGCGGTGCCGGGCCAGACCGTGTTGATCTCGAAGGGGATCATCCAGACAGTGGGAGCGAGCGCGGCCGTCCTGGTGCCGAAGGGCACGCGGCGCGTGGACGGCACGGGCAAGTTCGTCATCCCCGGACTGTGGGACGCACGGGTTCGGCTTGCCGGTGGAGCGGGCGCGCTGTCGCGATTCGTCGCGCTCGGGATCACGAGCGTGCGGGTCGCCGGCGCCGCGCCCGGCGCCGTTGCGGGGATGCCGCGTGTCGCCGGCGGGGTGCTCCTTCATGAAGTCCCGCACGATTCGCTCGCGGCGCTCAACACGGCGCCGGATGCGGTTCGCGATTCCGTCTACCTCGAGTTGGCGAAGACCGGCGGCTGGTACGTGCCGGCGCTCGTCCACTCGGCCGACAGCGCCGCGAACGTACACCGCATGCACGAGCTGGGGCTGCTGCTGCTCGCGGGCACCGATGGCGAGCCCGACGTGGACGTCACCGTTCACGAGGAGCTCGCGATGCTCGTCGAGCGGGGCGGGCTCGAGCCCGTGGAGGCACTGTGGAGCGCGACGATCGGGCCCGCTCGCTTTGCGGGGCTGGGCGGCCGGCTCGGGAGGAGCGTGGCCGGCCAGGTCGCGGACCTCGTGCTGCTCGACGCGAATCCCCTCGAGAACATCAGGAATACGCGGAGGATCTCGGCTGTCGTGCAGGCCGGCCGGCTGGTACCATAGCTACCGCTCCCACCTGAGAGACCCCATGCGAATCCGGCTCGCCGCGTGCCTCCTCGCCGCGCCAGTTCTTCTCCACGCCCAGAAGCCCGCCAACGGCTTCGACACGGCGCGCCTCAGGCGCATCGACGCCTTCATGCAGCAGTACGTGGACTCCAACCGCATCGGCGGCGCCGTCGCGCTCATCCTCCGCGATGGCAAGGTCGCGTATGAAAAGTCCGTCGGTTACATCGACCGCGAGTCGGGCCGGCGGATGACCAGCGACGCCGTCTTCCGCATCGCGTCGCAGTCGAAGGCGCTCACGAGCGTCGCCGTCCTCATGCTCGTCGAGGAAGGCCGCATCGCTCTCACCGATCCGGTCAGCAAGTTCATTCCCGCTTACGCGAAGACGACGGTGGCCCTGCGCGCGGACACCGGGCGCACGGTCGTTCCCGCGAAGCGGCAGATCACCATCAAGGACCTCCTCACCCATACGTCCGGCATCTCGTACGGCGTGGACGGATTCGTCGCGCAGAAGTACGTCGCGCAGGGGCTCGGCCCCAGCGCGGGCTGGGGATGGTACACGGCGGACAAGGACGAGCCGGTGTGCACCACGATGGAGCGCCTCGCGACGGTGCCCTTCGTCGCGCAGCCGGGCGAAGCGTGGGTGTACGGCTACAGCCTCGACATCCTCGGCTGCGTCGTCGAGCGCGCGTCCGGCATCCCGCTCGACGAATTCTTCCGCACGCGCATCACGAATCCACTCGGCATGCACGACACGTACTTCTTCCTGCCGACGTCGAAGCGCGATCGCCTCGTCACCGTGTACCTCAACGACAGCACAGGGCACGCGGCGCGTGCGCCGGACGGTCCGCGCGGCCAGGGCAATTACGTGGACGGGCCGAGGAAGAACTTCGCGGGCGGCGCGGGCCTCGTGTCCACGGCGAAGGACTATGCGCACTTCCTCGAGATGCTGCGCAATCACGGAACGCTCGACGGCGTGCGCTATCTCTCGCCGAAGACCGTGGACCTCATGACGACGAACCAGAGCGGCACGCTCTACGGCAACATGGGCGAGGGATTCGGGCTCGGCTTCCAGACCATCGAGAAGCTCGGCGCCGACGGCCCCGTGTCCGTGGGCACGTTCAGCTGGGGCGGCGCGTATGGCAGCATCTACAAGGTGGATCCAGCCGAGGGCATCGTCCTGGTGCTCATGATCAACCAGCTGCCGAATCGCACGGACATCGCGACGAAGTTTCCCTTCCTCGTCTACCAGGCGCTCGTCGAGGCGCGCGCTGGTACGGAGCGGGTCCAGCGGTAGTGGCGCGCGACGTCCATTGAGGTATTGTCACTCGAGGATCGCTGTCGCGGCCGCGTTGTTCGGCGCTGTCGCGTGTACGGGACACCAGACGGTACGACCCATGATCGCCTACTCCGAGCTCGTTGCGGAAACCGTCGCGCCGGCGGATCATCGCATCGCGTACGGCCCCGAGCAGCTTCAGTATGGTGAGCTGCGCCTTCCTGCCGGCGGCGAGAATGTGCCGCTCGTCGTGCTCATTCATGGCGGGTGCTGGCGCGCGCAGTACGACATGAAGCACGTCGGGCTCGCGGCGGCGGCGCTCGTGAAGGAGGGCTTCGCCGTGTGGACCATCGAGTATCGCCGCATCGGCGATCCTGGAGGCGGCTTTCCCGGCACCTTCGATGACGTGGCCAAGGCAGTGGATCACGTCCGCCGGCTTGGTGCGCAGTTCCCCATGCTCGACACCACGCGCGTCGTGCTCATGGGTCACTCCGCGGGTGGACAGCTCGCATTGTGGGCGGCATCGCGCCGACAGAACGAGACGACTGGACTGTTCCGCTCCGCGATACCTCCCATGTCGGTGTCCGGCGTCGTGAGCCTCGCCGGCATCACCGACCTCGCGGACTACAGCACGGGCCCCGGCGGATGCAACCAGTCCGTCGCGCCGCTCCTCGGCGGCACGGTGCAGCAGGTGCCGCAGCGCTATCGCGCGGTGAGTCCCATGGAGCGCACGCCCATCGGCGTGTTCGTGCGGCTCATCCACGGCGAGGCGGATCCCATCGTGCCGGTTGCGCAGGCAAAGTCGTTCCTCGACAAGCTGCGCGCGGCGGGCGATCGCGCCGAGCTGGACGTCATCCCTGCCGCCGGCCACTTCGACCTCCTCGCGCCGCAATCAGACGCGTGGCCCATCGTGCTCCGCGCGGTGCGCTGGAGCGCGGGCCCTACGAGGAAGACGACGCCCGGCCACACGGGAGCGATGTGATGGCGCCGGTCGTGCGCGACCCGGACTACGAGTCGCGAGTACGTGCGAGCTTCGACAAGCAGACGTTCATGTCCACGCTCGGGGCGCGCCTCGTCCGCGTGGCGCCTGGCGAGGTGGACATCGCGATCACGCATCGCGCGGACCTCGTGCAGCAGCACGGGTTCCTGCACGCGGGAGTCGTGACATCGGTGGTGGACAGCGCGTGCGGTTACGCGGCGCTCACGTTGATGGAGCCGGGCGCGGCGGTGCTGTCGGTGGAGTTCAAGGTGAACTTGCTGGCGCCTGCGGCCGGAACCGACTTTGTCGCGAAGGGTCGAGTGATAAAGTCGGGCAAGAACATCATGGTGTGCGCGGGAGAGTTGGTCGCGGGTGAAACCACAGTCGCAATCCTGCAGGGCACCATGATGGCCGTGCGCGACAAGGGGCTATCCGACTAAGGCTCCCAGAGCTTCAACCACAGGGGACACGGAGGATGCACAGAGGACACAGAGTCGAAACTCTGTGTCCTCTGTGTGTACTCCGTGTCCTCTGTGGTTTCCGCGCTACCAACTGTTCAATGCGCCGCCAGCTTGTCCTGCCACAGCGACGCGTATTGCCTCTTGAGCGCCTCGATCTTCGGCGTGTCGTTGTACTTGATGTACGGCTGGTCCGGGTGCAGCGTCGCGTAGTCCTGGTGATACGACTCTGCGACGTAGAACGCCTTGAGCGGAGCGACCTGCGTCACGATCGCGCCCTTGTACGAGCCATTCTTCGCGAGCTGCGCGATGTACGCCTGCGCCGCGGTCTTCTGCGCGTCGCTCGTGTAGAACAGCGCCGAGCGGTATTGCGTGCCGTGGTCGGGCCCCTGGCGGTTGAGCTGCGTGGGGTCGTGCGTCACGAGGAAGAAGACGTCGAGCAGCTTCGTGAGCGACACCTTCGCAGGATCGTACACGACGCGCACCACCTCGGCGTGGCCCGTTTCGCCGGTGCTCACGTCCTCATAGGACGGCTTCACCACCGTGCCGCCGGCGTAGCCGGAGGTGGCGCTCACGACGCCCGTGACGTGCTGGTAGACGCCCTGCACACCCCAGAAGCAGCCGCCGGCGAACACGATCGTGTCGAGCGGGGCGGCCGCGACCGCTGGCTTGGCGGGCGCGGGCGTGGTGGCAATGGAAAGCAGCGCAAATGCGCGGAGTGCGACGGTGAACATTGGTCTCGTTCCCATGGAGTGAGAGATCGAACACCTACACAGGCTATACTCGCGGCCCGCCCGTTTGGTTCTCTCTACTTGAACAGGTGCGGGACGAAGCGGGAGGTATTGCCCGTCACCCACCCGTCCGCTTCGCGGACGCCCATCCCGGCCGCCTCCTGGCCCACCATCCAGCTCCCGATGATCGGTCGCTTGCCGCCGAAGTCGGGAATCGGGGCGAGCTCCTGGAAGACGTAGCCCTCGGCGCCGTACTCGCCCGTGGACTCCACGTGCTCCTTCATCGTGTGGACGGTGACGTTCGCGCCCTCGCGCGAGAGCAACGGCTTCTTCGCATACTCGAACATCCCGTGCGGGTCGTCGAAGAACGACGGCAAGAGGTTGCCGTGCCCGGGATTCAGCTCCCACAGGATCTGCAGGATTCCCTTGTTCGACAGGATCATCTTCCACGCCGGCTCGATCATCACGGTTTTCGCCACGTGGAGGTGGTCGCCGAACGGCTCGTTGATGATCCACTCCCAGGGATAGAGCTTGAAGAGCGTGTCGATATGGGCGTCTTCGCGATCGCACATCTCACGATGCTGCGGATCCCATCCCACGTCCGACATCGCGATCAGCTTCACCTGAAGCCCGGCCTGCGCTGCGGTCTCGGCGAGGTAGGCGGCGGTCATGCCGTCCTCGAGGTCGTCGATGGAGCTGAAGTGAACGATGGGGCCGAGCGGACCGCCTTCCGTGAGATCATC
>JBDSTA010000389.1:0-10447 GCA_039928475.1 Gemmatimonadaceae bacterium | reverse complement strand
CGCTGCCGCGGCGCGGAAGGTCACGATCCGGCACCTGCTCACGCACACGAGCGGACTGGGGAGCTACTTCAACGACGAGTTCTACAAGTCGTCGCGTGAGCGCTTTCGCAGCGTCGACGACATGATGGAGCTCGCGAAGGGCGACTCGCTCGCGTTCGAGCCGGGCACGCGCTGGGCCTACAGCAACACCGGCATGCTCGTGCTGGGCAAGGTGATCGAGGTCGTCACGAAGCAGGACTACTTCGACTACGTGCGGGAGCACATCTACAAGCCCGCCGGCATGACGCGCACCGATGCGTATTCGCTCGACGGCGTCAACGAGAACCTTGCCGTCGGGTACGAGAAGGAGTGGGCGGACGACGGCACGAAGCGTTACCACAACAACGTCTTCATGCACGTCATGCGTGGCGGGCCCGCCGGCGGTGGCTACTCGACGGCGCCGGACCTGCTGCGCTTCGCCGAAGCATTCACGTCCGGGAAGCTCGTCACACCCGCGACGTACGAGCTGATGACGACGCCCAAACCGGACGTCAGGTCGCCCGGCTACGGTTATGGCTTCCAGCTGGACGCGCAGGCGGGCATCGTGGGGCACAATGGCGGCTTCCCCGGGATCAGCTCCAACCTCGACATCTTCAAGGGCACCGGCTACGTCGCGGTGGTGCTGGCGAACTACGGTAGCGCAGGCCAGCCGGTGGTGGACAAGATCCGTTCGCTGGTCAGGGCGCGCATGACGCTGGCGGCTCGGTGACGCGCGCCGAGGCTTGCCGTCGGAGCCCGAAGCGCGTACTTCATTCGAACCCCCAACCACCCCACCACATGCGCGCCACCGCAATCCTCCTCGTCGCCGCAATCGCCTCGCCCGCACTCGGACAGTCCGTGAAGCAGGCCGGCGCGCCGAAGCCCGTCGCCGCGCACTCCGCCGTCAGCGACGTACGCGCCCTCTGGAAGCAGATGAGCGGATACGTCCTCCAGTCCGCGATCGACGTGCCGGAAGACAAGTATCTCTTCAAGGCAACCCCCGCCGTTCGCTCGTTCGGCGAACTGTTCGCCCACGTAGCGGGATCGCAGTCGATGTTCTGCGCCATCGCGCTCGGCGAGAAGCCGCCCGCCGAAGATGCCGTGAAAGTACAAACCAAGGCGGGCGTCATCGACGCACTCAAGAAGTCGAACGCGGACTGCGACCGGGCCTACGCCCAGTCCGATGCGGCCGTCGGCGCACAGGTCGACGTGTTCGGGCAACAGCAGTCACGCCTCTACGCGCTCATGATGAATGCCACGCACGACGGCGAGCACTATGGCAACCTCATCACCTACATGCGCCTCAACGGCATGGTCCCGCCCTCGAGCAAGTAGCGCCGCGTCAGGTCACCGTGAGCGTCTGCGCAGCGTCGTCGTACACGACGCTGCGCTGGGCCAGGGCGCGGTTCGCAGGACCGAGCGTGACGGCGCCGTTCGTGTTGAAGCGCGCGCCGTGGTTCGGGCAGGTGAACGTCGTGCCCGTGATGCGCACCTTCGTCCCCTCGTGCGTGCACGACATGCCGAGCGCGAGGAACGAGGTCGGGCCGAGTCGCACCGCTGCGACGCCGGATGCCGCGCCGCTCGCGTTCTTCAATTCCACGGGCTGGCCAACCGTCGCCAGGCCGGTGTAGTCCGACAGCTTCGCCGTGAGCGCGCCGCCCGGGATCGGCTCGCTGCCCACGCCCGTGACGTCTCCTGCCGCACCGCAGCCGGCGGCGATGATTGCGCCAGCGACGATCGCGACGCGCTCGAGAAAGTCTCGCCGGCTCACACAACCCTCACAACCCGTCATCGACATCTCCAATCAGTGATCACCCACGAGCATCACCGCGTATCCCGCGAGTGCCGCTCCCATGGAGTAGTAGGCATAGTTTCGGTGATCCTCACGCGACGCGATATCGCGCTTGGCGTCGCCGGCGAGGACGAAACCCGTGTACGCGAAGCCCGCGTCCGACGCCAGCATCAAGCCGGAGTGCAGCAGGCGCTTGCCGCGACCCTGGGTGTTGTCGCGCGAGTCCCAGAGATTCCACAGGCCCGTCACCGTGTTCACGGTGAACAGCGCGCCGAGACCCGCCGCCCCAAGGCTGTGGGTGCTCTTCGCCCAGCTCGGACGCTCGGCGCCCGACTTGTCCGCCTGGAAGAGCTGGTTGCCCGCGACGGTCTGAAGCAGGAACAGCGGCACCGTCGCATACGAGGCATACCGATGAATGCGAAGTCGCACATTGTACGCGTCGCTCACCTCCACCGCGCGCGGCCGGCGGCGCACCGTGTCGGTGGGAGCGGCGACGTCCCGCGTCACGCCGACCGGAGCGGCAATCGGCTCCTGCGAGTGAGCGCATGGCGCAACTATCACGGCAGCGCCGAGTACGACGAGGCGTAGCGAAGTCATCGCGAGTTTCTGGATTGCCGGGGCAGACACGACCGTCCGCGTGATGTCGCAGAGGCGCTCTCGTCTCTGACACCACATGCATGCGCGACCCTACGTCCGGCGCTTCTTACGCGGGTCGATCACGGATTGTGCAATGGACGCGCCAGACTCGGCCGTCTCGTCAGGGGGGAAGCCCGGCCCCGTCCTCTCCAACCCAGTCGTACGTCCGCTCGCGACCCATCAGCTTCCATCGCGACGGATACAGCGACGCCTGCCAGTCCAGCGGTTCGGCGAGGGGCTGCGGCACGGCTGCCATGGCCAGCGCCGCCTTCACGTCGCGCCGCTTGTCGGCGCCGAGCGCATCGGGTGCGAGCGAGACGAACAGCATCGTGCCGCTGCGCGCGACGAGGTCGAGCCACTGCCGGTTCTGGTGCCACGGGATGTCATTCGTCACGCCCACGCAGTCCGCGTCCGCAACGTAGAACGCGCCATGCTGCGCGCCGCGGAAGGCGAGCGTGTTCACGCCCATCTTCCGCGTGCGCGACCACTCCGAGCCGCTCGTGTCGTCGCCCACGCGGCACATCTCGAAGTGTCCCGCCGAGAGATGACTGACGGTATTGCACCCGATGATCAGCGTGTCGCGCGCGCCCGCGCGGATCGCGCCGTAGAGGCGATCGATCACCTCTGCGGTCGTGCGCACCGGTCCTTCCGCGAACGTCCACCCGTCGCGCGTCATCGCCGCACCCATCTGGAATCCCCACCGGCCGAGAATGTCGTACGTCGTGTAGTCGTGCTTGATCAGGTCGTAGCCCCACTCGCGGATGCGATGCATGTCGGCCATGATCCTGGCCTCGACGTCCGGAATGGTCGGATCGACGAACTGCTTGTCACGGGGGAGGCGCCACGAGTCCTTCGTGTCCGCGGTCGCCTGCAAGGGACGAATCCAGATTCCCGGCCGCGCCCCGATCTTCCTGACCTCTGCGGCGAGGCCCGGCATGTCCGGGAACTTCTCGTTGCCGCGGTCCCACAGGCCCACGCCCTTCTTGTCCGCGCTGCGCTCCGGTTGCCAGCCGTCGTCGATCACCGCGAAGGGACGATTCTCGCCCGAGGGTGACAGCTCGACGATGTGCTGCGCGTCGGTGCGCACGGACGCTGCGCTGTTGTTGCCGTAGGCCCAGTACCAGTCGTTGCTTCCATAGATGGGCTGCGCGGGCAGGCGCGGCTTCGCGCACATCGCGCGGCAGAACGCGTGCACCGCCGCGAACGACGTCTCGCCTCCGCGCCCGACGCGAGACACCACGTGGCAGACATCGAACTCCCGGTCGCCGAGCTTCACGCCGGCACTTCCGCTGCGAACGTCCGCCCACAGCGTGACGCCGCCAGGATCCACCTGCCAGAAGCAGAACGCCTTCGCGCCCGTGCGGACGCCATATGCGTGCGTGCGCGTGCCATCGTACGTCGCCGCATACCAGGGCATCACGCGATCGGGCGCCCACGCGCGCCACTCGAGGTCGCCGTAGCCGCGCTCCCATGCGTCGCCAAGGATGAGCTTCGTCCCGGCGAGCGCGCCCCTCCAGCGGAGACGAATGCGTTTCACCGGCTCGGCGGGAGAGCTGAGCACGACGCGCAGCGCATCGCCCTCGGGCTTCGTACTCAAGCTGATGCCGCGCCCGGAGTGCACCGTGCCGCGCACCACGAGGCGAAGGTCGTCCGCGGCCGTCTGCACCAACACGCTGTCGGGTGGACGATGCACGTCCACGAAACCGCGCACCGGCGCGGGTGCGTCACGTGAAACGAGCCGCGGAACCGGCAATGCCAGTCCCGCGGCCGTCATGGCTGCACGCTCGAGGAATTCGCGACGCGTCGTCATGCGCTAGAAGAGCGGGCCGCCGGCTCCCACCATCGCCTGCCGCACGAGCGGGAGCGGCAACGGCCCCATCCTGATGAACTCGTCGTGGAACTTCTGGAGCGTGTACTGCGTGCCCATCTTCGCCTTGTAGTCCTCGCGCAGCTTGAGGATCATGAGCTTGCCCATCGTGTAATAGCCGTACAGCGCATCGCTCGTCCCGCGCTTGGACTCCGACTCGGCCACGGGACGCGGCTGGTGGCCCTGCGTGACGAACAGCTCCACCGCCTGCGGCACCGTCATGCCCTGCGTGTGCATCTTGATGCCGACGATGAAGCGGATGTCGCGCAGCAACGCATCCTGGAGTTGCGCCATGCGGTACTTCGGCTCGCCCTTGTGCAGCCCTTCGTCGAGCATCATCTGCTCGGAGTAGTGCGCCCAGCCTTCGCTGTTCGTGTTCGCGCCATAGACCTTGCGCACGTCGGTCGGGAACTGCTTTGCGTAGAGGAACTGCGTGTAGTGTCCCGGATAGACCTCGTGCACCGACACGTTCGTGATCGCGGCGTAGTACCACTGCGTCATGAACTCGTCCTGCTTCGCCTTCGGCCAGCGCGGGTCGGGCAGCGTCATGTTGTAGCGGCCCTCGAGCTTTGCCTGCTCGAAGGGTCCGGGCGTGTCCATCGACGCGGATGTCGTCGAGCGCATGAAGGGCGGCGTCTCCTTCACGCGCGCGGGGTCGGACGCCGGCACCGTGATGATGTGATTGTCCACGAGGAACGTGCGCAGCGAGTTGAGCTCGGCCTGCGTCACCTCCAGCAGCTTGTCCGGCGCGGGGTGATCCGCCTGGAGCCCCGCGAGCACGGCGTCCACCGACTTCGTGGAGTCGATGAGCTTCGCTGTCGCCTGCAGCGCTGCCTCGTTCTTCGCGCGGTCTGCCTCGGCGATGGTGAGCAGCTCGTCGAGCGGCATGTCGATCATCTCGGTGGCCGCGAGCAGCTTGCGATACGTGTCGGCCCCGATGGCATAGTCGCCGGTGGACTTCGGCAGCAGGTCCGTCTGGAGCCACTTCTTGTAATCGGCGAGCGCCGTCATCACGCTGTCGTTCACCTGCCTGAACTCCTTCGCGAGCGACGAATCCGTCACATCGGCGAAGGCGGCAGTGACGTCATTCTTGAAAAAGGCGATGTTGCCGTCGATCTGCTCGATGGCGATCTGCGTGTAGATCTTCGGCGGCGACTGAAGGTTCTTCCGTGCCTCCGCGAGCATAGCGGGCATCGCGCGTTCGCGCGCGATGAGCGACTTGAGCCGGTCCACCGCCGGCGCGAACGGGCTCTTCATCATGATGTACGCCGCATTCGTCACGCCCGAGCTGTAGTTGTCGGGGTTCTTTGCCCAGTTGCGGACGGACTCGTTGCCGAGGATGCCCGCGTCCATGGCGCGCAGGAGCATGCCGCGGTCCGCGCGGTTCGCGGGCGACAGCTCCTTGATGTCCACCGCCATGAGCTTCGTGCGGAAATCCTTGAGCGACTGCGTCTCGGCCTGGATGGCGGCCTGCGACATGTCCTCGACCTTCGCATCCCACTTGTGCACGCCGAGGTAGACGGCGCTGCTCGGGTGACGCTGGAGGTTGTCGTCGATGATCGCGCGCGTGAGCGCGTGAAAGGCCGAGTCGCCGGGCGCGGGCGCCTCGGTGGCCATCGCGGGCTTTTCCGGCTCCTTCGCCTTGCAGTTGACGAGCGACATCGCAGCGACCACGGCGGTCATGGTCGCGGCAGATCGATTCAGTTTCATGGGTCGTTCGGGCGGGTCAGGGTCAGGTGAAGCTACGCCGCGTTCGCGCTACTTGCTCCAGGGCGGCGTCACGCCATTCATGCGCGCGTACGCGATGGCCTGGCCGAGGTGCTCGTGCAGGTGCGTGGCGGTGGCGACCCACACCTGCCGCACCGTCATGTCCTGGCCGAAGAACTTCACGTGCTCGTCGAGCTTCGCGTCGGGCGTATCGCTCATCGTCTGCTTGAGGTGCACGAACGACTTGTCGATCGTCGCGGCTGCCTCGGCGGGCGTCATCTTCTGCTTCTCGAACGCGGTGAGCGTCTTGAAGTCCTTCGGGTTCACGCCGGAGGAAGCATCCGGCATGAAGCCCACGGCCGACGGCATGAAGTAGTTGTCCGCGGAGACGTGCATGAACACCTCGCCCACCGAGCGGACGCCGACGCCGGGCCGCCAGTCGTACTTGTCGGCGGGCATCGCCTTCGCGAGCGCGGTGAGCTTGCCCTGGACGTCGCTCACGTCCTTCATGAGGTCGCCCATGATGCCGGCGCGCTGCTGCGCGGCAACGGGTGAGGCGAATGCGACGACGGCAGCGGCGGTCGCGATGACCTGGCGAAGGCGGATGGACATGATGACGGCTCCGAGGTGGGGGTTGCTCCGCCCAATATGCGGGCCCGGCGGCCCGGCCGCGACAAACACTGTGCGGCCACGCTCGGCGCGCATCGTGCGTTGGCCCCGTGGATGTCGCTCCGCCACCTACCGTTGCTCGGGTGCCTCGTGCTCTCCGCCTGCCTCAGGTCCCTGCCGGCGCGGCCGCCCGTGCAACCGCAGCCCACGTTCGATCCCATCGCGTTCTTTTCCGGCCGCACGGTGGGCGAGGGCACGCTCAGCCAGCGCTTCGGCGGCGCGCGCCGCGTCGCGGTGGAAGGGGTCGGCACGTCGAGCGCCGACGGAAGCTTTACACTCGACCAGACGATCACCTTCGGCGACTCGACGACCGAAAAGCGGCGATGGGTCATGCGTCGCACCGACGCGACCCACTTCGCAGCCACGCTGAGCGACGCCAGGGGCAACGTCACCGCCGAGGTGAACGGCAACTCGTTTCACCTGCGGTACCTGATCCGCGAGCCGCGCGTGACCATGGACCAGTGGCTGTTCCTCCAGCCCGACGGTCGCTCCGTGTTGAATCAGGCCGAGGTCACCGTGCTCGGCGTGCCCTGGGCGCACCTGTCGGAGACGATCACTAGGGCGGGCGCCGGCTGAGGAATGCCTGGAGGCGTAGACGTCCGCCT
This sequence comes from Gemmatimonadaceae bacterium, assembly GCA_039928475.1. GTDB lineage: Bacteria > Gemmatimonadota > Gemmatimonadetes > Gemmatimonadales > Gemmatimonadaceae > AG11. The sequence continues at coordinate 3,153 of JBDSTA010000389.1, read as the reverse complement.
CGATGCTCGTGAAGCCGCGCTCCAGTGCGTCGAGCAGCGGCTCACTGCGTGAACAGCGTCAGGCGAGGTTCATCTGTTCCAGCAGGTGCCTGAAGCGTGGATGGTCATGCAGCGGCTTGAAGAGGAATGACCCCTTGATCCCGTAGGCCGCGCCGGTGCGCTGCGCCACCGCGCGCTCCAGCAGCTCCATCGCCCGATCGGCCTCGCCAAGTCCGGTGTGCACGTAGGCAAGGTGGTACGGCGAGACGTACGCACCCTGCGCGCGCTCCTCGAGCTCTGCGAGAACCGCCCGCGCCTTCGCTACCTCGCCGGCCATTCCATACATCTGCCCCAGCTGTCCGAGCCACAGTGAGTTCGTTCTCGAGGCGGACACCGCGCGCTCGAGCTGCGCGATGCCCTCCGTCTTGTCACCGGACAGGAAGTGCGCCCAGCCGAGCGTCGCGTGCGCGCGATCGTGGCCGGGGGCAAACTCCACCGCATCCTTCGCGCGCGTGAGTGCCTCGGCGAACCGGTCCGCGCGGAGGTATGCCGTCGCGAGGTCCAGCTTGTGTGCGAGCGGATCGAGCTCCTGCGCGCGCTGGAGCAGCACGATGGCTTCATCGTACCGCCCCTGCGCGGAGCACATGCGCCCGTACAGGTCATACGTGTCCGCGCTCCCGGGACTCAGCTCCCGGGCACGCTTGAACTCGCGCTCCGCACCGATCCAGTCGAAGTCGCGCGACATCATCAGGTACGCGGCCGTCAGGTGGGCGACACCAAGGTCGGGATCGGCGCGAAGGGCCTTCGCTGCGGCGTCCGCGGCGCGCTCGTGTGCGCGCTTCGAGTCCATGAAGCCCTGCTCCGCCATCTCCGTGAAGACGATCGCGATGGCCGCATGCGCCTGCGCAAACGCCGGGTCCCGCTCGATGGCGCGCTCGAAGTAAGTCAAGGAGCGATCGAGCGCTGCCGGTGAGTACTCGACCATCCAGCGCCGACCCTGGAGGAAATGCTGGTATGCGATCACGTCCTTCGTCGGCTCGCTCTCCACGCGCGCCTGCTCCTCGTGCGAGAGCTCGGCCTCCAGGGCGCTGGCAATCTGGAGCGCGACGTCCGTCTGGATCGCGAAGATGTCCGTGAGCTGCCGGTCGTAGGTCTCGCTCCAGAGATTCTCGGCGCTCTCCGGATCGACGAGCTGCGCCACGATGCGGACTCGGTCGCCCGCGCGGCGCACGCTTCCATCCAGGAGCGTGGTGGCGCCGAGCGATGCGCCGATCTCCTGCATGCTGTGCTGCCGCTGCTTGTACTGCATCACCGAGGCGCGCGAGATCACTTTGATGGCGCGAATCTTCGAGAGGTGCGCGATGACGTCTTCAGTGATGCCGTCGGCAAAGTATTCGTTGTCCGGATCTGCGCTGAGGTTGCGGAAGGGCAGCACCGCCACGGACGGCGTGCGCGGCCGGCTCGGCGCGGACGGAGCGGCGAGTGCCGAGACGAACTGCGTGAGGGATGCGAACCGGTCGGCTGGTTCCTTCGACAGGGTCCTCGTCACGGCGTCACACACTGACGACGGCACCGCGCCGCGCAGGCGCCGCACAGCCGGCACTGGATCGACCAGGCGCTTCGCGATGATGGAGCGCGCGGTGGGTCCCGCATACGGTGGCTCGCCCGCCAGCATCTCGTAGACCACGCAGCCCAGGCTGTACTGGTCCGCACGCGCATCGGCGCCTTCGCCGAGTGACTGTTCGGGACTCATGTAGGCCGGCGTGCCGAGGATGATGCCGGTGCCGGTGACACGCTCGCCACTCGCAGGCTTCACGGCGAGCGCGATGCCGAAGTCCGCGACCATCGCCTCGCCCTCGTACAGCAGGATGTTCTCCGGCTTCACGTCGCGATGAATGACGTCGTGGGCGTGCGCGTACTCGAGCGCGGACGCGACCTGGCGCGTGATCGCCAGAGCGTCGTCAATGGGAAGCTGGCCCTCGCGGTCCATGCGTCGCCGCAGCGATTCGCCCTCGATGTAGGGCATGACGAAGAACAGGTAGCCCCCGAGGTTGCCTGAATCGTACAGGGGTACGATGTGCGGATGACTCAGCTGCGCCGCCACCTCGATCTCGCGAAGGAACCGCTCGGGCCCAACGGCATGCGCGAGCTCGGGATCGAGCACCTTCACCGCCACCCTGCGATGGTGTCGCACGTCGTCGGCGAGATAGACCGTCGCCATCCCACCGCGCCCGACCTCGCGCTCGATGCGATAGCGGTCAGCCAGTGCCGCATGCAGGTCCTGCGATCCCGTCATGCTCCGTTGCTCCTCAGCATTGCCAGAACTTAGGTGGGGCCCGGAGTTTCGGAACGGGCGATGTAACAGCGATGGGCGCACCTCCCGGATGGGATCACGGGCGTGGGCGCAGGCCGAGGAAGGCCTGGAGGCGCGGCAGGTCGTCGGTGCCGATGAGGTCCACGCCTGCGCCGACGAGCATCTGCCACAGCGACTCGTCGTCCGGCGTCGCCCAGAAGCGCACTCGCTGCTCGTTCGCGTGCGCCAGTGCGACGACGCGCTCCACCTCGCGGCGCGGATCCTTGCCGCTCTTGATGATGCGCTCCCACGAGTCGCTCACGAGCGGCATCAGCACGCGAGACGCGCGCGGCTTGGCGGCGAGGTCCGCGATGCGGCCATCGACACCGGCGAAGCGCATGCGCTGGCGACGCATCGTCGAGATGGCGCGCTCGCCCGAGATGATCGCCGTCACGGCTCCCTCGCGCACGTCGCCGCCCGCGTAGATCGTGAGCATGTCCGCGTAGCGGCGCAGCAGCGAGTCGAGAACCACCCAGGAGCCTTCGGCGTCCTGCTTCACGTCGATGAGCAGGATGAGCTTCGTCGCCCCGGTGCGCTGTACGTGTTCGCGCAGCGGCGCGAGGTACATCGACTCGAGCGTGCGGCCCGCGACTACGCTGTCGCGCGCATGCGCGACGAGCAGCTGCCCGTCCACGAGGTAGACGTCCGCCTCGATGCTCGTGAAGCCGTGCTCCAGCGCATCGAGCAGCGGCCGCGCGTGTTCGTAGTCGTTGTGCGCGTGCGCGACGACCTGCGCGCCAGCCGCTCCGGCGAGCGTCACGGCACCAATCGCGGCGTAGAGCGTGCGTAGAAGCCAGCCGGGTCGTAGCTTCCGGGAGTCG
>JBDSTA010000388.1:0-6234 GCA_039928475.1 Gemmatimonadaceae bacterium | reverse complement strand
CTTGGGTGATTGGCTTCCCTTGTGACGGCGAAGTCGGTGGCGGTCGTCGGAAAGGTGGCGGACAGTCGGAAGGAGCCAGTGCGACAACGGACTTCGGACGAGCACTGCGGCTATACGATGTTTCCCGCCTTTATTCGGTGATGGGTGTCACGGCTGCTCAGGCTATCGTGCAGCCCATGGGAGACTTCAGGAAGCTCATCGCCTGGCAGGAGTCCAACAGGCTCGCCGTGGACCTCCAGAAGGTCTTCGACCTCCGCCGGTCGCGCGCCTATCCCGGCATCCGCGACCAGATCCTTCGCGCGGCCGGCTCCGTGCCCGACAACCTCGCGGAGGGCTGCGCGAAACGCTCGCGCCTGGAGCTCGCGCGGAGCGCTGGCGTGGCCTATCCGGAAGCCAAGGAGGTGTGCTCGCAGATCGAGCGCGCCCGCGGCTGCGGGATCCTCAACGAAGCGGAATATCAGGAGTACGCGGCGCGCGCCGACCGCGTGGCGAAACTGGTATTCGGACTATCGGATTTTTGAGGGACATCCGTTGTCCGCGGTCGCCGTGGCTCCATCCGACTGTCCGCCATTTTTCCGACGACCGCCACCGACTTCGCAGTGCCAGGGAACGCCAATCACTCACGGTCAGCCACGCGAAACGATCTATGCTCTAGAAGAAGTCCTGCAGCCAGAACTTGATCTTCTCTCCGAGCTTGTCCATCCCGCCGCCCGAAGGGAGCTTGATCCGCTTCGCGGTCGCAGTCGCCCCGGTCAACGCCATCCGATGTGCCCCGTACATCGCCAGCCCCACCACCGTCGCGAACTGCGGCGCATCGACTGAGTCCGAGAGGCCACCGATCGACTCCGACGGCGTCCCTACCCGGACGCCCGTCCCGAACACGTCCGAGGCCAGCTCCGCGCTCCCCTGCATCGACGCCGCGCCACCCGTGAGCACCACGCCCGCCGCCAGCTTCGACGCGAACCCCGCCGACGCCACTTCACGCTGCACCAGGTCGAAGATCTCGTCCATGCGCTGGTGGATGATGTGCGCCAGCAGCTCGCGCGGGATCTGCCTGTCGCCCTGCGCCACCGTGCTCGGCAATTGAATCACCTCGCTCGGGTCCACCAGCGACTCGAACGCACACCCATGCCGGTCCTTCAATCGCTCCGCATCCGCCTGCGTCACGCCGAGGCCGTGCACGATATCGGATGTCACATTGTTGCCGCCGAATGCAATTGTCCCCAGATGCCGGATCTTCCCCTCGTGGAACACCGCGAGGTCCGTCGTCCCCGCGCCCATCTCCACGAGCGCGACGCCCAGCTCCTTCTCGTCTTCCGTCAACACCGCGAGCGCGCTCGCGAGCGGCTCGAGCACGAGCTCGCGCACCTTGTAGCCGGCGCGCTCCACGCTCTTGCGCAGGTTCGTCGCGGGCCCCGACCCGATCGTGACCAGGTACATCTCTGTCTCGAGCCGCGTGCCGCTCATGCCGATGGGATCGCGGATGCCCGTGTCCTTGTCCACGGTGTACTCCTGCGGGATCGCGTGCAGCAGCTCGCGGTCCTGCGGAATCGCCTGCGCGCGCGCGACCTCGTTGGCGCGCTCCACGTCGGACTTCCCGATCTCGTCGTTGCTCACGGCGACGATGCCCTTCGACGTCATGGCGCGCACATGCTCGCCCGCAATGCCGCAGTACACCTCCGTGATCTTCGCACCCGCCATCCGCTCGGCGTCCTGCAGCGCCTTCTGGATGGACCGCGTGATCTCCTCGATGTCCGAGACCACGCCGCGGCGCATGCCCGTCGTGCGCGCCTGCCCCACGCCGAGCACCTTGATGTTGGTGTGCCCCTGCGCGGTGTTGACGACTTCGGCGATGATGGCGGTCGTCTTGGCCGAGCCGATGTCCAAGCCGGCGACGAGGCGGTCCGAGTTCATGGCAATCTGGCGATCACTTGGTCGCGGTAACGGATGTCGAGCTCTGCGGGGTGCAGCTGCCGGCGCGCAAGGTCGCGCTCGACGGGTTCGATGTCGCTTAGACGCGCGAGCGTGACGGAAGTCATCGCGCGCACGGGGATGTCGGCCACCTGGATCACGATCTCGTCCGCGCCCGAGCGGGTGATGGTGCTGACGCGGGCGTAGAAGCGCGGCGCCTCACGCAACATGGCACTGAGCAAATGATACAACACGGTATCGCGCGGCGCGGCCATCACGATGGGCGCGTCCACGGGCGTACGGCTCGGGTCGAGGGGAAGCACCTTCCCGCGCTCATCCACGGCACGCAGTCCGTCGGGCCCCTGCACGAGCGCCACCGGCCGGCGCTCGGTGAGCTCCACGATGAGCGTGCCGGGCAGCTTCCGCGTGATCGTCACGTGCTCCACCTGCGGGTGCGTCTCCACCCGCGTCACGAGCGGGCCCAGGGGATCCCACACGCTGCGCGTGCTGTCCACGTGCAGCCGCTCGATCACGTCCGCCGGCGGCGTGTACCGTGCGCCGAGCACCTCGATCTTCCGCACGCGGAAGAAGGCGAGCTCCCGCAGCACCTTCGGCCCCCAGAGCGGGCTCGCGAGGATGCCGACGACGAGTACCGCCCCCAGCGCGAGCTTCCAGCGCGCGAGCCGCGGCGGCGACGGCGGCACTGCCTCTCCGACGACGCGCTCGCTCACGCCCCGCCTGCTCCGCGCTTCGCGAGCAGCTCGGCGCCTGAGCGCGTGACGTCGCCGGCGCCCATGGTCATCACGAGATCGCCCGGACGGATCGCGCCCGCCAGCGCGTCGGTGAGCGCACTCCGCGCGCCAGTCCATGCGGGCGCATGGCCGAGCGTCGCCATCTCGTCTGCAACCAGGGCACTCGTGACCCCCTCAATCGGCTGCTCGCGCGCTGGATAGATGTCGAGCAGGTACACGACGTCGGCCTGCACCAGCGCCTCGGCGAACTCGCGCTTGAAGTCGCGCGTGCGCGAGAAGAGGTGCGGCTGGAAGGCGACGACCAGTCGTCGCTCGGGTGCCGCGGCGCGCGCGGCCTGAATGCTCGCGCGCACCTCGGTGGGATGATGCGCGTAGTCGTCCACGATCATCGCGCCATCCGCCTCGCCGAGGAGCTGGAAGCGCCGCTCCACGCCGCGGAACGCCGCGATGCCCGGCGCCATCTGCTCCACCGTCGCACCGAGGCCGAGCCCCACCGCGAGCGCGGCGAGCGCGTTGAGCACATTGTGCTCGCCCGGGATCGCGAGGGTCACCTCGCCGAGCGGCTTGCCGTCGTACACGACGTCGAAGCGCGTGCCGAGCTTCTCGCGACGCAGGTTCGTCGCGGTGAGGCGCGCGTCGCTCGAGCGAAGTCCGTAGCGGATCACCTCGGACGTCGGCGGCGTGGGCAGCGCGTTCGCCTCGGCGTCGTCCGCGCAGAGGACGATGTACCGCGCACCGCTGATGTACTGCCCGAACGTGCGGCGCAGGTCGTCGATGTCGGCGTAGATGTCGAGGTGATCCGCCTCGAGGTTCGTGACGACCGCCACCGTTGGCGCGAGCGCGAGGAAGGAGCGGTCGTACTCGTCCGCCTCCACGACGATCCGCTCGGCGCTCCCCGCGCGGAGGTTGCCGTTCCACGACGTGACGCGCGCGCCGACGTAGCCGGTGGGATCGTATCCCGCCGCGGCGAGCGCCTCGGTGGTGAGCACCGTCGTCGTGGACTTGCCGTGCGTGCCCGCGACGCCGACGAGCATCGCCCCGCGCGTGGCTTCGCCGAGCGCCTCGGCGCGGCGGACGACGGGGAGCCCGAGCTCGCGCGCGCGCTCGATCTCGGGATGGTGCTTCGGCATCGCGCTGGTGACGACGAGCGCGCGCGTGTGCTCGACATGCTTCGGGTCGTGCCCCTGCTGGATGTCGATGCCGCGTGCGCGGAGGTCCTGCGCATTCTCCGCGTGCGCATCACAGCCGGTGACGCTGATGCCGCGGAGGAGGAAGAGCTCGGCGAGGGCAGACATTCCGGCGCCGGCGATGCCGACGAAGTGGATGGGGCGCCGATCGGTGGGGTCGAGGAGAGTCATTCGCGGGGAAATATAGGGGCGTGATGACGCTCGTGTGACGCCTGCCACGCATTGTGGCGCCGATCACCGAATTGCGAATTCACCGCAGAGGACGCAGAGGGCGCAGAGGGCGCAGAGGGCGCAGAGGAGGCGCACTGCAAATGCACAAGGACAAACTGGACGCAGTCAGTGGGCAGGTCGTGGACGCGGCGATGAGGGTGCATTCTGCGCTCGGGCCTGGCCTTCTGGAGAGCGCATACGCGGCGTGCCTCGCCTACGAGCTGCGCGATCGCGGGTTGACGGTGCGTACGCAGGTTCCCCTTCCCGTCGTGTATCGGGACGTACACGTCGAGGCGGGATACCGCATTGACCTCCTGGTCGAGGAGGAGGTGGTGGCGGAGCTCAAGGCGATCACGAAGCTGGCTCCCATTCACGAGGCGCAGCTGCTGTCGTACCTCAGGCTCGCCGACAAGCGAGTAGGCCTCCTGATCAACTTCCACGTCAGCCATCTCAAGGACGGCATCAAGCGCATGGTCAACGGGATCTAGGCGCAGTCCTCCGCGCCCTCTGCGTCCTCCGCGGTAAGAACCCGCGGTGACGTCAGAGCATCGCCAGTATCCGCCTCGCGATCGTCTCCGCCGCCTGCGGCCTCGCCCGCGCGGCAGCGCCCGCCCGGATCTTTTCCATCGCCGCAGGATCATCGAGCAACCCCGTCACCGACTTCTCGAGCGCATCAACCGTGAAGCCAACCTGCGGGATGTGCACGGCCGCCCCCGCCGCCTCGAGCGTCCGCGCATTCACCGCCTGGTGATCGGCGGCCGCCGTCGGAAGCGGAACCAGGATGCCGGGAATCCTCCACGCGAACAGCTCGGCCGTCGTCATCGCACCCGCGCGCGCGAGCGCGAGATCCGTCGCGGCGTACGCTTCCGAGATCGGCGATAGGTACTCGCGCACGCGGACGTTACCGCCATCCAGCGCGGCGAACTCCGCGTACGATGCCTTGCCCGTCATCCAGATCAGGTAGAGGTCGCGCGGCAGGCCGCGCTTCACCCACTCGGCGACGACGAGGTTGATCGCGCGCGAGCCCTGGCTCCCGCCATACACGAGCAGCACGTGTCCGCCCTCGCGCGGAAAGCCCCACGCCGCGCGTGCGGCGGCGCGGTCCGGCAGCGGTGACGGTGGCGGCTCGATGGGCGCGCCCGTGTCCACGTGCTGTGACGCCACGCCGCCGATCACGCGCGACGCCTCGGGGAATGCGAGGTAGTACTCCTTCGTCCAGCGCTTGAACGCACGCGCGGTGAGGCCTGGATGGCTGTCGCCCGCCTGCTGCACGATGGGAATGCCGTGCATCGCGGCGTACGCGAGCGCGAGGCCCGCCGCATAGCCGCCAGTGCCCACGACGACCCCCGGCTTCTCGCGCGCGACGAGCGCACCGAACTCGCGCCAGCCGCCGATCATGCCCTTGAGCGTGCGCCAGTTCTCCCACGGTTTCGTGCGATAGAGCGGATGCAGGTCGAGCAGCAGGTGGCGGAACTCGGTGTTCGGCAGGACGGTGCGCTCGATGCCGCGCAGCGCGCCGACGAACACGGGCTCGACCGTTGGATCGAGCCGCACGAGCGTGCGCGCGATCGCGAGGCCGGGGTACAGGTGGCCGCCGGTGCCGCCGCCTGCGAAGAGGACCGTGCGTTTCATGGCATCACCCGAGTGGATCCGTCGCGCCCGCACCGAGCACGCGTTCCTTGGCGCTCCCGATGTTCACCAGCACCCCCGTCATGAACATCGTCAGCACGATGTTCGAGCGCCCATACGACACGAACGGCAACGTGAGCCCCGTCGTCGGCAGGAGGCCCACCACCACGCCGATGTGCAGGTACGCCGTGAGCACAGTGACGAACGTCAGCCCCACCGCGACGAGCTGCAGGAACGGCGACCGCGCCTTCCGCGCGATGCGGAAGCCGAACAGGCCGTACGCCGCGAACGCGATCGTCACCGCCGCGAGCCCGATGAAGCCCCATTCCTCGCCGATGTTGCTCGCGATGAAGTCGCTATATGGAAACGGCAGGAAGCCGTACTGCTGCCTGCCTTGCCCGAACCCGACGCCGAAGGCGCCACCCGAACCCACCGCGATGAGCGACTGCTTCAACTGGTAATTCACCTGCGCCGGCGCGCTGCCCGGATCGAAGAACGACATGAGGCGCAGCATCGCGTACTGCTGGCTCTCGATCTTCTTCCAC
>JBDSTA010000387.1:0-6921 GCA_039928475.1 Gemmatimonadaceae bacterium | reverse complement strand
CAGGACGTCACGGCGCGCGCCCTGGGCGTGCTCGTCACCTGACAAGGCAGCCAAGACAGTGATCCAGCTCAAGAGCACGCGCGAGATCGAACTGATGGCCGAAGGGGGACGCATCCTCGCGGCCACGCGCGCGCTGCTGCGTCGCGAGGTGAAGCCCGGCGTGTCGACGCTCCAGCTCGACGCGATGGCCGAGGAGTTCATCCGCTCGCACAAGGGCGCCACGCCGGCGTTCAAGGGCCTGTACGGCTTCCCCGGTTCCCTGTGCGCGTCGATCAACAACGAGATCGTGCACGGCATCCCGTCGAAGAAGCGCGTGCTGAAGGACGGCGACATCATCTCGCTCGACCTCGGCGTGGGCTTCGAGGGCTACTTCACCGACTCGGCGACGACCGTCCCGGTGGGCGAAGTGGACGCGGAGACGACGCGCCTGCTGGAGACGACGGAGCGCTCCCTCGCGGCGGCGATTGCCGTCGCGGTGCCGGGCAATCACCTGGGCGACATCGGCGCGGCGGTGCAGCGCGTGGTGGAGGAGGCGGGGTTCAGCGTGGTGCGCGACCTGGTGGGTCACGGGATCGGCGTGGAGTTCCACGAGGAGCCGCAGGTGCCGAACTACGGGAAGCCGAAGCGCGGGCTGAAGCTGATGCCGGGGCTGACGCTGGCGATCGAGCCGATGGTGAACATCGGCGGGCCGGCGACGCGCACGCTCCCGGACAAGTGGACGATCGTGACGGTGGACGGATCGCGCTCGGCGCATTTCGAGCACACGGTGGCGATCACGGAGTCGGGGAACCGGGTGCTGACCGCAGCCTGAGTCGGTCAGTCCGACAGTCTGGACAGTCTGGCAGTCAGGGCATCGCGTCGACGCGGTGCCCTTTTGTCGTTGGCGTCTGGAATCGAATCGTGGATCGCCAACGAACCGGCCCTCCGGTACGTTTTCCTTGCGAGAACGCCCCACCCAGCCCTCCCTCGAGGACATTCATGCTTCGTTTCACCACCCGCTCGCTCACGGGCGTCGCGCTTGCGATCGCCATGGCCGCGCCGGCGATGCAGGCGCAGAAGGTCACGTCGCCGAAAGAGCAGTTCGGCTTCAACATCGGCGACGACTACAAGCTCGCCAACTACACGCAATTCGAGGCGTACTTCCGGAAGCTCGCGAAGGAATCGCCGCGCATGAAGCTCGTCGAGATGGGCAAGACCGCCGAGGGCCGCACGCAGCTGATGGGGATCATCTCGTCGCCGGCGAACCTCGCGAAGATGGAGCGCTACAAGGAGATCTCGCGCAAGCTCGCGTTCGCGGAAGGACTGACGGACGCGGAAGCGCACATGCTGGCGAAGGAAGGCAAGGCGATCGTCTGGATCGACGGCGGCCTGCACGCAACCGAGGTGCTCGGCGCCGCCCAGCTGATCGAGACGGTGTACCAGCTCCTGTCGAAGAACGATGCGGAGACGCTGCGCTTCCTCGACGACTGCATCATCCTCGCGGTGCACGCGAATCCCGACGGCATGCAGCTCGTGTCCGACTGGTACATGAAGGACGCGGACACGCTGAAGCGGAACATGAACATTCCGCGACTCTACCAGAAGTACATCGGGCACGACGACAACCGCGACTTCTACATCTCGAACCAGCCCGAGACGCAGAACGTCAACCACCAGCTCTACTGGGAGTGGTTCCCGCAGATCGTGTACAACCATCACCAGACCGGCCCCGCCGGCACGGTGATGTTCGCGCCGCCCTTCCGCGACCCGTTCAACTTCAACTTCGATCCGCTCGTGCCGGTGGAGCTCGACCTCGTCGCCGCGGCAATGCACTCGCGCTTCGAGGCCGAGGGCAAGCCGGGTGTCACGATGCGCTCGGGCTCGAACTACTCCACGTGGTGGAATGGCGGCCTGCGCACGACGGTGTACTTCCACAACCAGATCGGGCTGCTCACGGAGACGATCGGCAACCCGACACCGACGACGATCCCGTTCATCCCGGACGCGCAGCTCCCGCGCGCCGACCTGCCCTACCCGATCGCGCCGCAGAAGTGGCACTTCCGCCAGTCGATCGAGTACTCGCTCACGGCCAACCGCGCGGTGCTCGACATCGCGTCGCGCAATCGCGAGAACTTCCTGTACAACATGTACAGGATGGGGAAGAACTCGATCGATCGCGGCAATCGCGACAACTGGACGGCGAGCCCGATGCGCATCGAAGAGGTGAAGCGCCGCATCGCGGCGGATTCGTCCGCGAGCGGTGCGCGAGGCGGGCGTGGGGCGGGCGCAGGCGGCGCCGCGCCGGATGCCGGCGGCATCGGCGACGTCACGGCGTCGTTCGGCCGTGGCGCGGATCCCAAGTACTTCACGGAAGTGCTGCACGCGCCGGAGCGCCGCGACCCGCGCGGCTACATCCTGCCGAGCGACCAGCCGGACTTCCCGACGGCGACGAAGTTCGTCAACGCGCTGCGGCATGTGGGCGTGATCGTGCACCGTGCGACGTCGCCGTTCAGCGTCGCCGGCAAGCAGTACCCGGCCGGCTCGTACGTGGTGAAGTCGGCGCAGGCATTCCGTCCGCACGTGCTCGACATGTTCGAGCCGCAGGATCACCCGAATGACTTCGCGTATCCGGGTGGCCCGCCGAAGCGCCCGTACGACAACGCAGGCTACACGCTCGCGTTCCAGATGGGCGTGAAGTTCGACCGCGTCCTCGAGGGGTTCACGGGCCCGTTCGAGGTGATCAAGGGTCTCGCCTCGCCGATGGCGGGCACCGTGGCGTCGTCGAACGCGACGAAGGGCTACGTGATCTCGCCCGCGGTGAACGACGGATTCATCCTCGTGAATCGCGCGCTCAAGGCGAAGGGAGACGTCTATCGCCTCACGAAGGCGGAGCAGGGCTTTGCGGCGGGTTCGTTCTATGTCGCGGCGACGCCGGCGACGACGCAGCTCGTCAACGCGATCGCGAAGACGAACGGCGTGAACATCGGCGTGACGACGGCGGCACCGCCCGCATCGGCGAAGAAGCTGCACACGATGCGCGTGGCGCTGTGGGACCAGTACGGTGGCTCGATGCCCTCCGGTCACACGCGCTGGCTGCTCGAGCAGTTCGAGTTTCCCTTCGACGTCGTGTACCCGCAGATGGTCGACGCGGGCAACCTCGCGAGCAAGTACGACGTGATCATCCTGCCGTCGGGCGTCGTTCCGTCGCGCGCGGGTCGCGGCGGTGGCTTCCCGCAGGACACGCTCGCGATCCCGTCTGAGTATCGCGACCGGCTGGGCCGCTTCAATCCTGCGCGCACGATCCCCGCGCTTCGCCAGTTCATGGAGGCGGGTGGTACGGTGATCGCCGTCGGCACGTCGGCGAACCTGGGCGTGCAGCTCGGGTTGCCGATCGTGAATGCGCTGGTGGAGAAGGCCGCGGACGGGACGTCGCGCGACCTGAACGCCGACAAGTTCTACGTGCCGGGCTCGATCCTGCGCGTCCAGGTGGACACGGCGCAGGGCATTTCCGCGGGCCTGTCAAAGGACCTCGACGTGTTCTATGACAACAGCCCTGCATACCGGCTCGGCAGCGATGCCGCGGCGAAGGGCGTGAGGGCGCTGGCGTGGATCCCGAACGCGACGCCACTGCGCAGCGGCTGGGCGTGGGGCCAAGGCTACCTCGACGGAGCCGTGGAGGCCGTGGAGGCGTCGATCGGGAAGGGCAAGCTGTACATGTTCGCGCCGGAGATCACTTTCCGTGGGCAGCCGCATGGAACGTTCAAGTGGCTGTTCAACGGGATCTACAGTGCGCCTGATCCGGCGCCCGTTCCGTAGGGCTGGTTAGTAGTGGAAAGGCCGGCTCTCTCGCGAGGGCCGGCCTTTTTTTTTTAACCACAGAGGACACAGAGGAAAGCAACAGAAGAGGACACAGAGGTCGGCGAAATGGCACTGCGCTCGCTGACGCAGCAACCCCGCAGACAAAGGGTTGAACAACAGGCGCGCCTTGATGGTGCGGAGCCGGCGTACCGCCGACTTCTGTGTCCCCTGTGTGTACTCTGTGTCCTCTGTGGTCAACCGCGCCTATCCGATCGCCTTCTCGACGAGCCCCTGCGCGCGCGTAGCCGCTCCGTTCACACGCTGGACGAGTGCCGACGCCTCGCGCGAGAGCGGCTCACCGCGTGACTTGTCCGACATCGCCACCACGTTGATCCGGACATTGAACGCCGCGCCGATACAGCCTGCCTGCGCCATGAGTGCCGCCACGCCGGCATCGCTCACCGCGTTCGTGTTGCCGCGCTCCGCGACGGCCAGCGCGAGATCCGCGACATCCGCGCACGCGCGCGCCGTCTCGAGGGGCACTTCCGCGGCGTGCATGAGTGCGTCGTCCACCTGATGCACCTTCGTGGCCTGCTGCTCCTCGCTCTCGGACGGAAGCTTGTACGCGGCCGACACGATCGCGTACGCGGACGCGTCCTTCGCGACGAGCGCGGAGAGTGTGTTGCCCAGCGCTGCGGCGCGCACGGCGATCTCGCGCATCTCCGCATCCACGGCCACGTATTTCTTCTTGCCCGCCGTCAGCCCAGCGACCATCTGCGCGAGCGCGGCACCGAGCGCGCCCGCGTGCGCCGCGACGCTGCCGCCACCCGGTGTGGGGCTCGGCGACGCTACCGAGCCGACGAAGCCGCTCAACGACTCGCCGCCCGAGATGGCGCTCCGCACCTTCCGCTCGAGCACCATGTCGGGCGTGAAGTTGCGCAGGCGGATGTGCCGCGCGGCCGCCTCGAAGAGCACGCGCTCGGGCACGAGGCCAACGAGCTCGCTCCACGTCGGCGTCACGCCGCGCGCCTCCGCCTCCATCTTCACCATGTCGTACGCCTGGTGCAGCGGCGTCTTCTCCGTGTCCACGAGGTTCATCGACACCTGCGCCTGCCCGTCCACCTCGAAGCCGAGTCCCTTCACGTACTTCAGCCCGCCCACGGAGCCGCGCACCGACTTCGCGACTTCCTTCGCGACCTGGAGGTTCGAGGACGGGCCGAGGTAGACGTTGTACGCGACCAGGAACGGCCGCGCGCCGATGGCCGTGGCGCCGGCCGTGGCGTGCATCGCGGACGGACCGAAGTCGGGGGTGCGCTGCGGCGTCTTCCCGATTTCATCCCGCAGCCCCTCGAACTCGCCGCGGCGCACGTCCGCGAGGTTCTCGCGGTCGGGGCGCGTGGCGGCGCGCTCATAGAGGAACACGGGGATCTGGAGCTCGCGTCCCACACGCTCGCCGAGCTGGCGCGCGAGGGCGACGCAGTCCTCCATCGTGGAACCTTCGAGCGGGATGAAGGGCACGACGTCTGTGGCGCCCATGCGCGGATGCTCGCCGCTGTGCTGCGTGAGGTCGATGCGCTCGTGCGCCTCCCTGATGGCGGCGAACGCGGCGTCGGCGACGACGTCGATGGGCGCGACGAAGGTGATGACGCAGCGGTTGTGGCTCGCGTCGGCGCTCGCGTCGAGCACGTGTGCACCCGCAACGGAGGAGATGGCTTCGACGATGGCGGCGATGACCTCAGGGCGCCGGCCCTCGGAGAAGTTGGGAACGCACTCGATGAGTTTCATTTCAGGATGTCGGGATGTCAGGAAGCCAGGGTCTCGAGAAGCCATGCGTGCATCGCAGGGCCGCCGGCGAGGATCGAGGTGGTTTCGACGGCGATCGGGCTGCCATCCATGCGCGTGACGATGCCTCCGGCCTCCTGCACCATGAGCATGCCCGCGGCCAGGTCCCAGGCGTTGAGGCTCAGCTCGAAAAAGGCGTCGAACCGCCCGGCAGCCACGCACGCGAGGTCGAGTGCGGCGGCGCCGAAACGGCGCATGCCGGAGGTCGCACGCATCACCGGCGGCAGCAGGGGGACATACCGGTCCACCTCCTCGTTGTCAGCGAAGGGGAAGCCCGTGGCGATCAGCGCGCGCGAGGGATCGGCGAGCGTCGTGACGCTGATCGCCTGGCCGCTCATGCGCGCGCCTCCACCGCGCGTGGCGGTATAGATCGCGCCGCTCGGCACGTTGATCACCACGCCTGCCTGCGGGATGCCGTCCACCAGCGCGGCGATGGACACCGCATACCACGGCACGCCGTGCAGGAAGTTCGTGGTGCCGTCGAGCGGATCGGCGACGAACACCAGTCCGCCGCTGGCCAGCGCGTCCGGCGTGCCTTCCTCGGCGAGCAGCGTCGCGTCGGGGTGCCGCCCGCGGATGATGGCCGCCAGTGTTTCCTCGCTCGCGCGGTCCACCTCGCTGACGAAGTCGAAGGCGCCCTTCGATTCCCATGTCAGCGTGTCCCGGCGATTCGCGCCGGCGCGGACGACGTCGGCGGCCTTTGCGGCTGCGGCCACGCACGTGGCAAGGAGTGCACGAGGTGCTGCTTGGCCGGCGTCAGACGCCATCATTAAGTTGCTCGTATGGCACGTATCTTCAGCGGTATCCAGCCGTCGGGTGAGCTCCACATCGGGAACTATCTCGGTGCGGTGAAGAATTGGGTCGCGCTGCAGGGAACGGCAGACTCGTTCTTCTGCATCGTGGACTACCACGCGATCATCGCCGCGTACGAGCCCGAGCAGCTCCGGCTCCGGCGCCGCGAGATGGCGCTCGGCCTCCTTGCCGCGGGTCTCGATCCGTCCGTCACGAGCGTGTTCGTGCAGTCGGATGTGCCGGAACATACCGAGCTCGCATGGATGTTCAACACGGTCACGCCCGTGGGCGAGCTGGAGCGGCAGACGCAGTTCAAGGACAAGTCGGCGAAGCAGGAGAGCGTGATGGCGGGGCTGCTCAACTACCCCGTGCTCCAGGCCGCGGACATCCTGCTCTACCTCGCCGACACCGTGCCCGTGGGCGAGGACCAGGTGCAGCACCTCGAGCTCTCGCGCGTCATCGCGCGCCGGTGGAACGCGCAGTTCTCGCCGGACGCGGAGTTCTTCCCGG
>JBDSTA010000386.1:0-8209 GCA_039928475.1 Gemmatimonadaceae bacterium | reverse complement strand
TGTAACGGGCATCTTCACGCGCGCCCTCACTCACGCCACTGACTGCGGTCGGGAAGGCGGGGCGGCGCGGCCCGGAGCCAGGAGACGACCACGTCCGCGATACGTTCACAGGTCCTCGGGGGAGGGCTGGTGGCGACACGCGTACCCTTCGTCTTTCCGGTTCGCGTCCGTTACGGGCACTCTCCTTCGGCCAGGGGTGCCCTTTTGCGTTTCATTCCACCACGCGCTCGCGTCGTTGTCCTCGCCCTTGCACTCGCAACCGCGAGCGCCTGCGTGCGCGACGTCCAGGTCCCGCGCAACACGGTCGCCGACGACTTCGGTGACACGCTCGTGCTCGGCCTCGACCCCGAGCGCATCGTCTCCCTCAACCCCACCACGACCGAGCTGCTCTTCGCCATCGGCGCGGGCGGGCGCGTCGTCGGCCGAACGTCGTACGACATCTTCCCGGACTCCGTGCGCGCCATCGCCGACCTGGGGCAGGGACTGCGCCCGAACGTCGAGGCCGTCCTCGCGGCGAAGCCCGATCTCGTCATCCTCTACGCGAGCAACGACAATCGCGACGCCGCACGCCGGTTGCGCGCGAGCGGCGTGCAGACCGTCGCGTACAAGGCGGATCGCATCGCGGACTTCGTGCGCGTCACCGCCGCCCTCGGACGGCTGGTCGGCGATACCGTGCGCGCGAAGCGCACCATCGACTCCGTGCAGGCCACCATCGCGCGCGTGCGCGCTGCAACCGAAGTGTTGCCGAGGCCGAGGGTCTTCTGGCCATTCTGGGAGGCGCCGCTGCTCTCCGTCGGCGGTGGCAGCTTCATCAACGAGCTGATCGACATCGCGGGCGGCGCGAACGTCTTTGCCGACCTGCCCGAGCCGTCACCCGCGGTGACGTTCGAGGAGCTCTACCGGCGCGATCCTGACGTCATCCTCACGGGACACAAGACGCGGGAGAACTTCCTCGGCGACGCGAAGTGGCGGACACTGCGTGCGGTGCGCGACGGGAAGATCCTGCTCATCGATACCACGATCGTGAACGGGCCGTCGTCGCGGCTCGGCTCGAGCGCCGTCTTCATTGCGCGGCTGCTCCACCCCGATATCAAGCTCTGAGGTGCGCCTCTCGCGTTGGGTCGCACTCGTGCTCGCACTGGTTGCCGCAATCATCGCAGGCGTGGCCCTCGGTACGTTGCGCCTGTCGGTGAGTGACGTCGTGTCGGGATTCCTCGGCACGGGCGCGCCGATGCCCATCGCCGTGGTGCGCACGCTGCGCCTGCCGCGCGTGCTGCTTGCGGCGCTCGTCGGGGCAGGCCTCGGTGCAGCGGGCGCTGCACTCCAGGGCGCAACGCGCAATCGTCTCGCGGAGCCGTATCTCCTCGGCGTATCCGGCGGCGCAGCGGTTGGCGCCGTGATCGCCGTTGCCTTGCGCGCGCCCCTCGCGGTCGTGCCCATCGCCGCCTTCCTCGGTGCGATGGGAGCGGTCGGGCTCACGCTGCTCGTGGCGCGCGCCTCAGGGGGCCGCGGCGACGCGCGGGTGATCCTCATGGCCGGTGTCGTCGTGGGCGCATTCGCCAACTCGGTGATCATGGTGGCGCTCGCGAACGCGGCGGACAACACCGTGCGCGGCGCGATGTGGTGGATGATGGGCTCCGCGGCAGATGCCTCATGGGCTCAGGTGGGAGGGCTCGCGATATTCGTGGCCGTCGGCGTCGGTGTCCTTCTCGCGCTCGGTCGTTCCATCGATGTCCTCGCGCTTGGCGACGACACGGCCGCGGGCCTCGGCATCGACGTATCTCGCGTATCGCTCGGCGTCTACGTCGCGGGCGCGCTGCTCGCGGCGGGCACGGTGAGTGCCGCGGGACTCGTGGGCTTCGTCGGCCTGCTCGTCCCCCATCTCGTACGCCTCGCTGGCGCGCGCACGCATCGCACGATCATCGGCGCCGCCGCGCTCGCAGGCGCGACGCTCGTCGTCTTCGCCGATCTCTTTGCACGCACGGCGCTGCCTCCGGCCGAGTTGCCGCTGGGTGCGGTGACGGCGCTCATCGGCGTGCCGTTCTTCTTCGTGCTCCTGAGGCGGCTCGCATGATCGCCTTCCGCGATGTCGCCGTGCGTTACCCGCACCGCGAACGGCCCGCGCTGGATGGCGTCTCGCTCGACTGTGTGCGCGGGCGCATCACAGCGGTCGTCGGCCCGAACGGCAGCGGGAAGAGCACGCTCGTCCGCGCGTTGCTCGCGCGGGCGCCGCTCACCGCTGGCGTGATCACCGTCGACGACATCCCCGCTGCGAGCCTCTCACGACGCGAGCTCGCGACGCGTATCGCGGTCGTGACGCAGCGTGAGGAGCCGGCGTTTCCATTGACCGTAGACGAGTACGTTTCGCTCGGACGATACCCGCACCTTGGCCTCTGGCGCGCTGCTGCGCGCGCTGATCGCGACGCCATCCGTCGCGCCGTCGATCTCACCGAAGTCCACGCGTTCGCGGATCGTGCGATCACGGAGCTGTCCGGCGGCGAGTGGCAGCGCGTGCGCCTCGCGCGTGCACTCGCGCAGGGCGGCGATGCCATCGTCCTCGACGAGCCGACCACCTTCCTCGACGTCGGGCACGAGATGGCGATCTTCGAGCTCCTGAGCCGGCTCGCGGGGGAGGGGCTCGCCGTGCTGCTCGTGAGCCACCAGCTCAACCTCGTCGCGCGATTCGCCGATCACATGGTGCTGCTTCGGCACGGGCACGTGGAAGCATCGGGCACTCCAGCGGCCGTGATGAATGGCGCTGTGCTCGAGCGCGTGTACGAATGGCCCCTCGTCGTCACGCGCGATCCCGCTGTCGGCGCACCCGCACTCGTCCCGCTTCGCATGAAGCGCCCGTCATGACCATCACCTCCCGCAAGACCTCGAACCACGTGCCGAACATGAAACTGTCCCTGCTGCTCGTCGCCCTTCCCGGTGTCCTCGCCGCGCAGGTCGCGCGCGATACGGCGCGCGTCGCGCCCGTCGTCGTAACGGCGACGCGATCGCCCGTCGCCATCGGCAGCGTGCCTGCGTCCGTGACCCTGCTCGACGGCGCCCGGCTGCGCAGCGAAGGCATCACCACTGTCGTCGACGCGCTGCGCCAGGTGCCTGGCCTCGCCGTCGTACAGGGCGGCTCCTATGGCGGGCAGACCTCGGTGTTCATCCGCGGCGGCGAAAGCAAGTTCGCGAAGGTGCTCGTGGACGGCGTGCCGGTGAACGACGCCGGTGGCGCATTCGACTTCTCGACGCTGAGCACCGACAACGTCGACCGCATCGAGATCGTGCGCGGGCCTGCGAGCGTGCTGTATGGGTCAGACGCGATGGCCGGCGTGATCCAGCTCTTCACGCGGCAGGGCAGTGGCCGCCCGCGCATCGATGCCTCGGGGCGTGGTGGACAGCTCGGCAGCTATGACGGAGACGTGGCCATTCGCGGTGCGAGCGGCGCCTTCACGTATTCAGCTGCCGCTGCGCAGCACGCAACGGATGGCATCCAGCCCTTCAACAGCGGCTACCGGCAGGGCGTCGGCAGCGCGCTCCTCGGCGCCACGGCCGGCGCGGCGAGCGCCCGCCTGTCGGCGCGGTTCACCGAGAACGAGCTGCACTATCCGACGAACGGGTCGGGTGAGGTGGTGGACAGCAACGCGATGCGCCGCGACGACCGGCTCGCCGTCGGCCTCGATGCTGCGTACACGCTCACCCCGCTCGCTGAGCTGCATCTCTCGCTCGCATCACATGACGTGCATGGCGTGACGCATGACGAGGCCGACAGCCCCGGCGACGACCAGGGATACTATTTCAGCACCGGCGACCGCACGCGCCGCCGCAGCGGCGACCTCCGCCTCGACATCGTTCCCACCGCGAGTGTCAGGCTCAACGTGGGTGTGCAGGCCGAGCACGAATGGCAGGCGAGCGGCACGACGAGCAACTTCGGCCCGAGTGCCTTCACGGCGCGTCGCCGTACGCGCGGGGCGTACGCCCAGGTGCTCCTCGCACCACGGCCCGCGTACACGCTCACCGCCGGCGGGCGTCTCGAGCGCAACGACGAATTCGGCGACTTCGCCACGTGGCGCGGTGCCGCGAGCGCGCAGCTCACGCCGCACACGCGCGCGCACGCAAGCGTCGGCACAGCGTTCCGCGAGCCGACGTTCCTGGAGAATTTCGGCGGTCCGTTCGCCATCGGGAATGCGAGCCTTGTTCCAGAGCGCTCGCTCGGCGTCGATGCCGGCGTGCAGCAGGACGTCGGCGAGTGGGCCACGCTCTCGGCCACGTACTTCGCGAACGCGTTCCGGGACCTGATCGACTACAAGTACTCAGCGACGGCGCCCAACTACAACAACATCGCGCGCACGAAGTCGTCCGGCGCTGAGTTCGAGGCGCGTGCGACGCTTCCCGCCGGCCTGCGCGCCGACGCGTCGCTCACGTACCTCTCGACGAAGGTCGTCGATCCCGGCACGAGCGCGGCGGTGACCGCCATCTTTTCGCCCGGCGCGCACCTGCTGCGCCGCCCGATGCACACCATCGATGCCGGCATCGGCTACACGCACGCGCGGGGCACGCTCGACCTCCGCGCGCACCACGTGGGCGTCCGCGAGGACAACTACTACGCGCCCGACTTCAGCGTGTCGCACGTGACGCTTCGCCCGTACACGCGTGCCGACCTCTCGGGAGAGCTCCAACTCCTGCGCGACGCGCGCGGCACGGTCACGGCCACGGCACGCACCGAGAATGTCTTCGACACGAAGTACACGGACGTGGCAGGCTTCAATTACAATTTCGCCCTTTCCGACGACGCCTCCATCGCGAAGACCGGCTACCGCGGCGCCGGCCGCCGCACGCTGATCGGCCTCCGTATCCAGTTCTGATCGCTCGCTCACAGCGCGCCGCGCAGCGGCCGCGCGGTCTCATAGCGGGCCGCGCAGCGGCCGCGCGGTCTCATAGCGACGGCGCAGCCGCACGCGGTCTCTTGGTGTCGCCGCGCAGCGACGCGCGGTCTGCTAGTTTTCTCGCAATGCTCCTCGCTACACCCGCCGTCGTCCTGCACTCGTTCGACTACCTCGAGTCCTCCCGCATCCTCCGTCTCGTCACTCGCGACGGAGGCGTGCGCAGCGTGCTCGCCAAGGGCGCGCGCCGGTCCTCCCGCCGCTTCGGCAGCGCGCTCGACCTCTTCGCCCAGGGCACTGCGCAACTGCACACCAAGCCGGGCCGCGACCTCGACACCCTCGGCGGATTCGATGTCGTGCTCGCGCGCCCCTCGCTCGGCGAGGACCTCAACCGCTTCACCGGTGCGTCGGCCATCGCCGAGCTCACGCTCCGCTTCGGGCGCGATGCCGCCGACAGTGGACTGTTCGACGCCGTGGAGCACGCGCTCAACGCACTGGCGAACGCCGCGCCCGAGAATGCGCTCACGCTCACCCTCGCACACGCGTGGCGTATCGTCGCGGAGCTCGGCTTCGCGCCTACCGTGGACGACTGCGCGGAGTGCCACACGCAGCTCGAGCCCGAAGCCTCAGTGATGTTCAGCCACGTCGCCGGTGGCGCGCTCTGCCCGCGGTGCGGGCGGATGGCGCCGGCCGGACGTGTGCTGCCGCCCGAGGCGCGCAGTGCGCTTCGCGCCTTTCTCGATGGCAACGTGAGCGTTGCCCTCGAGGACGCCGCGGCGCGCGCACACCAGCGCCTCTTGCGCGAGTTCCTCGCCGAGCACCTCACCGACGGCCGGCCGCTCCGCGCACTCGAGCTGTGGGAAGACCAGCGATGGTAGCCCCGACACACGCATGATACTTGGCACGGCGGGTCACATCGACCACGGCAAGACCGCCCTTGTGCGCGCACTCACTGGCGTGAATACCGATCGCCTGCCCGAGGAGCAGCGCCGTGGCATCACCATCGATCTCGGCTTCGCGCCCCTCGAGCTCGAGGGCGTTGGCCGCATCGGTGTCGTGGACGTGCCTGG
Organism: Gemmatimonadaceae bacterium; assembly: GCA_039928475.1. Lineage (GTDB taxonomy): Bacteria > Gemmatimonadota > Gemmatimonadetes > Gemmatimonadales > Gemmatimonadaceae > AG11. Next base: position 2,262 of record JBDSTA010000386.1, on the reverse strand, counting down.
GCACGAAGCCTTCGTGCGTACCATGGTCGCTGGTGCGACCGGGATCGATCTCGCGCTGCTCGTCATCGCCGCCGACTCGGGCGTGATGCCGCAGACGCGCGAGCACCTCGCCATCCTCTCCCTGCTGGGCGTTCGTGGCGGCGTCGTCGCGCTCACGAAGCGCGACCTGGTGGACGAGGACGGGCTCGCACTCGTCGAGGACGACGTGCGCGCGACGATCGCCGGCACGCCGCTCGCCGACGCTGCGATCGTCGCGGTGTCCTCCACGACCGGGGCAGGGATCGACTCCCTCCGCGCGGCGCTCGCCACGGCCGCACGCACCGTTCCGGCACGTTCGTCGTCCGACCTGTTCCGGTTGCCCGTCGATCGCGCGTTCACGGTGAAGGGCACGGGCACGGTCGTCACGGGCACCGTGTGGTCCGGCTCACTCACGCGCGATGCCACGCTGCGGCTCTTTCCCGCCGACATCGCAGTGCGCGTCCGCGGCCTTCAGGCGCACGGGGCGAACGTCGACGCCGTGCGTGCAGGCGATCGCGCGGCCATTGCACTCGCGGGCGTCGAGCTCGATGACGTCGGCCGCGGATCCGTGCTCGCGCAGGGCGAGGGCTGGCGGCCGAGTCGCGTGCTGCTCGGCGACGTCACGCTGCTGCCCGATGCGCACATCGCCATTGGGCCGCGCTCGCGCGTGCGATTGCACCTCGGCACGAACGAGGTGGGCGCGCGACTCGTCGTACGCGGTGCGGAGCTGGAGCCCGGCGCGGAGGTCTCCGCGCGCATCGTGCTCGACGAGCCGCTCATTGCCCGCGCAGGCGATCGCTTCGTCCTGCGTGCCGCCTCACCGGTTGAAACGATCGGTGGCGGTGTCATCACCGATCCCGTCGCTCCCCCGCGCGCACGTCCGTGGCCGCTGGCGGAGCGTGCGCCGCTGGCAACGCTCCAGCTGCTGCTCACGGAGGGGAGTGCCACTGGCGTGGACGTGCGGGAGTTGCCCGTCCGGCTCGGCGTCCCGCCCGCGGACGCAGCGGCCGTCGTGGGCCAGGCATCGCCGTGGCGCGTCGGCAATCGCCTCATCGATCCCATGATGCGCGCGCGGCTCGAGACGGCGGCGATGTCGGTACTCACGAGCTATCACGCCGAGCGGCCACTCGAGGCTGGCGCGCCGCTGCAGTGGCTGCGGTCGCGGCTCAAGTGCACGGATGATGTGGCGAGTGCGGTCGTCGAGTCACTGGTCGCGGCCGGTCGGGCAGTGGTCACGCACGGGCTGCTCGCGAGCTCCGCCTTCGCCCCGAAACTGGACGCGGCACAGGCCGCGCAGGCAGACGCGATCCTCGGTGCACTCGGCACGGCAGGCAGCGAGCCACCGTCCGTCGATGAGCTCGCTGAATCGCTTCGCATCAACGCGCAGTCGATCCTCACGCTCGCCAGGTGGCTCGCCCGCGACGGTTCGGTCGCTCAGGTGGAGCCCGATCGCTTCTATGCGAGAGCGGCCGTGGACGATCTCAAGTCCAGGCTGGCAGCGGGGATGGTTGAACCGCGGGAATATGCGCCGGCAGAGCTTCGGGATTTGCTCGGGCTCACGCGCAAGTTCCTCATACCCTTCCTAGAGTATTGCGACCGTGAGGGTTACACCGTTCGAAGCGGTCCCGGCCGCAGGCTGACGGCACATAGGACGTAACTTGGGGTAGCGTAAGTCGGGACGGTTTCTTGACATGCGCTTGCGTTGGTCGTATTCTTTCCTACAAGGCAGCATCCTTATTCACCCGTCACAGGAGCAGCACCAGGATCCTGTTTCGTCAGCCGGAGTCAATATGTACCACCGCTGGGCAGCGCTTACGCTCGCGCTCGCCCTTTGTGCACTTCCGACAAAGCGAGCGGCGGGGCAAGACGCTACTTCGCAGCCCCGAGGGCGTAAGCTAGGGGTACTCGGGCAGAACTACCCGAACCCGTTCAATCCGGAAACGCACATCCCCTTCGAAGTTCTTTGCGATGGGGCTGCTGCGGGCACACACGTCGTATCACTCAAAGTGTACAACGTGATTGGACAGATGGTCGCTATTCCGAAGCTCGAGGGAGACAGGGCGCCGAACGCACCCGTCGTCAACCTCACGCTGCCCTGTGGGCAGTACAAGACCTTCTGGGATGGCAAGGTGTTGAACAGCGGACGTGAAGCCGCGTCCGGGGTCTACTTGTACGAGCTCGTCGTTGACGGGCAACGCCTCGCGAAGAAGGCCTTCATCGCGAAGTGATTCAGCACCGGCGGTA
>JBDSTA010000385.1:0-5241 GCA_039928475.1 Gemmatimonadaceae bacterium | reverse complement strand
TCGTCGCGTTCAGGCTCGGTCCGGCCATAGCGGCGATCATCACCGCGACGAGCGCCGGGGAGGGGAAGGGGAGCGTCGCCGCCGGGATCGGTGATGGTGAGTTCACGCTCAAGGTCGTCAATGCGGGTGCGACGATCTGGAATGGCGCAGTGCCCATGACGACCGCCGCGCTCTGGCTCGCCGGCCCGCCGTTGTTGCTTTGGCTCGCATGGCTGGCCACGCGCCCGCGGCGCGGCGCACCGCCAGTGGGCGAGCTCTACCACGGACAGCGCGACGTCGAGATGCAGCCGGACCGCGAGCGCATTGGAGACCGCGATGCGCGTTGACACGATCGGCTACGAGGGCGCCACGCCGCAGGCGTTCATCGCGGCGCTGCGAGACGCGCGCATTGAACTGCTCGTCGACGTGCGCGCGGTGGCGATGTCACGCCGGCCCGGCTTCGCGAAGACGCGCCTCGCGGCCAATCTCGCCGGGGCAGGCATCGAGTACCTCCACCTGCGCGGACTCGGCACGCCTGCCGACGGCCGCGCTGCCGCGCGGTCGGGACGCCACGCCGAGATGCACCGGATCTTTCGCGAGCACATGATGACGGATGTCGCGCAGGCCGACCTCGCGACGCTGGTCTCCATCATCGAGGGCGGGCGCCGAGTGTGCCTGATGTGCTTCGAGCGCGAACCCACGCATTGCCATCGCAGCCTGGTCGTCGAAGCACTCGTGGCCCACCTCCCCATCGAGGTGAGCCACCCGTTCGCCGACGCCGAAGCTGCCGACTAGTAGAACTGTCGCAGCTCGACGCGCGTGTTGTTCAGGTACACGCCACCGAAGCGCACGACGTCGCCCACGCGCAGGTTCTGGAAGCGCTGGAGATCGTTGCGCGTCGGGTTGTACGGCATCGTCACCGTGAGCTGCGTGCTGTTGTTGACGTCGAGCGTGAACGAGCCATTCCCGCTATCGATGCGGCGCACCGAGCCCTGGAGCGTCTGGACGTTACCCGTGCCCGTGGTGCCGTTCGAGGTGCTCACGGACTGGTCCACCTGCACGAGGTCCGTGTAGTAGCTGCCGTTCTGCGTCTGCTGGATGCGCGCCGTCACGGCGTCGCCGTACTCGAGGTTCGTCACCGCGTAGTTCTGGTTCTGGTACACGACCTTCGTGTTCGCGTCGTACAGCAGCGCGACGGTCTGGCCGTTCGACTGCCGCAGCCCGATCTGCGCATTGCGCGTGTCCACGTTCTGGATCGTGCCACTCACCTGGCTCTGCTGCTGTTGCCCACCGCCAAGCACGCTGCCGAGCACGCTGCCGAGCGAACCTGCCTGGGAGCATGCGCCGGCGGCCATCAGCGCCACCGTCAAGGCGCTTGCCCGGATCATCGTTCGAAGTGAAAGCATTGAGTCCTCCATGTTGAGTGCGTGATGGAAAGGCAATCCCGGTGCCGTTCGCCCGATCCGTCGCCATATTGTCGCGGCTGCTCCCACCACCCTCGACGCCACTCCCAATGCGAATCCCCCTCCTCGTCATTGCCGCGGCCGGTGTGCTCGCGTGCGCGCCCACCCATCGCCTTCCTGAAATCATCGGCGCGACGTCCGGCCCCGTCCGCCCCTTCTCCCCCGCCGTCCGCGCGAACGGATTCCTCTTCCTCAGCGGACAGATCGGCACGGACAGCGCCGGCAAGGTCGTGTCCGGCGGCATCCAGCCCCAGACGCGCCAGGCGATGGAGAACATCCGCGACGTGCTCCTGCGCTCGGGCTCGTCCATGGACCGCGTCGTCAAGTGCACGGTGTTCATCGCCGACATGAAGGAATGGCCGGCGATGAACGAGGTCTACGTCACCTTCTTCGCCGCCGGACGCCGGCCCGCGCGCTCCGCACTCGGCGCCAACGGCCTCGCCCTCGATGCCCGCGTGGAGATCGAGTGCATCGCAGCGGAGTGATGGGGAAGGGCCGCCTCGAGGCCTTCAGCGACGGCGTCCTCGCGATCATCCTCACGATCATGGTGCTCGAGCTGAAGGTCCCGCACGAGCCCACATGGGAGGCGCTGCGTCCGCTCATTCCCGTGTTCGCGAGCTACGTGCTGAGCTACGTCTACATCGGCATCTACTGGAACAACCACCATCACCTGCTGCACGCGACGCATCACGCGTCGGGCGGCATCCAGTGGGCGAACCTGCACCTGCTCTTCTGGCTCTCGCTCATCCCGTTCACCACGGGTTGGATGGGTGAGAATCACTTCGCGCCGATCCCCACGGCGGTCTACGGGATCGTGCTGCTGATGAATGCCCTCGCGTACTGGATCCTCGTGCGGCGGATCATCGTCGTGGAGGGAAGCGACTCGCTCGTCGCGCGCGCCATCGGCGGCGACTTCAAGGGCAAGGTGTCGCCGGTGATCTACATGATCGCGATCCCGGCCGCCTTCGCCGAGCGATGGGTCTCCTTCGCGCTGTACGTGGCGGTGGCGGTGATGTGGCTCGTGCCGGACACGCGCATCGTCCGCGCGCTCGCGGAGTCGGGGCAGGAATGAGCGAGCGCAACCCGCCGCATGGCTATCCGTCGGCGCGGCATCCGCTGCTGCGCACGATCGGGCGGACCATGATGCGCCTCGGCGGGTGGAAGGTCGCCGGCGAGATCCCGCCCATTCCGAAGTTCGTGCTCATCGTCGCGCCGCATACGTCCAACTGGGACTTCATCGTCGGCGTCTTCGTGAAGTTCGCGCTGGAGGTGGAGACGCACTGGTTCGGGAAGGACAGCCTCTTCCACGGACCCCTCGGCGCGTTCATGCGGATGATCGGCGGCCGGCCGGTACACCGCGATTCGCACGAGGGCGTGGTCGCCGAGGTGGCGGCGATGTTCGCTGCCGAAGATCGCTTCATGCTGGCTTTGGCGCCGGAGGGCACGCGCAGGCGCGTGGACCACTGGCGGACGGGCTTCTACCATATCGCCCGCGCCGCTGGGGTCCCTATCGTGCCCGTCGCGTTCGACTGGAGCCGCAGGGAGGTCCGCATCCTTCCCACCTTCCAGCCCACTGGCGACACCGACGGCGACATCGCGAGGCTGCAGGCGCTCTACCGTCCGGAGATGGGATACACGCCGTCCAATTTTGTGGCAGCGGGGGCGTTGGAAGGGCAGGGATAGGCTAGACTCCGCTGGTCCTCTCCTTGCACTTTCCGCCGCCCTTCATGATCGACGCGCAGGCACCCCAGACAATCGCCGAACCCGCCCCGCCCGTGGAGCACACCCTCACGGGCGACGTGCGCATGCACGAGAACTTCGCGTCGCGGTATCTCGAGCACGCGAGGACTGTCGTCGTCTACCTGCCGCCCGGATACGACGTCCAGTCGGCCGAGCGGTATCCCGTGCTGTACCTGCATGACGGCCAGAACGTGTTCGACCAGGCCACGTCGTTCGGCGAGGAGTGGCACGTGGACGAGAGCGCCCAGGCACTCATCACGTCCGGTGAGATCGAGCCCGTGATCATCGTCGGCATCTACAACACCGGCGAGCACCGGGTGGACGAGTACACGCCCACCGTCGGCGAGGACATGGGCCGCGGCGGCCATGCCGACGACTACGGCCACATGCTCATCGAGGAGCTCAAGCCCTTCATCGACGAGACGTACAAGACGCTGCCGAGTGCCGCGAGCACCGCGCTCGGCGGCTCGTCGCTGGGCGGGCTGCTGACGATGCACCTCGGCCTGCGCTATCCCACGGCGTTCTCGCGGCTGGCAGTGCTGTCGCCCTCGGTGTGGTGGGACAACCGCGTGCTGCTGAGCGAGGTTGACGCGCTGCGCGGCAAGCTGCCTCTTCGCATCTGGCTCGACGCGGGGACGGCCGAGGGCGACGAAACGATCGCGAACGTGCAGGCGCTGCGCGATGCGCTCGTCGCGAAGGGATGGGTCGTCGGCGAGGACCTCGCGTATCTCGAGGAAGAAGGTGGGGAGCACAACGAGCACAGCTGGGCGCTTCGCTTCGATCGCGTGTTGAAGTTCCTCTTTCCAACGTCCAGCCCCGCGCCAGATGCACCGTGAGCATGTTCGCTGGTACAGTCCGCGCCTCGAGCGTGACATGGACCTGCTGGTGTTCGGTCACGCCGGTGCCCGCGCGATCGTGTTCCCGAGCTCGATGGGCCGCTTCTTCGAGTGGGAAGACCAGGGGATGATCACCGCGCTCGCGGAGCACCTCGAGCGCGGCTGGCTCCAGCTCTACTGCGTGGACAGCGTGGACGCCGACAGCTGGTATGCGAAGTGGAAGCGCGTGTCGGACCGCGCGTATCGTCACGCGCAGTACGACGCCTACCTGCGCGACGAGGTGCTGCCGCTCACGACGAGCCGCAACGACAATCCCTTCCTGATGACGACCGGCGCGAGCTTCGGCGCGTACCACGCGCTGAGCTTCGCGCTGCGCTACCCGCACCTGGTGAGCCGCGCCATCGGGCTCAGTGGCGTCTACGACATCCGCGAAGTGACGAACGGCGAGACGAACGAGCAGGTCTATCCGTGGAACCCGGCCGAGTTCGTGATGGGCGAGCACGACGGAGAGCGCCTCGCGGCGATGCAGCGCATGGACATCATCCTGGCGATCGGCCGGGACGATCCGCTGCGTGGGAACAGCGAGTACTTTTCCGACCGCTTGTTCACGAAGGGCATCTGGAACGCCCTGCGCATCTGGGACGGCTGGTCGCATGACTGGCCGTACTGGCGGCAGATGATCGGCACCTATATAGGCGGTTCGGACGGCGTGTGAATCGGGAGTCTGTCAGTCTGGACAGTCCGGACAGTCTGACAGTCGCCCTTCTTCTCGACCCGACTGTCGGACTGTCGGACTGACTGACTCTTACCTGGCTACCCACATGCTGAAAGTCGGCCTCATCGTCGGTCGCGAATGGTCCTTCCCGCCCGCCCTCATCGAGGAAGTCGCGCGCCGCGACGAAGGCGTCGAGGTCGAGTACGTGAAGCTCGGCGGCACGTCGATGGACGAGCGCATCCCATACTCGGTGATCGTCGATCGCATCTCGCACGAGGTGGGCTACTACCGCACGTACCTCAAGCACGCGGTGCTCGAGGGCGTCACGGTCGTCAACAACCCCTTCATGTGGTCCGCCGACGACAAGCTCTTCGACGCATCCCTCGCGACGAAGCTGGGCGTGGCATCGCCGAAGACCATCGCGCTGCCCAACAAGGACTACATCCCCGGCATCAAGCACGACGAGAGCCTGCGCAACCTCGAGTATCCCCTCGACTGGGATGCGGTC
>JBDSTA010000384.1:0-6473 GCA_039928475.1 Gemmatimonadaceae bacterium | reverse complement strand
ACATGATGTCGAAGCTCGAGGACTGGAGATCGACGTTGTCGTTCGCCTGCGAGGTGAACGTGACCGACTGGCCACCGACGAGCGTCTGCGGGATCGAGATGCCGCCAACGGTCGGGATGGTCGTGTCGATCAGGTACACGCGGGTCAGGGTCGGCGAAACGTTGCCGGCCTGGTCCTGAGCGAACACCTGCAGCTGGTAGTACGCCTCGGTCGTGAACGCGCCGGTCGGGTCGACATTGAAGTCGCTGGCGACCGTGGGGCAGTTGCTGCTGGCGAAGCCGCCGTAGACGCAGTTGGAGCTCGTGTTCGTGAAGTTGCGGAGCGCGCGGACGCGGAGCGCCGCACCCGGCGTGAAGCCGGACACCGAGTCAACCGAGAAGAACGTGGTGGTCGAGGCAGCCGTGATGACGCTGTTGTTGGCTGCACCGCCCGTGACCTGCAGATCGTTCGGGTTCTGCTTGTCGACGCCGAACGGACCGAAATCCTGGCAGACGGCGTTGCCAAGGGGATCGTTCTCGACGACGCGGACGAAGTAGCCCGGCGTGAACGGGGCAGCAGTCTGCGCGATGTCGGCGCCGGCGGCAACCTTGGTCAGGCCAGACGTCGAGCAGGCAGCGCCAGAGAAGCTGACGGACTGCGCGGTCGGGTAGACAGCGCCGGCCGGAACCGCACCGACGTAGAAGCTCACCGTCATCTGCGAGGCTGCGAACGCGGCATCCGTCTGCGCCGTGTTGTTGGCCAGGAAGGCATACGCCGCGTTGATGTAGTTACGCGGAGCACCCGTCAGGTTCAGGACCTGCGCCAGGGCGCCGGCATTGACCGTCGGGGACTGGTTGTCAGAGCGAAGCGTGTTCGCGGCGATCGGGTTGCCGATCGTGATCTGCGAGCCAACCGCGTCCGAGTAGCCAGAGACGATGACCTGGTCGCCAGCGGCGGGCGACGTGTACTGTGCGATGTTCTGAGCCGTCGCACCCGTGGACGGGAACGTGACGGAGAACTTGCCACCCGTGAAGGCGACATTCGTGAAGACGCGACCAGCGTAGCTGATCGTGGCGAGCGCCGGCGTCTGAGCCGCGCCACCCGGAGCAACCGTCGTGTACACGACCGGCGTCACGTCAACCTTCAGGTCGCCCTGGTCGTAGCGAAGGCCGTTCGCCGCCGAGATCGCATTCTGCGTTCCGAGCGTCGTGGTCTTCGTGAACGTCGTGGCCGAGCGGAAGATGTTGGCGTTGTTCAGCGTGAACGGCGTGATGTTCGTCGCGATCGCCGTGCCGAGCTGGGCCTTGAGGACGCAATTGCCGTTGAGGGCGATCGGCGTGCTCGAGTTGGCGTTCACGACGGCGAGGCCGCTCGTCACGGTGCCGGTGGCGGCCGTGTTGTAGCTGAGCGTCACGGGCGACTGGTTCTGCGAGCCCGCGATCACCTGCTGCGCGACAATGACGTCACCCGTCGTGCTGGTGGCGCCGTTGGCCGTGCAGTTCTGGATCAGGTTGAGCGTGCCACCCGGGCCAGAAACGAACAGCGTAACGTCGACCTGGCCCGCCACGTTGGCGAGGTTGGCCGGGAACAGCGTACCGCCCTGCGTGATCGTCGAGATCGCAACCGTGTTCGGCGTGTTCTGATTGCCGCCAGCAGCCGTCACCGTGATGACCGCCGCAGCCGCCTTCGAGTTGTCGACCGTCGAGGTCGCGATGATCGTGGCCGTACCGGCCGCGACGCCCGTGACCTTACCGGTCGCGTCAACCGTGGCAACAGCCGCGGAGCTCGTGGACCAGGTGACGGTCTTGGCCGTGTTCGCATCAGCAACGACCGAAACGGCCAGCTGAAGCGTGGAGCCGGCCGCAACGGATGCGGACGTCGGAGTGACGGTGATCAGCGTGACGCCCGTGTTCGGATTGACCTGGGTCAGCTCGACCTTGTCACCGCACGCGGCCGTCAGCGTACCGAACGCCAGGACTCCGGCGAGCAGCAGCGAACGAGATACTTTGTGCATTCTTCCCCCTAAGGAATGGTGCGTGAATAACTGCGAAACTGCATCTGACTTCTCTTGCTACCGCCTTGTACCACCAGCCCTGCACTTACAACAGCGGAGCGTCTCCTTCGGCGGCCCTACGAGAGTACGTCACGGCTCTCTACCGCAGACACTCCGTGCCCAATACGCGCAATCGAAGGAAGATACGAGCGCGATGGGGAGCGGTCAAGTGACCCACCCCCTTCGTCTCCACCCTCTCCGATCCGCCTCGGTCGCACATTCATATCACAATTGGCATCCGGACACAGTGACTCGTGTCACGACCCGCCCTGAGACCATCTGACCCGATTTACCCCACGGAAGACGCTCCATCCGGCACCGCGTAACGCCAACCGGACCGAAATCTTTCCGGTTCGGGCAACGTTCGGGCCCACCACTATATATTGGCCCCCATGGCCGACGAGCCCCGCCTCTACCGCCCCAGACCGCGGGACCTCCCTCCCGGCGACGAGAACAAGGTCACCGCCTCCCTCAACCCGGATCAGGCGCGCGCCGTCACATTCGGCGACGCCCCCCTCCTGGTCATCGCGGGCGCCGGCACCGGCAAGACGCGCACGCTCATCCATCGCGTCGCCGCCCTCATCGAACGCGGCGTCAGCCCCGAGCGCATCCTCCTCCTCACCTTCACGCGCCGCGCCGCCGCAGAAATGCTCTCCCGCGCCGAGCGACTCGTGGGCTCAGCGGGCGCGCGCGTGCACGGCGGCACCTTTCACTCCGTCGGCCACCGCCTCCTCCGCCAGTTCGGACAGTCCGCCGGCCTCCCCGCCGACTTCACCATCATGGACCAGGGCGACGCCGAAGACCTCATGCAGCTCGCCCGCGGCTCCCTCGGACTCGGCAAGTCGGCGAAGCGCTTCCCCAAGAAGGAAACGCTCCACTGGCTCTACTCCCGCCACATCAACACCGAGCTCCCGCTCGACGAGCTCCTCCACCGCGATACGCCACAGTTCCTCGAGTACGAGGAGCAGATCACCCGCCTCTTCGGCGACTACACGACACGAAAGGCCGAGCGCAACCTCGTCGACTACGACGACCTGCTCCTCTTCTGGGCCATCATGCTCGAGGCGTCGCCGGACCTGCAGCTCCGCATCGCCGGGCTTTACGACCACGTGCTCGTGGACGAGTACCAGGACACGAACCTCCTCCAGGCCCGAATCCTCCGCGGCATGTGCGGCACGCACCGGAAGCTCACCGTGGTCGGTGACGACGCGCAGAGCATCTACGCATTCCGCGGCGCCCACTTCCGCAACATCCTCGACTTCCCGCGCCAGTTCCCCGGCGCCACGATGGTCACGCTCGCGCAGAACTACCGCTCCACGCAGCCGATCCTCACGCTCTCCAACACGGTGATCTCACGCGCCGAGGAGCGCTTCACGAAGGATCTCTTCACCACGCGCGAGGGTGGCGAGCTGCCGTGGCTCGTCACCGCGAAGGACGAGGCGCAGCAGACGCGCTTCGTCGTCGACCGCATCCTCCAGCTCCACGAGTCGGGCGTCGACCTGCGCGAGATGGCCGTGCTCTTCCGCGCGGGGTACATGTCGGCCGACCTCGAGATCGAGCTCGCCAACCGCAACATCCCCTTCGACAAGTGGGGCGGGCTCAAGTTCCTCGAGGCGGCGCACATCAAGGACGTCCTCGCCTTCCTTCGCGTGTCGGAGAACCCGCGCGACGAGGTGAGCTGGTACCGTATCCTCATGCTCATGCCCGGCATCGGCGATACCACGGCGCGCAGCATGATGGACACGATGCAGGAGCGGGCCTGGGATCCGGATGCCTTCACGCACCTGATCGCTCCGCCCAAGGCCCGCGAGGCCCACCGCTCCCTCGCCGTGCTCCTCCGCCAGTTGCGTGGCGTGACGAACCGCGAGGGCGCCGAAGGTGGCGCGAAGGTCGCGAGCGACATCGCCGCCGTGCGCGCGATCTACGATTCGATCCTCCGCGAGAAGTACGATCGCCCCGAGGCCCGCCTCGCCGACCTCGACCAGCTGCGCACCATCTCCGCCGGATATCCGTCGCGCACGAGCTTCCTCTCCGCGCTCGCACTCGACCCGCCGTCCAACACGCAGGACCTCGCGGGCGGGAGTGAATCGGAATCCGACTCGCTGATCCTCAGCACGGTGCACAGCGCGAAGGGCAAGGAATGGAAGGCGGTGTTCCTCATCTGGGCCGTGGACGGCTGGTTCCCGTCCTCGCGCGCCGTGGAAGACCCCGACGAGCTCGAGGAAGAGCGACGCCTCATGTACGTCGCCCTCACCCGCGCGAAGGACGAGCTCGCGGTCATCTACCCGATGCAGGTGTACGGCTCCCGGCGGAGCGCGGACTACACGTTCGACCAGCTCTCGCGCTTCCTCGACCGCGGCGTGCGCGCGACGATGCAGCGTGTCGTCGTGGAGGAGCCCGGCGACGTCCCCGCCCCTGCCCCCGCGGCGGCAGGTCCCGCCATCGACCTGCGCGCACTCATGAAGGCGCGCTTCGATACGGGCTCGAAGTGACGACGGCCGAGTGATCTTCCTCCGCATCGTCGCGCTGCTCATCGCGCTCCTCGGCCTCGTGCCGATGGCGAATTTCATCACGACGGGTGCCGGACTCCCCTGGTGGCCATATGCCGTGCGCCAGTGGCTGCCATGGGGTGGCGCACTCTTCGCGCTCGCGCTCGTGCTCGGCGCCATCGCACCGCGACGCATCGAGTCGGCGTTCGCACGGCTGTCGTCGTGGCTGCTCGCACCCTCCTCGCGCGTGTTCGCAGTCGCGACCGGAGCGCTCGCGTCGGCGCTGTCGATCTACTTCGGATGGCGGCTCTTCGGCCACCAGCCCGCGGTCGGGGACGAGTTCTCGCAGCGCTTCCAGGCATTGCTGCTCGCGCACGGGCGGCTCACGGCGGCAACGCCCGATCCCGTGCAGTTCTTCTCCACCAACGAGACACTGACGCTCGGCGGCAAGTGGTTCGCGCAGTTCCCGATGGGTGGGCCCGTGCTACTCGCGCTCGGCGTGCTGGCCGGCGTTCCGTGGCTCGTCAACCCGTTGCTCGGTGCCGTGTCGATCGCGGCCATCTACGATTTCGTCCGTTCGACGACCGACGAGCTCACCGCGCGTGTCGCTGCGCTGCTCGCGGCGCTCTGCCCGACACTGTTCTTCATGGCGGGCACGCAGATGAATCACACGGGCACGCTCGCGCTCCTGTGGGTCGCGCTTGCTGCACTCGCACGCTGGCACGTTGCAGAGTCGCGACGCACGTCCGTCGGGCTCGCGGCCGTGATCGGTGCGTGTGTCGGCGTGGCTGCTGCGATTCGCCCCTTCGATGCGTTCGTCGTCGCGGCACTCATCGGTGGCTTCCAGCTCGCGGTATCGCGTGCGCACGCATGGCGCACGCGCTCCATCGTGACCGAGTGCATCGCGGGCGCGATTCCCGTCGCGCTGCTCCTCGTTGCAAACACGATGACGACAGGATCGCCATTCGCGTTCGCGTATGATGTGCTGAACGGACCCGAGCACCGTCCGGGCTTTCACGCCACACCGCTGGGCTTCGACCACACGCCGCGGCGCGGGTTGTACATGGCGTCCGCGTACCTGATGAAGCTGGACGTCGCACTCTTCGCGTGGCCCGTGCCGGCGATGCTGCTCGTCGTCATCACGCTGCTCGTGCTCAGGCGCGCGAGCGTGTGGGACCGCTTCTGCGCGGCGCTCGTCGTGATCTTTCTCGCCGGGTACGCCGCGTACTGGTCCGAGAGCTACTTTCTGGGCCCGCGATTCCTGTTCATCGCTGCGCCGGTCTTTGTCATGTACACGGCGCGTCTCGCACCCGCGATCCGCGAGCGCGTGAGCTGGCCGTGGATGCGTGCGGGGTCGCTGCTCGTCGTGCCGCTGATGCTCGTCGCGTCGTGGCTGGTACCCGTTGGCGGCGAGATGCAGTTCGGCACGCGACGGATTGCGTCGCTGTACGCGGCGCGTCCCGGGGCGGCGGCGGTCGCGCACGAAGTGGCGCGCCTGAAGCTCGACCACGCCGTGGTCTTTCTGGCGGAGGACTGGAGGGAGCGGCTCGCGGCGCGCCTGCGCGCAGTCGGCGTGCGCCCATTGCGGGCGGAGCAACTCATCAAGGAAGCGGACGCCTGCACGCTCCAACGGGCGCTCGATGCGGCGGAGGGCATGGCGCCGGGCGCGCGCGAGCAGTCCGTCCTGGACCTCGTGCAGGCCGACGCGGCCACCGCACCGCGGCCGCCGGAGATGACGACGGCGCGCGTATCAATCGTGCGGGATCGTCCCATGACACTGGAGTGTGGCGACGAACTGTCGCGAAGCCCCCCGTACATGGTGTCGGTGGATGAGCTGCTCGCGCGCCTCCGTGTACAGCGAGTCGCGAATGGCGATGCGCAGCGCAACCTGTGCGGGCTCGTCGCCGGGGTGGGCGCTGAAGGTGGAGTCCACCGTGTGGTAGAGCGTGGCC
>JBDSTA010000383.1:0-3761 GCA_039928475.1 Gemmatimonadaceae bacterium | reverse complement strand
CGTTTCCACGACCGACGTGACGGACGCGCTGACGAAGGGCGTGGAGTCGTAGGGCACGCTCCACTCGATGTCAGGCGGGAAGGTGAGCGCCAGCGTTGCCATGCGCGCCTTTGCTTCCGTCGCGGCCGCGAGTGCGTTCGCGCCGGGCGTGAGCTGGAGCGCCATGCCCGCCGCGGGCCGGCCGTTCAGCTCGAGGTCGAAGCCGTAGCTCTGTGCGCCCAGCTCCACGCGCGCCACATCGCCGAGGTGGATCACCGAGCCGTCGGGGTTGGCGCGTAGGATGACGTTCTGGAACTGCTCGGGCGTGGAGAAGCGGCTCTGCGTGAGGATCGCGGCATTGAGCTCGCTCCCCTCGGCGAGGGGCCGGTCACCGAGCGAGCCGCCGGCGGACTGGCTGTTCTGCTCCTGCACCGCGGCGAGCGCGTCGGAGGGCGACAGCTTGTAGCTCGCCAGCTTCGCGGGGTCGAGCCACACGCGCATCGCGTACTCGGAGGAGAACGACCGCACGTCGCCGACGCCCGGCACGCGACGCAGCTCGTCCACCACGCGCGTGACGGCGAAGTTGCCGAGGTCCAGCGTCTTCATCGCGCCGCTCTTCGACGTGAGCGCGACGATCATCAGGAACCCCGTGTTCGCCTTGACGACCTGCACACCCTGGCGGCGCACTTCCTCGGGGAGGCGCGCCTCGACCCGTCGCAGCCGGTTCTGCACTTCCATCAGCGCGACGTTGATGTCCGTGCCCGAGCGGAAGGTGACGCTGATCGACGCGGTGCCGTTCGACTGGCTCGACGACGACATGTAGAGGAATCCCTCGACGCCGTTGAGCTCCTGCTCGATCACCTGCGTGACGTTCGTCGCGAGCACGGACGCGTCGGCGCCGGGATATGCGGCGCTGATCGTGAGCGACGGCGGCGCGATGGTCGGATACTGCTCGATGGGCAGCGACCGCAGCGCGATGCCGCCGGCGAAGACGATCGCGAGCGCGATCACCCAGGAGAAGACCGGGCGATCGATGAAGAACTGGGGACTCATGTGCCCTTCGCCAGCACCGGCTTCACGGGCTTGCCTGGCGCCGCCTTCTGGAGCCCGTCCACCACCACGCGCTCGCCAGCGGAGAGCCCGCTCTGGATGATCCACGCGCCGCCCTGCAACGCGCCGACTTTCACGGGCCTGCTCTCCACGATGTCCTTCGCGCCGACGACGAGCACGGTCGCGCCCTGCGGCGTGATCGTCACGGCACGCTGCGGCACCTGCAGTCCCTTGGGCTGGATGCCAGCCTCGACGCGAGCGCGCACGAACTGGCCCGGCAGCAGCGCCCGCGCGGGATTGGGAAATTCCGCGCGCAGCGCCGCGGTGCCGGTCGCTTCGTCGATGCTCATGTCAACGAAGTCGAGATGTCCCGGCATGCGGTAGAGTGTCCCGTCCTCCAGCACGAGATGCACGGGCACGCGCGTGGTCGTCGGCGCCATGAGCGTGCCAGAGCTGATCTTGTTGCGCAGCGCAAGCACATCCGAGCTGGATTGCGCGAAGTTCGCGTAGATCGGATCGAGCTGCTCGATGGTGGTGAGGAGCGTGGCGCCCGAGCCGCTCACGAGCGAGCCTTCGGTGACGGCGGCGCGCCCCGCCCGGCCAGAGATGGGCGCGGTGACGGTGGTATAGCTGAGGTTGAGGCGCGCGGCGGCGATCTGCGCGCTGGTCTGTGCGACATCCGCCTGCGCGGTGCGCAGGCGCGCGACGGCCGCGTCGTACTCCTGCTGGCTGAGCGCCTGCTGCGCGACGAGTCCCTTGTAGCGCGTGACGTCCTGCTCGGCGTTGGCAGCCGTTGCGCGTGCGCGCGCGAGGGCCGCCTCGGAGGCGGACAACTGCGTCCGGAGCTGGCGCGGATCGATGGCGAAGAGGGGCTGGCCGGCGCGGACGTCCGTGCCTTCCGTATAGAGGCGGCGCTGCACGATGCCGTCCACGCGCGCACGAACCTCTGACGTACGTATGGCCTGGAGGCGCCCGGGGAGCTCGATGACGTCCATCACCGGCTGCGTCACCACGGTGATGATGCCGACTTCGGGCGGCGGCGGCGCGGCGGGAGGAGCGGGCTTGGAGCAGCCCGCGACCAGCAGCGCGGCGAGAAATCGCCGCGTGTGTACGGTTTTCGTCATCGCTCAGGATAACCCGGGGACAGGCACAGGACTAACAGCCGACTGTGGGATTTACGGCGCAAGCGCCGAGGCCGCTGTCGAATTGCGGGGTGGTGTCGAAATCGCAGGGTGCCCGTTCGTTGTATGGGCGACCCGCTGGACGCACCCCCAACCCGTCAAAGAGAATATTGCCATGTCAAAGGTTGTCGCACTCATGTCCATGTCGCTCGACGGCTTCGTCGCCGACAAGAACGATGGCGTCGGCGAGGTGTTCGGCTGGTACATGAACTCGGGAGACGTCCCGTTTCACACCGGCGGCTCGGATCCCATGACGTTCAATGTGTCCGCGCCGAGCGCGATCCACCTGCGCGCGCTCTGGTCGGAGCTGGGGGCCGTGCTCACGGGGCGGCGCACGTTCGAGGTCGCCGATGGTTGGGGCGGCAATCACGCGTGGGGTCCGGCGTTCGTGCTGACGCACCAGGTCCCCGCCGGATGGCCGCGGCCCAACTCGACCGTCAACTTCGTGACCGACGGGCTCGAGAGCGCCGTGAAGCAGGCGAAGGCTGCCGCGGGCGACAAGGCCGTCGGGGTCCACGGTGCGGACACGATCCAGCAGCTGCTGAATGCCGGACTGCTCGACGAGATTCACGTGGACGTCGCGGCGGTCCTGCTCGGCTCCGGCGTTCGCCTCTTCGACAACCTGACCGTCACGCCATCAGTGCTTGGCAACCCGACGGCGATCCAGGGCGTGGGTGTCACGCACCTGTGCTACCCGGTGCGCAAGGCGTCGTGACTACGCGGCCGGCAGCTCCACGACGAAGCGGCTGCCATGCGGCGTCACCGCTTCCACCCAGATGCGCCCGCCGTGTGCGGCAGTTGCGAGCTTGCAGAAGGCGAGGCCCAGCCCCACGGAGTGCTGCCCGTTCCGCGCGCGCAGGCCCTTCGCCGAGTAGCGCTCGAAGATCTGCGTGCGCTCCGTCTCCGGGATACCGGGACCGTCGTCTTCCACGGCGATCCGTACGCATGCGTGAGCGGATGATACGTCGACGACGACATGACCTCCGGGCTCCGTATGCTTGAGCGCATTGCTGACGAGATTTTCCGTGATGCGCCGGAGCAGCTCCGCATCACACTCGCACGTCACGGGCTCCCCTGCACGCACCTCGATGTGGCGTGACGGATCGAGCGGGGCGAGTGCGTGCGCGACATTCCGCGCGAGGTCGGACACATTCGACGGTGTGCGACGGAGAACGAGTCGCGTTCCCTCGAGGCGGCTGACGTCGAGGAGGTTGTTCGCCATCCGGTTCAGGTGAATGGCCTCGGTCATGGCCGCGTCGGCGTGTTCGGCCGCCTCACTGTCACTGGCGACGTCCGACCGCAGCATGTCCAGGCGCGCCATCACCACCGTCAGTGGCGAGCGCATGTCGTGCACGAACATGTTGACGAGGTCCTCGGTCGCGACCTCTTCCGCCTGCCGCATCAACAGCGTGAGGCTCAGCACCGTCACGGCCACCGCGAGGACGACGGCGATGACCGACTCGGTCGGGGTCGACGTCTCGTGGACGGTGACCGGGAGCCAGCCAGCCAGCTGTGCGACGACGAGGAAGGCCGCACTCGCCACGCAGGCCA